>NZ_CP015079.1:2500975-2813597 GCF_001653335.1 Nocardioides dokdonensis FR1436
TGCTGCTGTCGTCGACTCCGGAGAAGTTCACGCACTGGCCCTCCTCCAGGTCGTCGACCGACTGGACCTGGGAGGCGAACACCACGATGAGCACGACCACGGCGATCGTGGCCAGCAGCACCAGGGTGCTGATGACGATGCCGGCGATGGCCAGACCCCGGCCGTGGTCGCGGCCGTTCCTGCTGCGCCCCAGCACGATGACCCCGAGCACGATCGAGGCGATGGCTGCCACGAAGGGCACGCAGAACAGGAACGAGAGCACCAGCGAGGCGACCGCCATCGCCTTGGACGGCGGTCCCTCCTGGCGCGGGTCCCCGGCGCCGGGGAACGCCTGCCCGTACGGGTTCTGGGGCGGGGGCGGCGGCTGCGGGTGGTAGGGGTCCTCGGGCGGCGGGTTGCTCACGGGCGGGTGCTCCTTCGTGGAGTGCTGCCCCCGAGCTGGTCCTCGAGGAAGTGGGGTCGGGCCAACCACGAGGCCAGGGCCAGCATGGGGACCACCAGGGCCAGCAGCAGCGCCAGCGGCACCGTCCACTCGCCGGTCGCATCGTAGAGCAGCCCGACCACGAAGGGACCGGAAGCGGCCAGCAGGTAGCCGGCGGACTGGGTGAAGGCCGACAGGGCGGCCGTGCCCTCAGGGGTGCGGGCGCGCAGCCCGATCAGGGTCAGGATCAGCGGGAACGTGCAGGCGCCCACCCCGGCCAGCAGGGCCCACAGCACCGCGCCGGCGGCGGGAGCCACCAGCAGCCCGACGTACGCGACGGGGTAGCAGGAGATGACCGCCACCAGGATCCGGCGCTGGTGCGACGACCGGGCCAGGAGCGGGGGCAGCAGCCACGACAGCGGGATGCTGACACCGGCGATCAGCCCGACCAGCGCGCCCGCGGCGGTGGGGGAGTAGCCGGCGTCGCGCCACAGCTGGGCGAACCACCCGAACATCACGTAGGCATGGATCGACTGGACGCCGAAGAACGCCGCCATCGCCAGGCCCAGGGGCGTCCGGGCGACCTGTCCGACGGTGATCGGGCCCCCGGGCGTCGGGGTCACGCGGTCGTGGCGGGCCAGCAGGATCCACGGCAGCACCGCCACGCCGGCCAGCACCGCCCAGGCGCCCAGCCCGCCGCGCCACCCGCCGAGGGCCGTGGACAGCGGGACCGTGAGCAGCAGCGCCGAGGTGAGCCCGATGGCCAGGGCGGTGGAGTAGATCGCGGTCACCGCACCGATCCGCTCGGGCGCGTGCCGCTTGACCAGCGAGGGCATCAGCACGTTGGCCATCGCCATGCCTGCCACGGCCAGCAGCGACAGCGCCAGGAAGGCTATGTCGGAGCCGGTGACGGCACGACCGGCGAGACCCACGACGACCGCGAGCAGCGCGACCAGGGTGACCCGGTGCAGGCCGCCGCGCGCGGCGGCGGCCGAGGCGAGCGCGCCGAAGACGGCGAAGGCGAGGACCGGGAGCGTGGTCAGCAGGGACGCCTCGGTCGCCGACATCGACAACCCCTCGCGGACCTCGGCCAGCACCGGACCCACGCTGACCGCGGCCGGGCGCAGGTTGAAGGAGAGCAGCACGAGGCCGAGCAGGAAGAGCGGACCACCACGACGCGACACCCGTGGATGCTCCCACCTCGCCCCTCACCCTCCGTGACGGGTGTCGGTGCGCCGCGCCACCATGGGGGCGTGCGACACGTGAGCGACCACGAGCGGCGCGACCGGCTGGCCCGCCGGCACGCCCTCGCCCCCAGCCACAGGGCGCCGGACCCGGCGAGCGCCACCCGCGCCGTGGTCGTGCTGCACGCGACCGAGCCGGCCACCGTCCACCTCTCCCTGCAGGCGCGGGTGGACGGGTTGCGCGTCGCCGACGTCGACCGAGCGCTGTACGACGACCGCAGCCTGGTGCGCCAGCTCGCGATGCGGCGCACCATGTTCGTCTTCCCACGCGACCTGCTGCCCGCGGCCTGGGGGAGCGCCGCGGCGCGCACCGCCGCGGCCGAGCGCGCCCGGCTCCTCAAGGACGTCCGGGCCGCGGGGGTGGCGGCCGACGGGGAGGAGTGGCTGCGGGCGCGGCAGGACGAGGTCCGGGCCGCGCTGGCCGCCGAACCCGGCGGCCTGACCAGCCTGGAGGTCCGCGCCCGGGTGCCGGGCCTGGAGGTCCGGATCAACGGCGGCACGGTCTGGGCGGCCGGCCGGGTCCTGGGCCAGCTGGGCGCCGCAGCCGAGATCGTGCGCGGGCCCAACCTCCTGCACTGGCGCCAGTCGCGGCCGCGCTGGCGGCTGGCGCAGGAGTGGCTGGGAGGGCCGCCGACCCCGCTCGACGCCCCCGCGGGCTACGCCGAGCTCGTACGCCGCTGGTTGCACCGCTTCGGCCCCGGCACCGAGAGCGACCTGGTCTGGTGGCTCGGCGCCACCAAGGGCGCCGTGCGGGCCGCGCTGGCCGAGGTCGGCGCGGTCGAGGTCGGCACCGACGCCGCGGAGGCGGCGTACCTGCTGCCCGACGACCTCGAGCCCGAGCCGTCGGTGGCGCCGTGGGCGGCGCTGCTGCCGGTGCTCGACCCCACGGTCATGGGCTGGAAGCAGCGGGCGTTCTACCTCGGCGAGCACCAACCGGTGCTGTTCGACCGCAACGGCAACGCCGGCACCACCGCCTGGTGGGCCGGCCGGGTCGTGGGCTGCTGGGTGCAGGACGAGGACGGTGCGGTCGAGGTGCGGCTGATCGAGGACGTCGGCGCCGAGGGACGGGCCGCGCTGGGCAGCGAGGCCGCCCGGCTCACCGACTGGCTCGAGGGCCAGCGCGTCGGCACCGTCTACCCCTCGCCGGCGATGCGGGCCGACCCCGGTGACCTCGCCTACGCTGTGGTGCGTGCGTGAACAGCCCGAGCAGCAGGCCCCTCCCGTCCAACGGCTCCGCATCCGCTACGCCAAGCGCGGGCGGCTGCGCTTCACCAGCCACCGCGACTTCTCCCGGGCCTTCGAGCGCGCGGTCTTCCGGGCCCGGCTGCCGATGGCCTACTCCTCCGGGTTCAACCCGCACCCCCGCATCTCGTACGCCGGTGCCGCGCCGACCGGGTCCGCCAGCGAGGCGGAGTACCTCGAGATCGGCCTGGCCCAGGTGGTCGACCCCGCCGACATCCATGGTGAGCTCGCCGCCGCGCTGCCCGACGGGCTCGACGTGCTCGAGGTCGTCGAGTCGCCCGGCGGCTCGCTGAGCGACCGGCTCGAGGCCAGCCACTGGCGCCTCGACATCGAGGCGATGCCCGAGGAGGCCGCCGCGGCGGTGACCACGTTCCTGGCCACCGACGAGGTGCTGGTGGAGCGGATGATGAAGAAGGGGCTGCGCGAGTTCGACTGCCGCGCGCCGGTGGTCTCGCTGGGCACCGAGCCCCGCGAGGACGGCGCCTCGCTCGACCTGGTGCTGCGCCACGGCGTGCCCTCGGTGCGACCCGACGACGTGCTGCGCGGCCTCGCCGCCCTCACCGGCCTCGATTCGGGTCGCGCGCCGCTGCTGACCCGGCTGGCGCAGGGCCCCCTCGAGCAGGACGGGAGCGTCGGCGACCCGCTGTCCTGACGTGACATGACGGGACTTGGGGGCCCGGTGTGCGATACTCGCCACGGTCCCCGACCTGCGGTCGTACCCGACGAGGGCGCACTCCAGCGCCTGCCCCGAGGGCACAGCTGTGGTCGTCGACCCGACGACGTTCTCGCCGTTCCTCCCAGCTGGAGGGCGGCACACCAGGGAACCGGTCGTCGCCAGACCGCGACGCGGCAGGCAGGCCCGGTGACAGCGAGCCTTCCACCTCCATCCGGAGGCCAGCCCGGCGACCGCGGCAGGTGACGGCGGGGGACGTGGTGACGCACACACGCGGAGGGTGTCGTCGCCACCGAAGGCTTTGCGTCGCCCCGCACCGCGGGAGCCGGCGTCTGACCGTCCGGCACCCGCTGGCGTGCCGGGCAGAGGAGCACCACATGCCCGACGAGAACCAGGTCGGCCAGGAGCCGACCACCTCCGAGGTTCCCACCGCTGAGAGCGGTGCGGCCGCGCAGGAGACTGCGGCGCCAAAGGTCACCACCACGACCCGCACCCGCAAGAGCACCGCCAAGGCGCCGGCCAAGAAGTCGGCGACCAAGAAATCGACCGCCAAGGCCGCCACCCCGACCGACGAGCCGGGCGAGGCCCAGCTCGACCTCGGCGAGGTCGAGGCCGCGCCGGCGAAGAAGGCCGCTGCCAAGAAGGCCCCGGCCAAGAAGGCCGCTGCCAAGAAGGCGCCGGCCAAGAAGGCTGCCGCCAAGCCCGCCGAGGACCAGGGTGTCGACGCGGCCGCCGCCGAGGCGCCGACCAGCACGCGCACCACCACCACGACCCGGGCGGCGCGCAAGAGCCCCGCGAAGAAGACGGCCGCCGCCGCGGAGGAGACCCCGGTGCCCGCGACCGTGGCCCCCGAGGCCCGGACCGAGCCCACCACCGAGCCCACCACCGAGCCCGTGGTCGAGGCCGGCGCCGGTGTGGCGCCGCTGTTCCAGGCGCCCGCCGTGACGACCACGACCCGCAAGCGCACCGCCAAGAAGGTCGCGCCCGCCAAGGTCGCCGAGCCCGTCGTGCCCGCCGAGGACGAGGACGAGGCCGACGAGGCGGCGCCCGCGGTCCAGGAGAGCAGCACGCCCGCGCGCACCACCACGACGACCACGACGCGGCGCACCCGAGGGACGGCGGCGGCCAAGGCCGCTGCGGCCACGCAGTCCGGTGAGCAGGCCGACGAGCAGGCCGCGGAGAAGGCCCCGGAGAAGGCCGCGGAGAAGCCGGCCGCGAAGACCCGCAACGACGACCGGAACCGCGACAGCAGCGTCGACCAGGACGACGACAGCGACGACGACGACGAGAACGACGACGACGAGACCGGTGGGCAGGGCTCGGGCACGGGCCGGCGCCGGCGCCGGCGCGGCGGTCGACGCCGCCGCAAGTCCGGCGATGGCGGCGATGGCGGCCAGCAGGACTCCGACGACTCCTCGGGCTCCACCGACACTGCGGACGCCTCCGAGAGCGGCACCCCCAACGGCGGCGGCAACAGCGGCGGCAACGGCGGCGGCAACGGTGGCGGGGGTCGCCAGGGTGGCGGCCGCGACGGCAACCGGGGCGGTTCGTCGGCGGCCAAGGAGAAGGCCGAGAACGACAACGGCCCCGGCAACGGACCCGGCGACGACGAGCAGGACGGCGACGAGAACGGTGGCAGCACCAGCTCGCGGCGCCGTCGGCGTCGTCGCCGCTCGGGTGAGGACGGCGGCGACGGCGGGGACGACCCGAGCAACACCGTCACCCGGGTGCGCAGCTCGCGCACCGGCGAGGACCAGATCACCGCACTGTCCGGCTCCACCCGGCTCGAGGCGAAGAAGCAGCGTCGTCGCGAGGGCCGCGAGGCCGGTCGTCGGCGCGCGCCGATCGCCAGCGAGGCCGAGTTCCTGGCCCGTCGCGAGGCGGTCGACCGCGTCATGGTCATCCGCCAGCGCGAGGACCTGACCCAGATCGGCGTCCTCGAGGACAAGGTGCTCGTCGAGCACTACGTGGCTCGCGAGTCGCAGACCTCGCTCATCGGCAACGTCTACCTGGGCCGTGTGCAGAACGTGCTGCCCTCCATGGAGGCGGCCTTCATCGACATCGGCAAGGGTCGCAACGCGGTCCTGTACGCCGGCGAGGTCAACTGGGCCGCGCTGGGCCACAAGGAGGGCCAGCCCCGCAAGATGGAGTCGGTCCTCTCCTCCGGCCAGTCGGTGCTGGTGCAGGTCACCAAGGACCCGATGGGCCACAAGGGCGCCCGGCTCACCAGCCAGGTCAGCCTGGCCGGCCGGTTCCTCGTCTACGTGCCCGACGGCACCAGCAGCGGCATCTCGCGCAAGCTGCCCGACACCGAGCGGGCGCGACTCAAGGCACTGCTCAAGGAGATCGTCCCGGACTCCGCCGGCGTGATCGTGCGCACGGCCGCCGAGGGCGCCAGCGAGGAGGAGCTGACCCGCGACGTCGAGCGGCTCAAGGCCCGCTGGGACGACATCGAGAAGAAGGCCAAGGGCAACGGGCCGCAGCTGCTCTACGGTGAGCCCGACCTGACCCTCAAGGTCGTCCGGGACCTCTTCACCGAGGACTTCGCCAAGCTCGTCATCGACGGCGACGAGGCCTGGGAGACCGTGAGCGACTACGTCAGCCACGTCGCCCCGGACCTCCAGGAGCGCCTCGAGCGCTTCGAGCCGGCCACCGAGGGCAAGCAGGCCGGCAAGGACGCCTTCGCCGCGCACCGCATCGACGAGCAGATCGCCAAGGGCCTGGACCGCAAGGTCTTCCTGCCCTCGGGCGGCTCGCTGGTCATCGACCGCACCGAGGCGATGACGGTCGTCGACGTCAACACCGGGAAGTTCACCGGCTCGGGCGGCAACCTCGAGGAGACCGTCACCAAGAACAACCTGGAGGCGGCCGAGGAGGTCGTGCGCCAGCTGCGGCTGCGCGACATCGGCGGGATCATCGTCGTCGACTTCATCGACATGGTGCTCGAGTCGAACCGCGACCTGGTGCTGCGCCGCATGGTCGAGTGCCTCGGCCGGGACCGGACCCGTCACCAGGTCGCGGAGGTGACCTCGCTCGGCCTGATCCAGATGACGCGCAAGCGCATCGGCACCGGACTGCTCGAGGCGTTCAGCGAGCCCTGCGAGCACTGCTCCGGTCGCGGCATCCTCACCCTCGACCACCCGGTCGAGCCCAAGCACGACGACGACGGTCGCCGCGGCGGCGGCGGTGGTGGGAACAGCAGCGGCGGCGGCAACAGCGGCAGCAGCAGCCGACGCTCCCGTGGGGGCAAGGGCGGCGGCAACGACAGCGACGCCGGCAACGACGGCGGTCGCGGCGGCAGGGGTGGCGGCAAGGGCGGGTCGTCCGACGACACCTCCGCCACGAAGGCGCCCTCGCCGAAGGACGTCGCGGCCATGGCACGCCACGAGAACGCCGAGCAGGACGCCGCCTCCGCGCCGGCCGAGCAGCAGAAGGCGGCCGAGCAGGACCAGCCGACCGGGCAGGACCAGCCGGCCGAGCCGGAGCAGCCGCAGAAGTCCACGCGGACCCGCTCGCGCCGTGCGCCCCAGAACGAGAAGGCCCAGAACGAGAAGGCCCAGACCGAGAAGGTTCAGGCCGACGAGGTCCAGCCGGTCGCCGAGCCGGAGACGGTTCCGGTGCCGGACGAGGCGCACAAAGGAGCCGACTCGCAGCCCACGGGGTCGTCGGGGTCGGCTGAGCCGGCTCAGCAGCCTGCTGCGCCGGCCGAGCAGGACAGTGGGCAGGACGCAGCAGGAGCCCCCGGCACCCGGGTCGTGACCCGGACCCGTCGTCGGGCCGCCACGCGACCCGCAGGGCAGCCCACGACGGCCGGTGAGCCGGTCGTCATGACGGCGCCCGACGTCGTACCGGCTCCGGAGGCGGCTGCAGCGCCCGCGACGACGGCTCCCAAGGTCGTCACCCGCACGCGCAAGCGCTGACGCACATGCACGATCGGGCGGGGTCCGGGCTGGCGTTTTGCGCCTGTCCGGCCCCGTCCGTAGTATTGCCCCTCGGTGCGTTCACGCGTGCTGTCTCTGTGTGGCACCCCCACTGAAGAGGCACCTCCCCGGAGGTGGCCCGACCGTGGGCGGGCAGCCCCAGACCCAAGACACATCCAGATGTTCGACGAAGGAGACCGCGGTGTACGCGATCGTGCGCGCAGGCGCCACTCAGCAGAAGGTTGCCGTGGGCGACGTCATCCAGATCGACAAGGTCACGACGGGCGTCGGCGAGACTCTGACCCTTCCCGTCCTGATGGCAGTCGACGGTGAGAAGGTCACGGCCAGCGGCCTGGACAAGGCGGCCGTGACCGTCGAGGTCCTCGGCGCTCTCAAGGGCCCCAAGATCATCATCCAGAAGTACAAGAACAAGACCGGTTACAAGAAGCGCCAGGGTCACCGCCAGCGGTACACCCAGGTCAAGGTCACCGACATCTCGCTCTGAGCCTCTGGCTCCAGGCCTCCTCCGAACGCATCCAGGACTAAGGAACTCGACATGGCACACAAGAAGGGCGCGGCGTCCACCAAGAACGGCCGCGACTCCAACTCCCAGCGCCTCGGCGTCAAGCGCTTCGGCGGCCAGCTCGTCAACGCCGGCGAGATCATCGTGCGCCAGCGTGGCACCCACTTCCACCCGGGTTCGAACGTCGGTCGCGGCAACGACGACACGCTGTTCGCGCTCGCGGCCGGTGCGGTCGAGTTCGGCACCCGTCGCGGTCGTCGGGTCGTCAACATCGTCCCGGGCGAGTGACCTGACACCACGTGTGCGCCGGTCCTGACCGGCAGCTGTTCAGGAGGGCGCCCCGACCCGGGGCGCCCTTCGGCATTTCTGTAGTAGAACGACCCCGAGGAGCACCACCATGGCCGTCCCCACCTTCGTGGACCGAGTGTCGCTGCACGTCAGCGCCGGACGCGGCGGCAACGGCGTCGCCGGGGTGCACCGCGAGAAGTTCAAGCCGCTGGGCGGCCCCGACGGCGGCAACGGTGGTCTCGGCGGGTCGGTGATCCTGCGCGTCGACAGCGACGTCACCACGCTGCTGGACTACCACCACAGCCCCAAGCGCCGTGCCGAGTCCGGCGGGCACGGCGCCGGCTCGCACCGCAACGGCGGGCACGGCAGCGACCTCGTGCTGCCCGTCCCCGAGGGCACCGTCGTCAGCGACCCGCAGGGCAACGTGATCGCCGACATGGTCGGGCCCGGCACCGAGCTGGTGATCGCCCAGGGCGGTCGCGGCGGCCTCGGCAACGCGGCGCTGGCCTCGGCCAAGCGCAAGGCGCCCGGCTTCGCCCTGCTCGGCGAGCCCGGCGACGAGCTCGAGATCGTGCTCGAGCTCAAGGTGGTCGCCGACATCGGCCTGGTCGGCTTCCCCAGCGCCGGCAAGTCCAGCCTGATCGCCGCGATCTCGCGGGCCCGGCCCAAGATCGCCGACTACCCCTTCACCACACTGGTGCCCAACCTCGGCGTGGTCACCGCCGGCGACCTGACGTTCACCGTCGCCGACGTGCCCGGCCTCATCGAGGGGGCCAGCGAGGGACGCGGCCTGGGCCACGACTTCCTGCGCCACATCGAGCGCTGCGCCGCCCTGGTCCACGTCATCGACACCGCCTCGATCGAGCCGGGCCGCAACCCCGTCGACGACCTGGACGTCATCGAGAACGAGCTGGCGCGCTACGGCGGGCTCGAGGACCGACCCCGCCTGGTGGCCCTGAACAAGATCGACGTGCCCGACGGGCGCGACCTCTCCGACATCACCATCGAGGACCTGCGGGCCCGCGGGCTCAAGGTGTTCCCGATCTCAGCGGCCTCGGGGGAGGGCCTCAAGGAGCTCGGCTTCGCCATGGGCGAGATCGTGGCCGCGGCCCGCGCGGAGCGCACCGTCGTCGAGCCCCAGCGCATCGTGATCCGCCCGCCCAGCGCCGACGGCGGCGACGACTTCACCATCACCCGGACCGAGGACGGCTGGCGGGTGCGCGGCACCAAGCCGGAGCGCTGGGTGCGCCAGACCGACTTCAGCAACGAGGAGGCCGTGGGCTTCCTCGCCGACCGCTTCAGCCGGCTGGGCATCGAGGAGCAGCTGGTCGCGCTCGGCGCCCAGGCGGGCGACCCCGTGCTCATCGGCCACCCCGACAACGCGGTGGTCTTCGACTTCGAGCCCGGCATCGAGACCGGTGCCGAGATGCTCGGTCGCCGTGGCGAGGACCAGCGCTTCGACGACTCCCGCCCGGCGGCCCGCCGTCGTCGCGACATCGACGAGGCCATGCCCGACCGCGCCGAGGCCGAGACCCGCGCCGACGTGGCGCGTCGTCTCGACACCCCCAAGCGCGGCGGCGCGAGCGGCCCGACGTCGTACGAGATCGGCAGCAGGAACGACCCGGACTGGGCCGAGTCCGACCCCGGCCGCGACCAGGACTAGAGACGTGAGCCTGCGCCCGGAGGTCACCGGGGCCCGACGGGTCGTGGTCAAGGTGGGCTCGTCGTCGCTGACGACCGCGGCCGGCGGGATCGATCCCGACCGGGTCCGCGCGCTCGTCGACGTGCTGGCTGCGGCCCGCGAGCGCGGGATCGAGGTCGTGCTGGTGTCCTCGGGCGCCATCGCCGCCGGACTGGCTCCGCTCGGGCTGCGCCGACGACCCTCCGGGCTCGCCGCCCAGCAGGCCGCGGCCTCGGTGGGCCAGGGCCTGCTCGTGCACCGCTACACCGAGGAGCTGCGCCGCCACGGGCTGATCGCCGGGCAGGTGCTGCTCACCGTCGACGACGTCACCCGCCGCGCGCACTACCGCAACGCCTCGCAGACCTTCACCCAGCTGCTCGAGCTGGGGGTGCTGCCGATCGTCAACGAGAACGACACCGTGGCGACCTCCGAGATCCGGTTCGGGGACAACGACCGGCTCGCAGCGCTCGTGGCGCACCTGGTGCACGCCGACCTGCTGGTGCTGCTCTCCGACGTCGACGGTCTCTACGACGCCGACCCGCGCACCCCCGGGAGCCGGCTGCTCGGTGACGTGCAGGGCCTCGACGACCTCGACGGCGTGCGGATCGGGCGCACGGGTGCGGCGGGGCTGGGCACCGGCGGGATGGAGACCAAGGTGCAGGCGGCGCGGATCGCGACCGGTGCGGGCATCCCGGTCGTGCTGACCTCCGCGGACCGGGCCGCGGACGCGGTGGGCGGTGAGCGCGTCGGCACCCTCTTCCACGCCACCGGCAAGCGTCGCGCCAAGCGGCTGCTGTGGTTGGCGCACGCCACCGAGCCGATGGGCACGGTGCACCTCGACGAGGGCGCGGTGCGCGCGGTGGTCGACCGCCGCGCGTCGCTGCTGGCCGCCGGGGTGGTCGGGGCCACGGGTTCCTTCCACGCGGGCGACCCCGTGGACCTGACCGGTCCCGACGGCACGTCGGTGGCGCGCGGGCTGGTGAACTTCGACGCCGAGGAGATCCCCCGCCTGGTCGGGCGCTCGAGCCACGACCTCAAGCACGAGCTCGGCGCCGCCTACGAGCGCGAGGTCGTGCACCGCGACGACCTGGTCCTGCTCTGAGATGAGCGCGCGACGGGTCCTCTGGTGGGTGCTCCTGGCCGTGACCCTGGTCCCGGCCCTGCTGCTGAGCGTCCTGCGGGTCGCCGAGCTCGAGCAGGGACAGGCGGTGCGACTGGTCTCCTTCGCGCCGTACGCGCTGCCGGGCTACGCAGCCGCCCTGCTGCTGCTCCTCGCCGTCGTACGCCGCCGGCGGGCGGCGCGGGTCGGGGTGCTGCTCGCCCTGGCGGGTCTGGTCGTGCACGCATGGTGGCTGGCGCCGCTGGTCACCGGCCCCACGACGGAGGCCGACGGTGAACCGCTGACGGTGATGAGCAGCAACCTGCTCCGGGGACGCGGCGACGCCGCCGCCGTGGTGGCCGCCGCCGTGGCGGACGACGTCGACGTGCTGGTGCTGCAGGAGGTGACCGCGGCCGTGCTCGCCGACCTCGACCGGGCCGGGCTGGACGAGCTGATGCCGCACCGCATCGGCCACCCGGACGCCGGCGAGCCGCCGTTCGCCGACACGGTCGGCACGATGGTCTTCGCCCGCACACCGCTGGAGCAGCCCGTGCGGCTGGGCACCGAGCTGCAGTCGTGGCGGGTCGAGGTCGAGGGACTCACGCTGCTGGCGCTGCACTCCAACGCGCCCACCGATCCCGCCGGGTGGATCAGCGACCACGCGGTGCTGCGCGAGGCCGCCCGCGATCCGGAGGTCGACCTGCTGGTCGGCGACTTCAACGCCACGCTCGACCACGCACCGCTGCAGCGCCTGGTCTCCGACGGCTATCGCGACGCCGTCGAGCAGTCCAACGCCGGATGGCAGCCCACCTGGCCGGACAACGGCCTCTTCAAGGGCCTGCCGCTACCGCCCCTGGTGGCGATCGACCACGTCCTGACCCAGCCGGGACTGGCGGCCACCGGGGTCTGGACCGTGCCGATCGAGGGCACCGACCACCGCGCCATCCTGGTCGAGCTGCGACGACGCTGAGCCACGAACGGCCCCGACGGGTGCCGCCGCCTCAGCGCTTCCTGCGGTCCCGCCAGGCGAACAGGGCACGGAACAACCGCACCGCGAACGACGGGTCACCGCCGTGCGCCACCGACGACGTGCCGAGGAAGTCCCGCTGGACCGACTGTCGGGCGCCTGCGCGCCCCTCGTAGCTCTCGTTGGACTGGCCGGGGCGGCGCGGCTCGGGACTCATCCGCCCAGGGTAAACCCCCCTGTCCACGACTCGTCCCGAGAAGAACCAGCCGGCGCTGCGCGAGGCCGTCGGTGCCACCGAGCCGGCCGACCACCCGTGGCGCCGGCTCCTCACCCCCTCAGGTGTGGGTGGACCAGACCACGAGGTGGACGGTGGAGGGATGAGCGATCAGAGCATCACCGTCAGCCGCACCATCCAGGCACCCACCCAGGACGTCTTCTCGGTCCTGACCAACCCCGAGCGGCACCCCGAGCTCGACGGCTCCGGGTTCGTGGTCAGCGACGAGAAGACCGACCGGATCACCGCGACCGGGCAGGTGTTCCGGATGAACATGACCGGGGACCACATGGGCGGTGACTACCAGACCGACAACACCGTCACCGGCTACGACCCCAACCACCTGGTCGCCTGGCAGACCGCGCCCGCGGGCACGCCGCCGCCGGGGTGGGAGTGGACCTGGGAGCTGAAGTCGCTGGGCTCGGACTCCTGCGACGTCTCGCTGACCTACGACTGGAGCAAGGTCACCGACAAGGAGCTGCTGTCGAAGATCACCTTCCCGCTGGTCGAGCGCTCCGCCCTCGAAGGGTCGCTGGACAACCTCGCGTCGGCCGTGTCGGGCTGAACCCGCAGCGGGTGCGGCGCGGGCCGGGGACGGGTGCGTCCGGGCGCTGGCCTGCGCCGTAGGCTGGCACCCACATGAGCACGCCCGTCTACCTCGACCACGCCGCCACGACACCCATGGTGCCGGCGGTCCTCGACGTCATGACCCGCCACCTGGCCGCCGCGGCCAACCCGAGCTCGCTGCACGCCTCCGGTCGTCGCGCCCGCCGCATCGTCGAGGAGTCGCGCGAGACCATCGCCGACGCCCTCGGCTGCCGCCCTGGCGAGGTCGTCCTCACCTCGGGCGGCACCGAGGCCGACAACCTGGCGGTCAAGGGCATCTACTGGGCGCGCCGCGCCGCGGACCCGCGCCGGGTGCGCGTCCTGACGACCGCCGTCGAGCACCATGCCGTGCTCGACCCCCTCGACTGGCTCGCCGAGCAGGGCGACGCCGAGGTCGAGCACCTGCCGGTCGACGCCGAGGGGCGCCTCGACGTCGACGCGCTGCGCGCGAGCATCGAGCGCGACCCCACGAGCGTCGCCCTGGTGTCGGTGATGTGGGCCAACAACGAGGTCGGCACCCGCCAGCCCGTCGCCGACGTGGTCGCGGTCACCTCGCCGCACGGCATCCCGGTGCACACCGACGCCGTCCAGGCCCTGGGCGTGCTGCCCGTCGACTTCGCCGCCTCCGGCGTCGACGCGATGACGGTGACCGGGCACAAGGTCGGCGGCCCGCACGGCGCCGGAGCCCTCGTCGTACGACGCGAGGTCGCGGTGGTCCCGCTCGTGCACGGCGGCGGGCAGGAGCGCGACATCCGCAGCGGGACCCTCGACACCCCCGCGATCGCCGGCTTCGCCGCCGCGGTCGAGCTGGCGGTGGCGGCGCAGGCCGCGCACGCGACCCGGATGGCCGGGCTGCGCGAGCGCCTGGTCGCCGGCGTGCTCGCGGCGGTGCCCGACGCCGTCCTCAACGGCCCCGGTCCCGAGACCTGGGAGGCCGAGCGGCTGCCCGGCAACGTCCACCTGTCCTTCCCCGGCTGTGAGGGCGACTCGCTGCTGATGCTGCTCGACACCCGCGGCATCGAGTGCTCCACCGGCTCGGCCTGCTCGGCGGGAGTGCCCCAGGCCTCCCACGTGCTGCTGGCGATGGGCCGCGGTGAGCGGGCGGCGCGCAGCTCGCTGCGCTTCTCGCTGGGCCACACCTCCAGCGAGGCCGACGTCGACGCGCTGGTCGCGGCCATCGGGCCCTGCGTCGAGCGGGCGCGGGGGGTCCGGCTCTGATGCGCGTCCTCGCTGCCATGTCCGGTGGGGTCGACTCGGCCGTCGCCGCGGCCCGCGCCGTCGAGGCCGGTCACGACGTCACCGGCATCCACCTCGCCCTGTCCCGGAACCCGGCGTCGTACCGCTCGGGGGCCCGCGGCTGCTGCACGATCGAGGACAGCAACGACGCCCGGCGCGCTGCGGACGTCATCGGCATCCCGTTCTACGTGTGGGACATGTCGGAGCGCTTCCACGAGGACGTCGTCGAGGACTTCATGGACGAGTACGCCGCCGGACGCACCCCGAACCCGTGCCTGCGCTGCAACGAGAAGATCAAGTTCGCCGCGGTGCTCGACAAGGCGCTCGCGCTCGGCTTCGACGCGGTCGCGACCGGGCACTACGCCCGGCTGCGCACCGGTGCGGACGGTCTCGTCGAGATGCACCGGGCCCTCGACCACGGCAAGGACCAGTCCTACGTGCTCGGGGTCCTCGACCAGCGCCAGCTGCGGCACTCGCTGTTCCCGCTCGGCGGGTCCACCAAGACCGACGTGCGCGCCGAGGCCGCGCAGCGGGGGCTGCTCGTCGCCGACAAGCCCGACAGCCACGACATCTGCTTCGTCGCCGACGGCGACAACGCCGGCTGGTTGCGCGAGAAGCTGGGCGAGCGGGCGCCGAACCACGAGGGGGCCGTCGTCGACGACGCCACCGGCGAGGAGCTCGGGCGCCACGAGGGCACGTACGCCTTCACCATCGGCCAGCGCAAGGGACTGCGGATCGGGCGCCCTGCTGCCGACGGCAAGCCCCGCTTCGTCCTCGACATCGAGCCCGTCACCGGCACCGTGCGGGTCGGCCCACGCGAGCGGCTGGCGGTGCACCGGCTCAGCGGCGTCCGGCCGCGCTGGTGCGGCACCCCGCCCGAGGTGCTCGACGGTCCCGAGGTCAGCGTGCAGCTGCGCGCGCACGGCTCCGAGCTCCCGGCCCGGGTCCGGGTCGCCGGCGCCGAGCGCGACGGCGTCGAGGTCGAGCTGCTCGAGCCGGCGTACGGCATCGCGCCGGGGCAGGCGGTCGTGGTCTACGACGGCACCCGCGTGGTCGGCTCGGCCACGATCAGCGCCACCCGAGGAGATCGATGAGCGTGCTCGCGACCGGCATCGGCTCGATGCCCGGAGACGACACCAGCGGCGAGGGCTACCGCGAGGCGGTGCGCACGGTGCTGGGTGAGCTCGCCGAGCACGCGTACGTGCCCGAGATGCCCGGCCGCGGCCCCGCTGCCACCATGACCGGCCGCGCGCTGGCGGTGGTGGAGGGGCTCGACGCCGACCTCCAGCCCTCCGGCTGGCGGCTCACCGGCGGCTCCGGGAGCCCCGGGATCGACCACCGCCGCACCCGCAGCCTGCTCGCCCAGGACCTCGACGCCCTCGAGGAGCTGGGTCAGGGGTACGCAGGGGTCGTCAAGCTGCAGGTCACCGGCCCGTGGACGCTGGCCGCCACCGTGGAGAAGCCGCGCGGAGCACTCGTCCTCGGTGACCACGGGGCCCGCCGCGACCTCGCCGAGGCACTGGCCGAGGGTGTGCGCGCCCACGTCCGCGACGTACGGCGCCGGATGCCGGCGGCCGCCTCCCTCGTGGTCCAGCTCGACGAGCCCGCCCTGCCCTCGGTGCTCGCCGGCGCGGTGCCGACGGCCTCGGGCTTCAGCCGGCACCGCACCGTGCACCCGCCGGAGGCCTCGGCGCTGCTCGAGCAGGTCGTCGCCGCGATCGTGGCGGAGGACGCCGAGGCGTGGGTGCACTCCTGCGCCGCGGGTACGCCGCTGTCGTTGCTGCGCGGCGCGGGCGTGCGCGGCCTGCTCGTCGACGTCGATCGGCTCACCGCCGCCGACCACGACGTGCTGGCCGAGGCTCTCGAAGCGGGCGAGACGGTGGTGCTGGGCGTCGTCCCCGCCACCGACCCGCACGGCCCCGGCGGCCCCGACAGCCCCGACAGCGCCGTGGCCGACACCCGGCTGACCGAGCGGGTCGCGCGCTGGCTCGACATGCTCGGCCTGGACCCCACCATCGGCGGCCTGGGCGTCTCGCCCGCCTGCGGGCTCGCCGGCGCCTCGCCGGCCTGGTCCCGCCGCGCCCTGCAGCTGAGCCGGACCGTGGCCGACAACCTGGCGAACCTGGGCTAGCTCACCCGGCGTGGACCGGGGGGCCGTCGGTCGCTAGCTCCTCGTGCTTGACGTCGAGGAACAGCCAGATCACCAGCGAGCCGACCAGGGCCATGCCGGCGCCGACCAGGAACGCCGTGGTCGAGCCGGCGGTGAAGACCTGGTGGGTCAGCGTGAGCTCGTCGACCGGGACCCGGGCCTGCTGGGCAGCAGCCGCGATCTCGGTCGACCGGTCCGTGATGACCCGCGTGGCCACCGTGCTCAGGGTCGCCAGGCCCAGCGCGCCACCGACCTGCTGCATGGTGTTGAGCACGCCCGAACCGATGCCGGAGTCCTCCGTGCGCAGGTGGTGCACCGCGGTCAGCGTGACCGGCACGAAGGTGGCGCCCATGCCCAGGCTCATCAGCACGATGAACGGCAGGATGTCGGTGGCGTAGCTGGCGGTGACGTCGGTGAGCGGCACCGTGGTGTCGGAGGGGATGCGCGAGAAGCCGAAGAGCGCGACGGCGGCCATCAGGGTGCCGGTGCCGGCCAGGTACCGGGGATCGATGCGGTTGACCAGCTGGGAGGAGATCGCTGCGGCCACGATGATCCCGCCCGAGAACGGCAGGAACGCGAAGCCGGCGTGCAGGGGCGTGTAGCCCATCACGTTCTGGATGTACTGCGAGAGGTAGAAGAACATCGCGAACATCGCCGCGGGCAGCAGCATCATCGCCACGAAGCTCGCGGCGCGGGTGCGGTGCAGGAAGACCCGGAAGGGCAGCAGCGGACGCTCGGTGCGCGACTCGATGACCCCGAAGAGGACCAGGACCGCGATGCCGCCCAGCAGCGTCACGAGCGTCCAGGTGTCGCCCCACCCGTCGGTGGCGGCGCGCGAGAGGCCGTAGACCAGGCCGAGCAGGCCGGTCGTGCCGGTGACGGCGCCGGGCACGTCGAGCTGGCCGGTGTGGCGCTCGGACTCGGCGAGGATGCGCGGCGCGAGGGCCGCGGCCGCGAGGCCGATCGGGGTGTTGATCAGCAGTGTCAGGCGCCACCCGTCGACGGTGACGCCGAGGACGTCGAGGCTCAGTCCGGTCAGCCAGCCGCCCAGGATCAGCCCGACGGCGGCGCCGGCACCCGACATGGCGGCGTACACGGCGAAGGCGCGGTTGCGCTGCGGTCCGGCGGGGAACGTCGTCGTGATCAACGCCAGTGCGGCGGGCGAGGCGAGCGCTGCACCGAGGCCCTGGAGCCCGCGGGCGGACAGCAGCAGCGCCGGGCTGGTCGCGAGGCCACCGAGCAGCGAGGCGACGCCGAAGATCGTCAGGCCGATGGCGAAGACCCGGCGACGTCCGTAGAGGTCACCCAGCCGCCCACCCAGCAGCAGCAGGCCGCCGAAGGCGAGGGCGTAGCCGGTGACCACCCAGGGCAGGTTGCCCTGGCTGAAGCCGAGGTCGGCCTGGATGTAGGGCAGGGCGATGTTCACGATGGTGCCGTCGAGCACCACCATCAGCTGGGCCACGGAGATCAGCACGAGGGCCCAGCCCAGGTGCGCGACCGGCGTCGAGGCGCTCGGTTCCGTGGCGGGGCCGCCGGGCGGGGTCGCCGGTTCGACGATGTCGGTCATGGGTGTTCCTTCTGTTCCGGTGCACGGTGAGCGGGACGCGGTGGCGTCGCCGCGGGCAGGATGATCTGGTCGATGAGGCGGGAGACGGTGTCCGGGTCGGGTGCGTGACCCAGCACCACCGCCCGGTGCAGCACGATGGCGGCGAGAGCCGGCTCGACGAGCTCGAGGTCGAGGTCGTCGCGGACCTCGCCCCGGGCACGTGCACGAGCCCACACCAGGTGCGAGGCCTCGAGCCTGGGGCCCAGGACGTCGCGGCGGAAGGCGGCGGCGAACTCGGGGTCGTGCCCGACCGCGGTGACGATGCTGGACAGGGTCGCGGTCGCGGTCGGGCCGCCGAGGCCGCCCGACCCGCAGTAGAGCGCGTGCAGGTCGCCGCGCAGCGAGCCGGTGTCGGGCACCTCGAGGGGACCCTTGGCCTGGCGCAGGGCGTCGACGACGAGGCTGGCCTTGCTGGTCCAGCGCCGGTAGAGCGTGGCCTTCGAGGCCCGGGCGCGGGTGGCCACCGCGTCCATCGTGAGCCGGTCGTAGCCGTCCTCCAGGAGGACCTCGAGAGCGGCCTCGAGGACCTCGCGCTCCCGGTCGCCCCGGACGCGGGGACGCACGGTGCCGTCCGTGGTCGTCATGGCTGCCCCTGTCGGCTCGATGGAACGGAACGGTTTCGTTCCGAAGGAGCCCAACCAGGAGGCCTGCCGGGGTATTCCCCGCTCGGGGGATCGGCTCGCCCGGCGTCGGGCGGGGTCCCCGAGAGGGTGTCCCCGGCAACGGGCAGGATGTCTGCCATGAGCGACCCCACCCCGGCCGGAGACGCGGCCCGCGAGGAGCACCGCAGGTTGGCGGAGGAGGTGGAGGACGCGCGCTGGCGCTACTACGTGCTGGACAGCCCCACCGTGGACGACGCCGACTTCGACGCCCGGGTGCGCCGGCTGGAGGAGCTGGAGGAGGCCCACCCCGAGCTGCGCACCCCGGACTCGCCGACGCAGAAGGTCGGGGGAGCGGTCTCGACGCAGTTCACGGCCGTCGACCACCTGGAGCGGATGGAGAGCCTCGACAACGCCTTCTCCTTCGAGGAGCTGCAGGCCTGGCACGAGCGGCTGCGCCGCGATGGCGTGGACGACCCGGCGCTGCTGTGCGAGCTGAAGGTCGACGGGCTCGCGATCAACCTGCTCTACGAGGACGGGCGCCTGGTGCGGGCCCTGACCCGCGGCGACGGTCGCACCGGCGAGGACGTCACGCCCAACGTCAAGACGATCGACACGATCCCGCACCGGCTCACCGGCACCGAGCAGTTCCCGGTGCCCGAGCTCGTCGAGGTGCGCGGCGAGGTCTTCCTGCCGGTGGCCGCGTTCGAGCGTCTCAACGAGGCGATGACCGAGGCCGGCAAGCCGGTCTTCGCCAACCCCCGCAACGCCGCCGCCGGCTCGCTGCGCCAAAAGGACCCCCGGGTCACCGCGACCCGCGCGCTGGGCATGGTCTGCCACGGCATCGGGGCCCGGCGCGGCTTCGAGCCCCGCTCCCAGTCCCAGGCGTACGACGCCCTGGGAGCCTGGGGCCTGCCCACCAGCACCCGGGCCACGGTGCTGGCCACGCTGGGCGAGGTCGAGGCGCTGGTCGCCCACCACGGCGAGCACCGCCACGACGTGGAGCACGAGATCGACGGCGTCGTGGTCAAGGTCGACGACGTCAGCCTCCAGCGTCGTCTCGGCTCCACGAGCCGGGCGCCCCGCTGGGCGATCGCGTTCAAGTACCCGCCCGAGGAGGTCAACACCGAGCTGCTCGACATCCGGGTCAACGTGGGCCGCACCGGCCGCGTCACGCCGTACGGCGTCATGGTGCCGACCCGGGTGGCCGGCTCGACGGTCGAGAACGCCACCCTGCACAACGCCCACGAGGTGCGCCGCAAGGACGTGCGCCCCGGCGACACGGTGATCCTGCGCAAGGCGGGGGACGTGATCCCGGAGATCCTGGGGCCGGTGCTGGCGCTGCGCCCCGAGGGCCTGGAGCCGTGGGTGATGCCCACCCACTGCCCCGCCTGCGGCACAGAGCTGGCCGAGCAGAAGGAGGGCGACAAGGACCTGCGCTGCCCGAACCACGAGCAGTGCCCCGCCCAGGTGCGGGAGCGGGTCTTCCACGTCGCGGGTCGCGGTGCCTTCGACATCGAGGGACTCGGCTACGAGGCCGCCTCGGCGCTGCTCGACGCCGGCGTGATCACCAACGAGGGCGACGTCTTCGACCTCACCGTCGACGACCTGCTGCGCACCGAGCTGTTCACCCGCGCCGCCAAGAGGACCGAGGCCGACACCGCGACCGACGGCCGGGTGCTCTCAGCCAACGGGCAGCGGCTGCTCGACCACCTGCAGCAGGCCAAGCAGGTGCCGCTGTGGCGGGTGCTCGTGGCGTTGTCGATCCGCCACGTCGGCCCGACCGCGGCGCGCGCCCTGGCCCAGGAGTTCGGCTCGATGGCGCGGATCCGCGAGGCCGCCGAGGAGCAGCTGGCGGCGGCGGAGGGGGTCGGCCCCACGATCGCCGAGGCCGTCATCGAGTGGTTCGGCGTCGAGTGGCACCGCAGGATCGTCGAGCGGTGGGACGCGGCCGGGGTCACCATGCAGGACGAGCGCGACGAGTCGGTGCCGCGCACCCTGGAGGGGCTCACGATCGTGGTCACCGGCTCCCTGGTCGACTTCAGTCGCGACTCCGCCAAGGAGGCGATCCTGGCCCGCGGCGGCAAGGCGGCGGGATCGGTGTCGAAGAAGACCGACTACGTCGTGGTCGGCGACAACGCCGGCTCCAAGGCCGAGAAGGCCGAGCAGCTCGGCGTGCCGGTCCTCGACGAGGACGGCTTCAAGGCGCTGCTGGAGCAGGGGCCCGCTCAGGACTCGTAGGACAGCCCTGCCAGCTTCAGCGGCCCCTGCACCGACCCGGCCACGTCCTGCTCGTCGCACGTGCCCGACACGGGTGCGCAGGTGGTGGTGGTCCCCGCCTCGGTGTCGACGGAGAAGAGGTGTCCGCCGGCGGTCCAACCGAAGTCCCACGGGGCCTCGGTGATGGTCGTGGTCCGGCCGCTGTCGAGGTCGACGACGAGGAAGCCCTCGTCCTCCTGCTCGTCCTGGAAGACGACCTTGGCGAGCTCGCCGTCGGGGGAGAGGTCGATGTAGGGGTAGCGCTCGGTGCTCACGGAGTAGAGCACCGCGCCGGTGGCCAGGTCCACGACCCGTGCCTGGTCGTCGACGGTCTCGACGACGCGCCCGCCCACGGCGGGGCCGTCGCCGGAGTAGGGCACGACCTCGCCCTGGCGCCAGTCCACCGCGGTCGTGGCTCCGTCGTCGAAGCTGACGTAGACCAGGTCCCCGTCGAGCGCGACCGGCGGGGCCTCCCACCCGCCGGACAGGCTGCCCTCGACGTCGACCCGGGCCCGCTCCTGCCCCGTGGTCACGTCGAGCACCACGACCTGCCAGCTCCGCGGCCCGCCGGCGGCCTCGGCGAAGGCCAGCAGCGGCTGCGTCGGATCGGTGGCGGGGATCCGGTCGCCGAGGTCGAGGTCGAGGGTCGACTGCGTCGCGTCGGGACGCACCAGCGTGTAGTGGGACGGGCCGTCGTCGTCGGTGTGGCTCACCAGGCCGGTGCGCACCAACGGACCGGCCGAGGTGTAGTAGAGCACCTTGACCTTCTCCGCCACCTCGGCAGTGGAGCCGTCGCCGAGGTGGATCGTCGAACCGGTCGCGAACACGCCGTGGTCGAGGTACGCCGCGGTGGCGGGGTCCACGCCCCGCTGCCGGCCGGCCGGGTCGTCGCCGCCCAGGGCGGCGAGGCCCAGCGCGACGCCCGCGACCGCGACCAGGGCGAAGAGGCCCGATCCGGCCACGGTCGCGCCCTGGCGGCGACGCCGGGCGCGACGCCCCGCCACGAGGATCGAGGCCGCCGGTGCCGTGGGCACGTCGAGGTCGGCCGCCTCGCGCTGCAGCAGGGTGGCGAGAGGGTCAGTCATGGGTTCCTCCGGTGGTCGTGGTGGTGGTCGTGAGGAGGTCCTCGCCCAGGAGCGCGCGCAGGCGCTCCAGGGCGTGCGAGGTCTGGCTCTTGACGGTGCCCTCGTTGATGTCGAGAGCAGCAGCGGTCTGGGCCACGCTCATGTCCTCGTAGTAGCGCAGCACCACCACCGCCCGCTGGCGCGGGGCGAGCCGGGTGAGGGCGTCGAGCAGGGTCGGGCGCAGTGCCTCGTCGGTGTGCGTCCCCGCCTCGGGCAGCACCTCGGTGGGCCGCTCGTTGCGCCAGGACCTCTTGCGGAACCACGAGGCCGCGGTGTTGACCAGGACGGTGCGCGCGTAGCCGGGCGCCGCGTCGACGGAACGCACCTTCGACCAGGTCGCGTAGGTCTTGGTCAGGGCTGTCTGCACCAGGTCCTCGGCCTCGGCGGCGTCGCCGAGGAGGAGGTAGGCGGTGCGGTAGAGCGCTGGCCAGCTGGCGTGCACCATCTCGCTGAACTGCGCGTCGGTCGGGGGGCGTGTCATGGGATCTCCCGGAAGCTCACACCCGAAGAGATGCGGCGAGCCCCGATTCGGTTGCGCCGCGGTGCGATCAGGCTTCGAGCATGGACAGCGCGACGGGGAAGTCTCGCAGCTGGTGGGCCAACGCATCCCACACCTGGTCGACGCTGGCGGGGTCGCCGCCGCGACCGGTCAGGACGTCGCGCAACCAGGCTCGGGTCTCGGAGAGCACCGAGACGTCGTCGCACAGCAGCGCTCCGACGAGGGAGTCCACGACGTGGGGGGTGTGCGTGGCCAGCACGACCCGCCAGTCGTCGGGGGACAGCGCCAGGCTGCCGAGGTCGAGGGCGGCCAGCACGTCGCGCGCGATGGCGTCGGCCCGCGCCTGCACGGTCCGCGCCTCGGTCGCGCCCCGGTGGCCCAGGGGAGGGGCGGCGTCGACGTGGCGCGGCAGCGTCGGCAGCAGCGCCAGCGCCTCGGCGGGGGAGGCGGCGTACGCCGTCGCGCCGAGCCGGCGCGCCCGGACCCCGCCGCTGTCGAAGGCCCGCCCACCGACCACCACGGGGGTGCCGGTGCCCCGCACCGCCTCCACCTGGCGCCGCAGCCGGGACAGGGAGGACGAGAGCGACGCGCTGAGCAGCACCGCGCGAGGCCCGCGGTCGAGGATGGCGGAGACCAGGTCGTCGCGGGAGGTGGCGGCGCCGGAGTACTCGGCGCCCAGCCCTCGCGCCCTCAGCACGGTGGTGAGCACCAGGGCGGGCATCGCGTGCCACTCCCGCTCCACGCAGGCCACGAGCAGCAGCGGTCCGGCCCCGGCGGGCAACCCGTCGGCGACCCGGTGCACGACCGCCTCCGAGACCGCGGTCGCGGCGTGCTCGCGCGCCACGCTCCACCGGTGGGAGGCCCACAGCTCACCGACCCGGCGCTGGGCGTCGACGACGACGTGCTCGAGGAGGTCCTCGACGCTGGTGCCGCGGTCGAGCACCCGTTGCGCCACGGCGTGCGCGGCGGCGGTGTCGGCGTCGGACACCGCGCGCCAGTAGTCCTCGCGGTCGGCGGGCTCGACCTCGGCCCGGACCGGGGTCACGCAGGCTCCGCGCCGTCGTTGTGCAGCACGAGCAGGGCGATGTCGTCGTGGGCGCGCTCCCCGAGGTGGTCCGAGACGGCGAGGGCCACGGCCTCGACGACGGCGGCGGCGGACATGCCCGCCACAGCGGCGAGGACGGACTCGAGCCGGTCCTGGCCGAAGAAGTCGGTGACCCCGCGCGCCTCGGTGACCCCGTCGGTGTAGAGGACCAGGCTGTCGCCGCGGTGCAGCGTGGTGGTCGCAGCGGGGAAGTCCGCGTCGGCGATGAGCCCGAGGGCCACGCCCTCACCAGCGATGGCCTCGACCCCGCCGGTGGCACGCAGCACGAGGGAGTCGGGGTGCCCGGCGCCGGCCAGCACCACGTCGAGGTCGTCGCCGTGGCGCTGCAGGCGGCCGCACACCGCGGTGGCCAGCCGCTCGCTGAAGACCTCGTCCTGGTCGGCCTCGGTCACCAGCACCCGGTTGGTGAGCGCCAGGATGCTGCCGGGGTCCTGGTGCACCAGCGACGCGGTGCGCACGGCGTTGCGGATGCGCTTGGCGTGCACGGCGGCCTCCACACCCTTGCCGGTGACGTCGCCGCACAGCACCAGGAGGTCGTCGGGCTCCCCGGGGACGCGCAGGACGTCGAGGAAGTCGCCGCCCACGGCCTGTGCCTCGTGGGCGACGCGGACGTGGCTGTGGATCTGCAGGCCGGGGACCTCGGGCAGGCGGGCCGGCTTCAGGGAGCGGCGCAGCACGTCGGCGACGTAGCGGCTCTCGGCCACGAGCAGGGTCGCGTCGAGCCCGACGGCGACGCGGTCGGTCAGGTCCCCGAGGAAGGCGTGGGAGCCGGAGAAGTCACCGCCGCGGTCGCGGCCGACGACCAGCGCTCCCAGGGTGCGCCCGCGGGCCGTGAGCGGCAGCACCGCCAGCAGCTCGACCTCGCTGGCGGCCACCTGCGCGACGAGGTCCTCGTCGACCAGGAGGGACCGCAGGGCCGCGAGCCGGGTCGGGCCGGAGCGCGGCAGCACGACCTCCGTCGAGAGACCGGTGTCCAACGTGGCCCCCAGGTCCTCGGGCAGCGGGTCGGCCAACGGGCGTCGCGCAGAGACCGGCTCGGCACGGTGGGTCCCGCTGCACACGAGGTGGTGCGGTCCGGAGCGGACCACCACCTGGGCCACGTCGACGACCTCGTCGAGCAGCAGGTCGACGAGGGCCGCGAGCCCGCGGTCCGGGTTCTGCACCGCGGAGACGGTGCGGGAGAGCCGCAGCAGGAACTCGGCGCGGCTGACGGCCTGGGCGAGGCGGGCGCGGGGCTCGGCGGAGCGGGAGTCGGCCAGCAGACGGGCAGGGCGCTCACGCGTCATCGCCGTCACGGGGCCTCCTGGGGGTGTCGGCACCGGCTGGTACCGGGGCCATCGTAAGGAAGAAGCCCGCACGGTGGTGCTTTCCCAGCAGAGCCACCCGGTCGGGTGACCGGCAGCCTGCCTCCTAGGATGGCCCCATGCCCGAGATCTCCCGAGACGAGGTCGCCCACCTCGCGACCCTGGCCCGGATCGACCTGTCCGACCACGAGCTCGACCACCTGGCACCCCAGCTGTCGGTCATTCTCGAGTCGGTCGCATCGATCCGCGACGTGGCCGGCACTGACGTGCCGCCGACGTCGCACCCGCTGCCGCTGACGAACGTGTTCCGCGAGGACGTCGTCAGGCCCGGCCTGAGCGCCGAGGAGGCGCTCGCCGCCGCCCCGGCCTCCGAGCAGCAGCGCTTCATGGTGCCGCGGATCCTGGGGGACGAGCAGTGAGCATCGACCTGACCCGGGCCAGCGCCGACGAGATGGCCCGCGCCCTGGCCGCCGGGGAGACGACCTCGGTCGAGCTCACCCGCGCCGCCCTGGCCGCGACCGAGCTCGTCGACGGCGCCGTGCACGCCTACCTCCACGTCGACGCCGAGGGCGCGCTGGCCGCGGCCGCCGAGTCCGACGCCCGCCGTGCCGCCGGCACCCCCGCCTCCGCGCTCGACGGGGTCCCGATCGCGGTCAAGGACGTGCTGACCACCACCGGGCTGCCGACCACCTGCGGCTCGAAGATCCTCGAGGGCTGGATCCCGCCGTACGACGCCACGGTCGTGGCGCGCCTGAAGGCGGCCGGTCTGCCGATCCTGGGCAAGACCAACATGGACGAGTTCGCGATGGGCTCCTCCACCGAGCACTCCGCCTACGGCCCCACGCACAACCCGTGGGACCTCGAGCGGATCCCCGGCGGCTCCGGCGGCGGCTCCGCGGCCGCGGTCGCCTCGTTCCAGGCGCCGCTGGCGCTCGGCACCGACACCGGCGGCTCGATCCGCCAGCCCGGCGCCGTCACCGGCACCGTGGGCGTGAAGCCGACGTACGGCGGCGTCTCCCGCTACGGGCTGGTCGCGATGGCCAACTCGCTGGATCAGGTCGGTCCGGTCACCCGCACCGTGCTCGACGCCGCGCTGCTGCACGAGATCATCGGCGGGCACGACCCGCTCGACTCCACCTCCGTCGACCAGCCGCTGCCGCCGCTGGTCGAGGCCGCCCGCCAGGGCGCGACGGGGGACCTGTCCGGCCTCAAGGTCGGCGTCATCACCGAGCTGTCCGGTGAGGGCTACCAGTCCGGGGTGCTCGCCCGCTTCAACGAGTCGGTCGACCTGCTGGTCGCCGCCGGCGCCGAGGTCGTCGAGGTGTCGTGCCCGAACTTCGTGCACGCGCTGGCCACCTACTACCTGGTGATGCCGTGCGAGGCGTCCTCCAACCTCGCCAAGTTCGACGCGATGCGCTACGGCCTGCGGGTGCTGCCCGAGGGCGTGGAGTCGCCGTCGGCCGAGGAGGTCATGCGCGCGACCCGCGACGCCGGGTTCGGCGACGAGGTCAAGCGCCGCATCATCCTGGGCACCTACGCACTCTCCAGCGGCTACTACGACGCCTACTACGGCACCGCCCAGCGGGTGCGCACCCTGATCTCGCAGGACTTCGCCGCTGCCTTCGAGCAGGTCGACGTGCTGGTCAGCCCGACCTCGCCCACCACGGCCTTCAAGCTCGGCGAGAAGCTCGACGACCCGTTGGCGATGTACCTCAACGACCTCGCGACCATCCCCGCCAACCTGGCGGGCGTCCCGGGCATCTCGGTGCCCAGCGGCCTCGCCGAGGAGGACGGTCTCCCGACCGGCTTCCAGGTGCTGGCCCCGGCGCTGGCCGATGACCGGCTCTACCGCGTCGGTGCGGCCCTCGAGGCCGCGCTGGAAGCGATCTGGGGCGGTCCGCTGCTCGACAAGGCCCCCACCCTGGAAGGAGCAGCCCGATGAGTGCCGCCGAGAAGCTCGTGCCGCTCGACGACGTGCTCGCCGCGTTCGACCCCGCCCTGGGGCTCGAGGTGCACGTCGAGCTGAACACCGCCACGAAGATGTTCTGCGGCTGCCCGACCGAGTTCGGTGCGGAGCCGAACACGCAGGTCTGCCCGACCTGCCTGGGCCTGCCCGGAGCGATGCCGGCGGTGAACCGGGTCGCCGTCGAGTCGGCGATGCGCATCGGACTGGCGCTGCACTGCGAGATCGCCGAGTGGTGCCGCTTCGCGCGCAAGAACTACTTCTACCCCGACATGCCGAAGAACTTCCAGACCAGCCAGTACGACGAGCCGATCGCGTTCGAGGGCTGGATGGACGTCGAGGTCGACGGGGAGACCTTCCGCGTCGAGATCGAGCGCGCCCACATGGAGGAGGACACCGGCAAGTCGCTGCACGTGGGCGGCTCGACGGGTCGCATCCACGGCGCGGACTACTCGCTGGTCGACTACAACCGCGCCGGCATCCCCCTGATCGAGATCGTCACCAAGCCGATCACCGGCATGGGGGAGAAGGCGCCGGCCGTGGCCCGCGCCTACGTCCAGCAGCTGCGCGAGCTCATCGTGGCCCTCGGCGTCTCCGAGGCCCGGATGGACCAGGGCAACCTGCGCGCCGACGTGAACCTCTCGCTCGCCCCGAAGGGCAGCGAGGTGCTCGGCACCCGCACCGAGACCAAGAACGTCAACTCGTTCCGCTCCGTGGAGCGCGCGGTGCGCTACGAGATGCAGCGCCACGCGGGCATCCTGCAGGCCGGCGGGTCGATCCTGCAGGAGACCCGGCACTGGCACGAGGACACCGGGGTCACCACCAGCGGCCGCGAGAAGTCCGACGCCGACGACTACCGCTACTTCCCGGAGCCCGACCTGGTCCCCGTGGCTCCCTCGCGCGAGTGGGTCGAGGAGCTGCGCGCCACCCTGCCCGAGAACCCGACCCAGAAGCGGGCCCGGCTGCAGACCGCGTGGGGCTTCACCGACCTCGAGATGCGCGACACCGTCGGAGCCGGTGCGTTCGGCCTCGTGGAGGAGACCGTCGCGGCCGGGTGCACGCCGCAGGCCGCCCGCAAGTGGTGGCTGGGGGAGATGGCGCGCCGCGCCAACGACTCCGGCGCCGACATCACCGATCTCGGCGTCTCCCCGCTCGACGTGGCCCGCGTGCAGGCCCTGGTCGACGAGGGCTCGCTCAACGACAAGCTGGCGCGGCAGGTCTTCGACGGCCTGCTGGCGGGGGAGGGCAGCCCCGACGAGGTGGTGGCCGCCCGCGGGCTCGCGATCGTCTCCGACGAGGGTGCGCTGGGCGCGGCGGTCGACAACGCGATCGCCGCCAACCCCGACGTCGCCCAGAAGATCCGCGACGGCAAGGTCGCCGCGGCGGGCGCCCTCATCGGCGCGGTGATGAAGGAGATGCGCGGCCAGGCCGATGCCGGCCGCGTGCGCGAGCTCATCGTCGAGAAGCTGGCCTGAGGCACCCGTGCCGCCGCCGGTCACCGGCGGCGGTACGCTCCGCACACCAACTCCATACGCACGCCCACGCAGGGGGAAGCCGGTCGAAGCCCGGCGCTGACCCGCAACCGTAGACCGCCTTCGAGCGGTGAGCCGGAGCACCCACGTGTCGCGTACCGATCACACGCTGTCGAGGACCGCAGCGGTGACGTCCTCGCCGCGTGCGGGGTCGCCGCCGCTGCCTGCGCAGCGGAAAGGCACCCTCATGTCGCTCCGACTCACCCGTGGGGTGGCGCTCGTCGCCACCACCGCCGCCCTGGCGCTCGTCGCCACCACCACGCCGGCCGTCGCCGGCCCGGTCCGGGACCAGAAGCAGGCCTCGCGCTGGCTCTCGGGCCAGCTCACCGACGGCCTGGTCCACAACGACCAGTACGACTTCACCGACTACGGCCTGAGCGTCGACGTCGGGCTGGCCCTGCACGCCCAGGAGCGTCGGGGCGGCACGGTCACCGCGATCCGCGACGCGCTCGCCGGCGGGGTCGACAGCTACACCACCGGTGTCGACTGGGGCTCGGGCGACGTGTACGCCGGCGCCACCGCCAAGCTGACCTCGTTCGTGGCCCGGACGGACGGTGACCCCGCCTCCTTCGGCGGCGTCGACCTCGTCGAGCGGCTGGAGGGCCTGGTCTCCACCGAGGCCCCGACCACGGGTCGCCTCCAGGACGTCACCACCTCCGACGACTACGCCAACACCATCGGCCAGGCCTTCGCGGCCCAGGCGCTGGACGCGGTGGGCTCCGACGCGGCCGCCCCGGTGACGTCGTTCCTGCTGGACCAGCAGTGCGAGGCCGGCTACTTCCGGCTCGGGTTCTCCCGCAAGGACTCGGTCGACCAGACCTGCGACGGCGACCCGCGTGACGCCGGCAAGCCCGACCAGGGCGCCGACGTCACGGCACTCGTGCTGATCAGCCTCGACGCGCTCGAGAACCCCTCGGCGCAGGTGCAGGACGCCGTGGAGCGGGGCTCGGCGTGGCTAGCCGCCCAGCAGCGCAAGGGCGGCAGCTTCGACGACGGCTACGCCGGCAGCAACGCGAACAGCACCGGCCTCGCCGGCTGGGCGCTCGGCGAGACCGGACGCTGCGGCAAGGCCCAGAAGGCGGCCCGCTGGGTGCAGAAGCAGCAGGCGGGGAGTAAGGACAAGGCGCTGTCGGCGGACAAGGGCGTCATCGCCTACGACCGCAAGGCCCTCCTGACCGGCAGGAAGGACGGCATCGAGGTCACGACCCGCGACCAGTTCCGCCGCGCCACCGCCCAGGCAGCGCCCGCGCTGGACAACCTGCGCAAGAAGCAGTGCAAGGCCTGATGCCGGTGCTGCGCACCGCCGCGGCCGCGCTCGTCGTGGCCGGGGCGGGTGCGGTGCCGCTGGTGGTCGGCGCGTCGGGCGCCGAGGCGGCGACGTGCTCCGGCGCCGGGGGCATCTCGGTGGTCGTCGACTTCAACAGCCTCGGCGGCGCCGACCGCACCGGCTGCGTGACCGACAGGGGCGGCAGCAGCGCGGCCACCGTCCTCAGCGCGGCCGGGGTCGACCTGACCCGGGCCCGCAACCAGCCCGGCTTCGTCTGCCGGGTCGAGGCCGTCCCGGCCGACGACCCCTGCGTCAACGCCTCGCCCGCCGACGCCTACTGGTCGTTGTGGTGGTCGGACGGCTCCTCGGGCAGCTGGAGCTACGCGAGCCTGGGCGTCGACCAGCTGAAGATCCCCGAGGGCGGCTCGGTCGCGTTCGCCTGGGACGACCAGGAGGGTCAGGTCGCACCCGGTACGCCGCCGCCGACCAAGCCGAAGCCGGCACCGGCACCCTCCCCGGAGCCGACGACGAGCGCCCCGGCACCGACCGGCGCGACCGGCCCGGCCCCGAGCGCCCCGGCGGCGTCCACGGGCGCCGTGGAGGAGGAGGACGAGACCGGCACCAGCGGGTCCACCTCGTCGGGCAGCGCGGGGGAGAAGGACGGGAGCAGGAAGGGGAAGGCCGGCAAGGGCCAGGCCGACAAGGGCAGGTCCGAGAAGTCGGAGCGGGCCCCGTCCCCGACGCCGACCGCGGGATCGACCGCCTCCTCCGTAGACGACGACCTGACCGGCAGCGAGCCGGCCGCGGCACCGACCGACGATGCCGGCCTGCCGACCTGGGTCGCACCGGCGCTGCTGGGCGTGCTGGGGCTCGCCCTGGCCGGCGTGGCCGTCGTACGCCGTCGCCGCCGGCCCTGAGGGACGCATGCCGCCGTCGGGTGCCGGCGGCGGTATGCTCCTGGGACCAACCACCCACCGCGCACGCTGGGGGAAGCCGGTCGAAGTCCGGCGCTGACCCGCAACCGTAGGCCGCCTCGAGGCGGTGAGCCGGAGCACCCACGTGGGCGTACCGATCACACGCTGTCGAGGCCACAGCGGTGACGTCCCCGCTCCCCAGGGTCGCCGCCGCGTGCAGCGGAGAGGACCCCCGTGCAGAGCTGGAGGACCCGTCTCGCCGCCCTCGTCGCGGCCGCGACCGTGGTGGTCGCAGCGGTGCTGCTGTGGCCGAGCGGCACCGACGACCCCGACGAGTCCCAGGGCCCGCCGACGAGCGCCCCGGAGGCCGTCGAGCCCGGCCTGGCCGCCGACTGGTTGACCGCCCAGCTCACCGACGGGCTGGTGCACAACGACCAGTACGACATCGACGACCACGGACTGAGCATCGACGTGGCCCTGGCGCTGCACGCCCAGGGCGGCCACGACGCCACCGTCGAGGAGATCAGCGACGCGCTCGCGGGCGAGGTCGACGCCTACACCCGCGGCGGCACGAAGGACCTCTACTCGGGCTCCGTGGCCAAGCTGGCCTCGTTCGCGACCCGTACCGGCGCCGACCCGGGCTCGTTCGGCGGGGTGGACCTGCTCGAGCGGCTCGAGGGCCTCGTGAGCACCCGGCCCGTCTCGGCCGGTCGCTTCGAGGACCGCTCCGCGGCGGGCGACTTCGCCAACACCATCGGCCAGGCCTTCGGCGCGCACGCCCTCACCGAGGCCGGGTCGCCGCTGGCCGCGCCGGTGACGGCGTACCTGCTCGAGCAGCAGTGCGAGGGCGGCGGGTTCCGGCTCCTGCTCACCGAGGACAAGACCGCGCGGGACCAGTCCTGCGCCGCGGACGCAGCCACCCCGGAGGTCGACGCGACCGCGCTCGTGGTGCTGGCGCTCCTGGAGATCCGGGACCCCACGGACGAGGTGCTCGACGCCGTGGACGGCGCGCAGTCGTGGCTGCTCGAGCAGCAGCGGGCCGACGGCAGCCTGCCGGGCAGTGCCAACGCGACCGGGCTCGCCGGCTGGGTGTTCGGCAGGCTCGGCTCCTGCGACCCGGCGCAGCAGGCCGCCCAGTCGCTGGGCGACCTCCAGGTGCCGGCAGGGGAGCCCGAGGCGGGCGCCGTCGCCTACGCGCCGCCCGCTCTGGACGCCCTGCCCGCCTCGGGCCGCATCACCACCCGCGAGCGCGACCAGTGGCGACGGGCGACCGCGCAGGCGGCACCCGCCCTGGAGCACCTGCGACCGACCCGCTGCGAGGCGGGCGCCACGGCACTGCCGGGCTGCGACCCCGACACCGAGATCGCGGTGGTGGTCGAGTACCGCGACCTCGGCGGTCCCGATCGACCCGACCTGTCCAGCTGCGTCGCCAGCGACGCGGCCGTGGCGAGCGAGCTGCTGCTCGAGGCCGGCGTCGAGCTCACCACCGCGCGCACCGTGCCGGGCTTCGTGTGCCGCGTCGACGGCGTCCCGGCCGACGACCCGTGCGTGACCGCGGCTCCCGCCGACGCCTACTGGGGCGTGTGGTGGGCCGACGACGCGACCGGGTGGACGTACTCGACGCTCGGCGTGGACCAGCTCGAGGTCCCCGTCGGTGGGTCCGTCGCCATGGTCTGGGACGACGAGGAGGGCGACGTCGCCCCCGCGGGCGGGGCGGGCGCCCCATGAGCGGCGGCAACGCCAGGCTGCCCCGCGACCTGCACCCCGTCGCCTGGTGGGTCTGGGCGATCGGGCTGGCCGCCGCCGCCTCGGCGACCAGCAACCCGCTGAGCCTGCTCCTGCTCGTCGGCACCGCGGCGCTGGTCGTGGCGGCCCGCCGCTCCGACCAGCCGTGGGCGGGCTCGTTCCGCCTCTACCTGTGGCTGGGCCTGGCGATCGTGGTGATCCGGGTGCTGTTCCGCATCCTGCTCGGAGGCGGGTACGCCGCCGGCCCGGTGCTGCTGGACCTGCCCGAGATCCCGCTGCCCGACCTCGCGGCCGGCATCGTGCTGCTCGGGCCGCTCAGCTCGCAGGCCCTGCTCGCCGGTCTCTACGACGGGATGCGGCTGGCCACCATCGTGATCTGCATCGGTGCCGCCAACTCCCTGGCCAACCCCAAGCGGCTGCTGCGCTCGGTGCCGCCGGCGCTCTACGAGATCGGCACCGCCCTCGTGGTCGCGGTGACCGTGCTGCCCCAGCTCGCCGACTCGGTGCGCCGGGTCCGAGCCGCGCAGGGCCTGCGCGCAGGGGCCAGCAGCCGCACGGGGCTCGTGAGACGGTCGCTGGTTCCGGTCCTGGAGGACGCCCTCGACCGCTCGCTGGCGATGGCGGCCGGGATGGACGCCCGCGGCTACGGGCGCAGCCCGGAGCAGTCCCGCAGCGCCCGCCTGCTCACCGGGACCCTGATGGTCAGCGGGCTGATCGGGGTCTGCGTGGGCACCTACGCCGTCCTCGACAGCACCGCGCCGCGGGTGCTGGCCCTGCCGATGCTCGCCCTCGGCGTCCTGCTGGCCTTCGCCGGCCTGGCGAGCGCCGGTCGCCGGGTCGAGCGCACCCGCTACCGCCCGGACCGGTGGCGCTGGCCCGAGGTCGTCGTCGCCGTGGCCGGCGTCGGGGCCGGGGCCGCTGGCCTGTGGGTCGGACGCGCCCAGCTCGACATCGCCCACCCGCCGCTCGACGCGGTCCCGACCGTCAGCCTGGCTGTGCTCCTCGGGGCCGCACTGGCGCTCGCCGGTGGCCTGGCCGCGCCCGCCGCCCCGACCGCCCCGACTGCCCAGGTCCCTGCTCCGGCGGTGGCCGCATGATCGAGCTGCGGGGCATCAGCTTCGCCTACGACCCCGAGCAGGCGCCGGTCCTCGACCGGGTCGACCTGGCGGTCGGGGAGGGCGAGCTGGTGCTCGTCTCCGGCCCCACCGGGGTCGGCAAGTCCACGCTCCTGGGGGTCGTGACCGGCCTGGTGCCCCGCTTCTCCGGCGGCACGCTGGACGGTGACGTGCTGCTCGACGGCGCCAGCATCGTGCGCACCCCGCCCCGCGAGCGCGCCCACGCCATCGGCTACGTCGGGCAGGACCCGGCCCGCGGGTTCGTCACCGACACCGTCGAGGAGGAGCTCGCCTACGGCATGGAGCAGCTGGGCCTGCCCGCCGCGACGATGCGCCGCCGCGTCGAGGAGACCCTCGACCTGCTCGGCATCGCCGACCTGCGCGCCCGCGACCTGCGCAGCCTGTCGGGCGGGCAGCAGCAGCGGGTCGCCATCGGCGCGGTGCTGACGATGCACCCGCGCCTGCTCGTGCTCGACGAGCCGACCTCCGCGCTCGACCCGACCGCTGCCGAGGAGGTGCTGGCCACCCTCACCCGGCTCGTGCACGACCTGGGTGTCTCGGTGCTGCTGGCCGAGCACCGGCTCGAGCGGGTGGTGCCCTTCGCCGACACCATGTGCCTGCTGCCCGGGGACGGCCGGCTGCTGGTGGGGGAGCCCGCCGAGCTGCTGCGCACCTCGCCGGTGGCCCCGCCCATCGTCGAGCTGGGGCGCGCCGCCGGCTGGTCGCCGCTCCCGCTCAGCGTCCGCGAGGCGCGCCGGCTCGCGCGCGACCTGCGACCCCGGCTGAACGGCGTACCCGAGGAGGCGGTGGTGGTCGAGGCGCCCCGTGGCGCCGGGCTCCTCGCGCGCGGCGTCACCGTCGTCCACGGCGCCACCGTCGCGGTCCGCGAGGTCGACCTGCACCTGCCGCCGGGGCGGGTCACCGCGCTGATGGGGCGCAACGGGTCAGGCAAGTCGTCCCTGCTGTGGGCGCTGCAGGGCACCGGTCGGCGGTACGCCGGCAGCGTCGCCGTCGCCGGGACCGACCCCGCGGCGCTGGGTGCGACCGCCCGGCGGGCGCTGGTCGGGCTGCTGCCCCAGAACGCCGCGGACCTGCTCTACCTCGAGACGGTCGGCGAGGAGCTCGCCGCCGGGGACCCCGAGGGCTCTCCGGGCGCCTGTCGCGCGCTGCTGGACCGGCTGGTGCCGGGCATCGGCGACGAGGGCCACCCCCGCGACCTCTCCGAGGGGCAGCGGCTGGCGCTCGCGCTCGCGCTGGTCGTCGCCGCGCGACCGACGGTGGTGCTCCTCGACGAACCGACCCGGGGTCTGGACTACGCCGCGAAGCGTGAGCTGTCCCGGGTGCTGCGCGCGCTGGCCGCCGACGGGCACGCGGTCCTCGTGGCCACCCACGACGTCGAGTTCGTGGCCCTGGGCGCCGACGACGCCGTGGTGCTGGCCGAGGGCGAGGTCGTCTCCTCCGGTCCGGCCCGCCGGGTCGCGATCGAGTCGCCCGCCTTCGCCCCGCAGGTCACCAAGATCCTGGGGTCGCCGTGGCTGCGCGTCGACGAGGTCGTCGCCGCCCTGGAGCCGGTGTGAGCGCCGGCACCAGGGCCGTCCCCCTGAGCCGCCGCTCGGCGCTCGTGCTGTCCCTGGCCTCGCTGGCCGGGCTGATGATGCTGGCCTGGCCGCTGCTGCTCCGGGTGCCCGAGGGCACCCGGGTGGACCCGCCGTTCCTGTTCCTGGCGCTGCTGCCCGTGGTCGTGGCCGTCGTGCTGGCCGAGGTCAGCGAGGGCGGCCTCGATGCCCGGGTGCTCGCGGTGCTGGGTGTGCTCAGCGCCGTCAATGCGCTGGCCCGCGCCGTCTCGCCGGGCATCGCCGGCGTGGAGCTGGTCTTCTTCCTGCTCGTGCTCGGCGGCCGCGTCTTCGGTGCCGGGTTCGGCTTCGTGCTCGGCTGCACCAGCCTCTTCGCCTCGGCCCTGGTCACCGCCGGGGTGGGGCCCTGGCTGCCGTACCAAATGCTGGTCGCGGCGTGGGTCGGCATGGGGGCCGGGCTGCTGCCCCGTCGGGTTCACGGACGCGCCGAGATCGCGTTGCTGGTGGTCTACGGCATCGTCGCGGCGTACCTCTTCGGGGCCCTGATGAACCTGTCGGGCTGGCCGTTCCTGCTCGGTGTCGCGGTGCCCGGGCACGAGGGGGACCTGACCTACGTCGCCGGGGCGCCGGTGCTGGAGAACCTGCACCGCTTCCTGATCTACACGCTGCTGACCTCGACCGGGGGCTGGGACACGCTGCGCGCGGTGACGAACACCGTCGCCATCGTGCTGCTCGGGCCCTCGATCCTCGCCGTCCTGCGCCGCGCGGCCCGCCGGGCCACGGTGACCGGGCGGGTGAGCGCCCCTGCCCCGGTCCCGGTCAGGGACGGATCCTGAGGATCCGGTCGTCGTCGGCGTCAGGGGAGCCCCGGCCGTCGCGGTTGCTGGTGGTCACCCACAGCGACCCGTCGGGCGCCTCGGCCACGGTGCGCATCCGACCGTGCTCCCCGACGAAGTACGCCGTCGGCTCGCTGGCCGTGGCCCCGTCGCGGTCGACCTCGACGCGCCACAACCGCTCGCCCTGGAGCGCCGCGAGCCACAGGTGACCGGCTGCGAACGCCAGCCCCGACGGGGAGGCCTCGCCGGTCTCCCAGGTCAGCTGCGGATCGGTGTAGCCCTGCTCGGTCCCGCCGGTGCCCTCGACCTCGGGCCAGCCGTGGTCCTCGCCGCCCTCGACGAGGTTGAGCTCGTCGGCCTCGTCGGAGCCGAACTCCGAGGCCCACAACCGGTCAGCGACGAAGGCCAGGCCCTGCACGTTGCGGTGCCCCGACGAGAAGACCGGGCTGTCGGGCTCCGGGTTGCCGGGCGCGGGGTCGCCGCCGGCGGTGATCCGCAGGATCTTCCCGCCGAGGCTGTCGGGGTCCGGCGCCCGCGAGGGCTCGCCCGCGTCGCCGGTGGAGACGTAGAGGAAGCCGTCGGGGCCGAACTCGAGACGACCCCCGTCGTGGATGAACCCGTTGGGGATGCCGGTCAGCACCGGCTCCGTCTCGCCGAGCCGGGTGCCGCGCAGCCGGGCCCGCACCACGCGGTTGTCCTCGGCGGTGCTGACGTAGAGGTAGAGCAGCCGGTCCTCCTCGAAGTCGGGGGAGACCGCCACGCCGAGCAGCCCCGCCTCGCCCTCGGGGGCGGCCTCGTCGACGGTGCCGGCCTCGACGACACGGTGCTCCTCGCCCCGCAGCAGCAGCACCCGGCCGCTGTCGCGCTCGGTCACCACGGCATCGCCGTCGGGCATGAAGTCCAGCCCCCAGGGGACCTCGAGACCGGTCGCCACGGTGTCGAGCAGCCGCGGGTCGGACGTTGGAGCCTGGGGGGACGGCGAGGAGCCCGTCGGGTCCGGGGACGGCGTCGGGGTGGTCGGCAGCGGCGTACCGCTCGGGGTCGTCTCGATCATCCGCACGTCGGTCGTGTTGCCCTCCTCGAGGCAGCCGGACAGCAGCGGCACGCTGAGCGCGCAGCCGGTGAGGACGGCGACCAGGCGCCGGTTCACCCGACGCGCTCGAGGAAGTCGAGCAGCAGGGCGTGCAGCTCGTCAGGACGCTCCAGGGACAGGAAGTGGCTGCCCGGGAGCTCGTGGAAGGTGGCGTCCGGCAGGCGGGCGGCGGCGCTGGCCATGTCGCGGGCGCCGGCCAGGACGTCCCAGGTGCCGGCGACGAAGGCGGCGGGCACCCGGATCCGGCGCAGCGAGACCCGCGAGTGCTGGGAGGTGCGCAGCGCCAGGTGGAAGTACCAGTCCAGTGGCGTGGTGAGGAACTCGCGGACCGCCCTCGCCGCCATGTCGGGCTCGCTGACCGGCAGCATGAACCCGGTGTGGCTCAGCGCCGCGATGGTGCGCCGGCCCACGGGCAGGCGGGTGGAGATCGGGGTCAGCGCGGACCCGGCGTGCTTGGCGGCGTGCGCGAGGGTGACGGTGAGCGTGCGGACCACCGGGCGGGGCAGGCGCAGCGGGGCCAGCATCGTGGCGAAGGTGTCGCCCGGCACGCCCGCGACGGCGAACAGGCCGCTGACCCGCTCGGGGTGGTGCAGGGCCAGCTCGAACATGGCGTTCACGCCCATCGACCAGCCCATCAGCACCGCCCGGTCGATCCCGAAGGCGTCCATGACCGAGAGGCCGTCGTCGACGATGTCGGCGATGCCGCAGTGCTTGCGGTCCAGCGGCCGGTCGGAGCCGCCGACACCGCGGTGGTACCAGGACACGACACGCACGCCGCAGTCGGGACGCAGCAGCGCGGGCCAGGCGTAGGGGCTGGTGCCCAGGCCGTTGCAGAGCACCACTGTCGGGCCGCTCATGGTCTGGTCGGGGTCGTTGGTCCAGGCGCGCAGCCGGGTGCCGTCGTCGGAGAGCACGTCACGGAACGCGAGCGAGGGCGAGGTGCTGGTGCGGGCCTCGGAGGTCGGCATGCGCAGATTGTGCCCCACCGGCGCAGCGGCCGCGGATCAGTGGTGGTGCGCCTGGTCCTGCTCGAAGGAGTCGCGCCGGGCCTCGAGACGCTCGAGGTAGTCCTCGACCTCCTGCCGCTCGACCCGACGCCGCGTCGTGGCGGTGCAGGCCACCATGGCGTTGCGCTGGGCGCCGCGCTGCGAGTCCACCGGCCAACGGCGGGCAGCGCCGGCGAGGTCGAGGACCGGCAGGACGAGGCGAGCGATCAGCACGAGGGGGGCTCCAGGAGGTCGAGGAACCCCCGACAGTAGGACGCTTCCGTTGCCCGGGGGAGCCCGCGGCGTGACAGGTGCGTGAACACCCAGGTCAGTCGATCAGGGTGACCGGCCGCCGCTGGGAGCGGGTCGCGCCGATGCTCGCCAGCACCACGCACGCGACGGCGGCGTACTGCACCGCTCCGAGCAGCTCGCCGAGCACGACGATCCCGGCCAGGGCGGCCGCGGCCGGCTCGAGGCTCATCAGGATGCCGAAGACGGCCGGGCGCAGGCGGCGCAGCGCCACCAGCTCGCAGCTGTAGGGGATCACCGAGGACAGCAGGCCGACGGCGGCGCCGATGAGCAGGATGCGCGGGTCGAGCAGGTCGGTGCCGCCGACCCCGACCGCGAAGGGCATCAGCAGCAGGGCCGCCACGAGGCTGGCCAGCACCAGGCCGTCGACGCCCTCCCAGTGCCGCCCGGTCTCCGCGCTCAACAGGATGTAGGCCGCCCACGCGCCGCCGGCCAGGAGCGCGAAGCCGACCCCGGCCCAGGTCAGGTCGGCGCCGTCGAAGCCCAGGAGCGCCACGCCGAGCCCGGCCAGCGCGACCCACACGAGGTCTCGTGCGCGCCGGGAGCCGAGGACCGCGAGGCTGAGCGGGCCGATGAACTCGATCGTGACCGCGACGCCGAGCGGGATCCGCGCGAAGGACTGGTAGATGGCCCAGTTCATCAGTCCCAGGCTGAGCCCGAACGCGACGACCACCGCCCAGTCACGCCGGCTGCGACCGCGGACCCGGGGACGCACCACCAGGGCGAGCACCAGCACGCTGGAGGCCAGGCGCAGCCACACCATCGTGGTGGGCGCGATCTCGTCGAAGATCGACTTGGCGAAGCTCGCGCCCAGCTGCACCGAGGCGATGCCGACGAGGACCAGCCACACCGGTGACATCCCCAGTGGGAGGCGAGACGATGAGTTCACGTCGGCCATGCGGTCAACCTACGGGTAGGCCATGGACGACGAGGACATCGACGGAGGACGCAGATGACGGATCGGGCGGCGAGCAGGACGGTGCTGATGGTCGGCACCCGCAAAGGGCTCTGGATCGGGACGGCCGACGACCAGCGCGAGGAGTGGTCCTTCACCGGGCCGCACTTCGACATGCAGGAGGTCTACTCCTGCCTCGTCGACCCCCGCAGCAGCGACCAGGACGGGCGGCCGCGGCTGGTCGCGGGGGCGTCGTCGAGCTGGTTCGGCACCCAGGTGCACACCTCCGACGACCTCGGGACCGGGTGGCGGGCGGGCGCGCAGCCGCTGGCCTTCCCCGAGGACGTCGACGCCTCGGTGGAGCGCATCTGGCAGCTCAGCGCCGGCAGCGAGGCGGGGGTCCTGTGGGCCGGCACCGAGCCGGGCGCGGTCTTCCGCTCGCGCGACGACGGGGAGAGCTGGTCCCTGGAGCGTGCGCTGTGGGACCACCCGCACCGAACCCAGTGGTCCGCCGGGTTCGGCGGCCAGGCGTTCCACACCGTGCTGCCGCACCCCGACGACCCGGGGTCGGTGCTCACGGCACTGTCGACCGGCGGCGTCTACCGCAGCACCGACGACGGCGCCTCCTGGCACCCGCGCAACCAGGGCATCCGCGCCGAGTTCCTGCCCGAGGGCGAGCAGTACCCCGAGTTCGGCCAGTGCGTGCACAAGGTCGCGCGCCACCCCTCCCGCCCCGAGCGGCTCTTCGCCCAGAACCACGGCGGGGTCTACCGCTCCGACGACGAGGGCGGCACCTGGGAGTCCATCGCCGACGGGCTGCCCGCCGACTTCGGCTTCCCGGTCGTGGTCCACCCGCACGAGCCCGACACCCTCTACGTCTTCCCGCTCGGCGGCGCCGGCGGACGCTACCCACCCGAGGGTCGGGCCCGCGTGTGGTGCTCGCGCGACGCCGGGGCGAGCTGGACCGAGCTGGGGGAGGGCCTGCCCGACGGCTTCTTCGTCGGGGTCCTGCGCGACGCCATGTGTGCGGACGACCACGCCTCGGCCGGCCTCTACATCGGCGGCCGCAACGGCTCCGTCTGGGCCTCCGCCGACGCGGGGGAGACCTGGCGCAGCATCGTGACCGACCTGCCCGACGTCGTCTGCGTGCGCGCCGCCTCGTTCTAGGTCCGCCGGTGGAACCGGATCGATCCCGCGAGACACACATCGGACTCGGAGGCCGAGCACAGCCTCTACACAGGTTCGCTGGGGATGGTCGAGACCGAACGAACGACACGATCCCGACGAGGAGTCCTCATGAACAGATCCACCAACATCCGACGCGGCGTGGCCATCGGCATCGCCGGAGCAGGTCTGGCCGTGGGCGGACTCGGTATCGCTTCGGCGGCCGAGGACGGAGCCCAGTCCGAGAGCTCGACGCCCGCCGCGAGCTCCGCCACCGACACCGGTTCCGCCGAGCGCGGCGGACGCGATCGCGGTCACGGCCCGGGGCGCGGTCATGGGCCCGATGGCCCGGAGCTCGCCGAGGCCCTCGGCGTCAGTGAGACCGAGCTGAAGTCCGCGCTCGCGTCGGTCCGCGAGCAGCTCGAGCCGTCGCAGACCGACCGGTCCACGCCGCCGGCCGACGGCGAGCGCGAGGAGCGGCGCGGCCAGATGATCGACGCGCTCGCAGAAGAGCTCGGCCTTCCCGCAGCCGAGGTCACCTCGGCCTTCGAGGAGCTGCAGCAGGGTCTCGCGGAGGAGCGGCGTACCGGGCTGGGTGACCGGCTGGACGAAGCGGTCTCGGACGGCGACCTCACTGCCGGAGACCGGGCCTCGGTGCTGAAGGCCTTCGACGCCGGAGTGCTCGGTGGTGGGGCCGGGGGAGGCCACCGGGCTCGCTGAGCCCGCCGCCCCGGTGGGCCGGGCGCCCCCTGCGCACAGGGACGCCCGGTCAGATCGTGGGGGCCGGCACCCCCGCGGTGATCCGGCTGCCGTCGGCACGGGTGCCGCCGAGCTGCGGCCGCTCGTCGAGCGGGTGCGGGAGCCGGGTCCCGCGGGCGTCGAGGTCGATCTCGAGAGGTCGCTCGGCGCTCACCGTGTGCTCGGTGCCGCGCACGCTCAGGTGCACCGGACCGGTGCCCTCGACCATGGTGACCAGCAGCCGGGTCGCCGTCAGCTCGAGGCGCAGGCGGTGCTGCTGCCAGCGCAACGAGCAGCGCAGCACCGGGAAGGCGTCGGGCAGGCGCGGGTCGAAGGACAGCCGGCCGCCGTGGTCGCGCATCCCCGCGAAGCCGTTGACCAGCGCCGCCCACACCCCGCCCGCGGAGGCGATGTGCAGTCCGTCGTCGGTGTTGCCGTGCAGGTTGGCCAGGTCCACGTAGAGCGCGTTGCAGAAGTAGCTCCAGGCCGCGTCGGCGTAGCCCACCTCGGCCGCCACCACCGACTGGACCACCGCTGAGAGCGTCGAGTCGCCGGTGGTGATCGGGTCGTAGTACTCGAAGTCGGCGCGCTTCTCCTCCGCGGTGAAGCGGTCGCCCTGCAGGAAGAGCGCCAGGACCACGTCGGCCTGCTTGAGCACCTGGAAGCGGTAGATCACCAGCGGGTGGTAGTGCAGGAGCAGGGGGCGCAGCCGGTCCGGGGTCTGCGAGAGGTCCCACACCTCCCGGTCGAGGAACGCGTCGGCCTGCGGGTGGATGCCCAGGCCCTCGTCGAAGGGGATGTGCATGCCGGCGGCGCAGCGGGCCCACTCCTCGACCTCGTCGTCGCGCAGATCGAGGCGGGCGCAGATCTGCGTGAAGTCCTCGGGATGCTCGCGGCGCACCATGTCGACGGCGGCCACCGCCTGCTCGAGGTTGTCGCGGGCCATCACGTTGGTGAACAGGTTGTTGTTGACCACCGTCGTGTACTCGTCGGGGCCGGTCACGCCGTGGATGTGGAAGGACGGGGTGCCGTTGCTGCGCCAGAACCCGAGGTCGGCCCACATCCGGGAGGTCTCCACGAGGATGTCGATGCCGTCGCGCACCAGGAAGCCCACGTCGCCGGACGCCGCGACGTACTTGGTCAGCGCGTGCGCGACGTCGGCGTCGATGTGCACCTGGGCGGTGCCGGCGGCGTAGTAGGCCGAGGCCTCCTCGCCGTTGATGGTGCGCCAGGGGAAGAGGGCGCCGTTCTGGGCCATCTCGCGGGCCCGGTGCCGGGCGGCGGGCAGCATCCGGCTGCGGAAGTGCAGCAGGTTCCGGGCCAGGTGCGGCTGGGTGTAGGTCAGGAACGGCGCGACGTAGATCTCGCTGTCCCAGAAGTAGTGGCCCTCGTAGCCGGACCCCGTCACGCCCTTGGCGGGCACGCCCTGCTGGTCGGCGCGCGCGGTGGCCTGGGCCAGTGAGAACAGGTTGAAGCGGATCGCCTGCTGCACCGCGATCTGCTCGTCGTCGGCGTCCGGCGAGGTGACCTCGACGTCGGCGCCCGACCAGAAGTCGGCGTACCAGTCGCGCTGCTCGTCGAGGTAGTGGTCCAGGCCGTGACGTCGGGACCGGTCGAGGGTGCGCTCGCAACGGTCGGCCAGCTCGCGCACGGGGACACCGCGCGAGGTGTGGTAGGCCACGGTCTTCTGCAGCCGCACCGGCTGGCCCTCGGTCGCCTCGACGCGGAAGACCATCTTGGTCAGGTCGGCCTCGGCACGGCGCACGACCTCGCTGGGATCGGTGGTGGTGAGCTGGTGGTCGGCAGCCACTGCGATCGTCATCCGCGAGTTGGCACAGCTGTAGCCGAGCATCATCCGCTCGTCCTGGGCCGAGTGCAGCCGCGGCACGAGCACCCGGTCCTCGAACGCCGAGGCCTTGCGGGGGTCGATGCCCTCACCCATCGCCGCCCGCGGGTCGTGGTACTCGTCGGTGCCGTCCTGGCGGTTGAGCAGCTGCGACGAGATCGTGATCGGCGCGTCGCCCTCGAGCATCGTGACCGTCAGGCTCAGCAGCGCGAGGTGGCGCTGGGTCATCGAGACCATCCGGGTGGACTCGACCTTGACCCGCTTGCCCGACGGGGTGCGCCACACCAGGGAGCGGCGCAGCACGCCGTCGCGGAAGTCCAGCGAGCGCTCGTAGCGCTCGAGGTCGGCGGTGCCCAGGATCAGCGGCTCGTCGTCGACGTAGAGCTTCATCAGCTTGGCGTCGGGGACGTTGACGATCGTCTGCCCGGTCTGGGCGAAGCCGAAGGCGGACTCGGCGTGCCGGATCGGCCAGGTCTCGTGGAAGCCGTTGACGAAGGTGCCGTGGGCGTGCGCGTCACGGCCCTCCTCGGGGTTGGCACGCATGCCGAGGTAGCCGTTGGCCACGGCGAAGAGCGTCTCGGTGACCCCGAGATCCGCGGCGCGGTGGCCGCGCTCGACCAGGCGCCAGGGATGCACCGGGAAGCGGCCCCGGTCCATGGGGTCCTGGCCGCCGCCCAGCCTGTCGCGGTTCACGCGTCGGCTCCGGGGACCAGCTCGGCGAGGTCGCCGACGACCAGGTGGGCGCCCGCCTCGCTCAGGGTCTCGGCGCCGGCACCGCGGTCGACGCCGATCACCAGCGCGAAACCCCCGGCAGCGCCGGCGCGGACCCCGGAGACGGCGTCCTCGAAGACGACCGAGCGCTCGACGGCCGCTCCGAGCTCGCGGGCGGCGTGCACGAAGGTGTCGGGTGCGGGCTTGCCGGGCAGGCCCAGCTCCGCCGCGACCGCACCACTGACGACGGTGCCGAAGCGGTCGGCCAGCCCGGCCGCCGCGAGCACAGCGGGGGCGTTGGCCGAGGACGAGACGACCGCCAGCGGCACCCCGAGGTCGCGCAGGTGGTCCAGCAGGGCGACGGACCCGGGGTAGGCCACGACGCCGTCGCGGGCCAGGACGTCGTTGAACGCGTCGTTCTTGCGGTCGCCGAGCTCGCGGACCCGCTCCTCGGGCAGCTCGATGCCGCGCGAGGTGAGGAAGTCGCGCACCCCGTCGTAGCGGGGCTTGCCGTCCACGTGGGCGAAGTAGTCGGCGTCGGTGTAGGTCGAGAGGTCGGTGGCCGCGCCGTCGTAGGAGTCCAGGAAGGCGTTGAACATCTCCGACCAGGCGCGCATGTGCACCTCGGCGGTCGGGGTGATCACCCCGTCGAGGTCGAGGAGCACGGCGTCGTGGTCGGTCCAGGTCACAGGCATCACGGAACGAGGCTAGGGCCCACCCCGTCCCGCGCGCAGGTCGACGGGGTGAGACGCAGCGGTGGGTGCGACGAGGCTCACGGATAGCCTGACGCCATGACCGGACCGTCCGAGCGCCCCGACCTCAAGCCCCGTTCCCGCGACGTCACCGACGGCATCGAGCGCGCTGCCTCGCGCGGCATGCTGCGCGCCGTCGGGATGGGCGACGACGACTGGGAGAAGCCCCAGATCGGTGTCGCCTCCAGCTGGAACGAGATCACCCCCTGCAACCTCTCGCTGGACCGCCTGGCGAAGGCCGTGAAGAACGGCGTGCACGCCGCCGGCGGCTACCCGTTGGAGTTCGGCACCATCTCGGTCTCCGACGGGATCTCGATGGGCCACGAGGGCATGCACTTCTCGCTGGTCTCCCGTGAGGTCATCGCCGACTCCGTCGAGGTCGTGATGAGTGCCGAGCGCCTCGACGGCTCGGTGCTGCTCGCCGGCTGCGACAAGTCGCTGCCCGGCATGCTGATGGCCGCGGCCCGCCTCGACCTCGCGTCGGTGTTCATGTACGCCGGTTCGATCATGCCCGGCCAGGTCGACGGCGAGGACGTCACGATCATCGACGCCTTCGAGGCCGTCGGTGCCTGCCTGGCCGGCAAGATCACCCGGGAGCAGCTCGACCGCGTCGAGCGGGCGATCTGCCCGGGCGAGGGCGCCTGCGGCGGCATGTACACCGCCAACACCATGGCGGCGGTCGGCGAGGCCCTCGGCATGTCGCTGCCCGGCTCGGCCGCCCCGCCCGCCGTCGACCGGCGTCGCGACGGGTTCGCCCACCGCTCCGGCGAGGCTGTCGTCGAGATGCTGCGCCAGGGCATCACCGCGCGCCAGATCATGACGATGGAGGCCTTCGAGAACGCCATCACCGTGGTGATGGCCCTCGGTGGCTCCACCAACGCCGTGCTGCACCTGCTCGCGATCGCCCGCGAGGCCGAGGTGCCGCTGACGATCGACGACTTCAACCGGATCGGCGACAAGGTCCCGCACCTCGGCGACCTCAAGCCCTTCGGCCGCTACGTGATGAACGACGTCGACAAGATCGGCGGCATCCCGGTGGTCATGAAGGCGCTGCTCGACGCCGGGCTGATGCACGGCGACGTCATGACCGTCACCGGCCGCACCATGGCCGAGAACCTCGAGGCGCTGGCCCCGCCGGCGCTCGACGACGACGTCATCCGCAGCCTCTCGCGCCCGATCCACGCCACCGGCGGCCTCACGATCCTCAAGGGGTCGCTGGCCCCCGAGGGTGCGGTCGTCAAGACGGCCGGCTTCGACGAGACGGTCTTCGTGGGCACCGCCCGCGTCTTCGACGGCGAGCGCGCCGCGATGGACGCGCTCACCGCCGGCGAGATCAAGGCCAAGGACGTCGTGGTGATCCGCTACGAGGGCCCCAAGGGCGGTCCCGGGATGCGCGAGATGCTCGCCATCACCGGCGCCATCAAGGGTGCCGGCCTCGGCAAGGACGTGCTCCTGCTCACCGACGGGCGATTCTCCGGCGGCACCACCGGCCTGTGCGTGGGCCACGTGGCGCCCGAGGCGGTCGACGGTGGCCCGATCGCGTTCGTCCGCGACGGCGACACGATCACCCTCGACGTCCTCAACCGCTCCCTCGAGGTGGAGCAGGGCGAGGACTGGGAGTCGCGCAAGGAGGGCTGGGAGCCGAACCCGCCGAAGTACACCCGCGGGGTCCTGGGCAAGTACGCCAAGACGGTCTCCTCCGCCGCCCACGGCGCGGTCACCGGCTGACCGACGAGCGGTCACTTCTGCACCACTGAGCGGTCACTTCTGCACCCAGCCCGGGTGCAGAAGTGACCTGTCGGCGGTGCAAAAGTGACTGCTCGTGCCTCACCAGGTGTCGACGGTGCGGCCGCTGCCGACGAGGCGGCCGTCGCGGGCGGCGGCGCTGATGAGTGCGGCGACCACCTGACGGGTCTCGGCCGGGTCGATGACGTCGTCGATCTCGAAGTGGCGGGCGACGTTGAGGGCGGTGGAGTGCGCCTGGGCGTACGCCGTCAGCTCGCGGACCTGCTGCTCGCGCTCGGCCTCGTCCTCGATCGCCTCGAGCTCGCGGCGCATCGAGAGACGTACGGCGCCCTCGAGACCCATCGCACCCAGGTGGGCGCCGGGCCAGGCCAGGGTCATCAGGGGCTGGTGGGTGCTGCCGCCGAGCATCGCCTGGGCGCCGAGGCCGTAGCCGCGACGCAGCACCACGCCGACCAGCGGCACCTGCAGCTGGGCACCGGCCACCAGCAGCCGCGAGGTGTGGCGCACCATGCCGGTCCGCTCCGCGTCGGGGCCGACCATCATCCCGGGGGTGTCGACCAGCGAGACGACGGGGAAGCCGTAGGCGTCGCAGAGCTGCAGGAACCGGGCGGCCTTGTCGCCGGCGTCGGCGGTGATCGCCCCGGCGCTGTGCCGGGTGTCGTTCCCGATCACACCGACCGTGCGGCCCTCGATGCGCCCGAGCGCGGTGACCAGCTCGGGGGCGAACCCGGGGCGCAGCACCGTGACGGAGTCCTCGTCGCAGAGCGTCTCCACCACCGGCAGCAGGTCGTACGACGTCCGCTCGCCCTCCGGCACCGCCTCGCGCAGCACCCCCTGGTCGGGCGCCACCCAGGACTCCTCAGGACCCAGGAAGTACCCGAGCAGCCGGCGCGCGGTCCCGACCGCCCCGAGAGCCCCGTCGTCGTCGACACCGACGTCGACGACGCCGTTGGCCTCCATGACGTCCAGGGGACCCACCTCGGCGGCCGTGAAGTCACCCAGGCCGCCGCCGGCGATCATGGCCGGTCCGCCCATGCCCAGCGAGGCCCGTGGGGTGGCGACGACGAGGTCGGAGCAGCCGGCGATCACCGCGTTGCCGGCGAAGCAGGGTCCCTCGACCACGGCGATGCGCGGCACCTTGCCCGAGAGCCGGGCCCACGCCGCGAAGGTGGGCACGTCGAGCGCCGAGACGAGCGGGATGTCGGTGTCGCCGGGGCGGCCTCCGCCGCCGGCGGCGAAGAACACCGTGGGCAGCGCGAGCCGCTCGACCACGTCGAGCAGCCGGTCGGTCTTGCGGTGCCCGCGCATGCCCTGGGTGCCCGCCATCACGAGGTAGTCGTAGGACAGCACCGCACAGGCCCGGCCGTCGATGGTGGCGAGTCCGCCGACGATGCCGTCGGCGACCGTGCGGTCGAGCAGGTCGTCGATCTCGCGCTTGTCCTCCTGGGCTGCGGTGACGAACCGGCCGTACTCGACGAAGCTGCCCGGGTCCACCAGCGCCGCCACCTGCTCGCGCGCCGTCCGGCCACCCCGGGCGTGCAGCCGCTCGACCGCCTCGGGGCGTGCGGTGTCCTCGGTCAGGGCTCGCCGTGCGAGCACCTCCAGCAGCTCGGGGCGGATCGACATGGCGGGGAGTCTAGGAGGGCGCTCGCGATGCCCGGTGGGGTAGACATGCGCTCGTGACCGCCACCGCCTCGGACGCCGCCGCCCTGGACGCCGCCGACCCGCTCGCCGCCCACCGTGACCTCTTCGTCGGGGCCGAGACGCCGTTGGTCTACTTCGACGGCAACTCGCTGGGGCGACCGCTGAAGGTCACCGGGCCCCGGATCGCTGCGTTCGTCGAGCAGCAGTGGGGCGGTCGGCTGATCCGCGGCTGGGACGAGGCCTGGATGAGCATGCCGTCCGCGGTCGGCGACCGGATCGGCTCGATCTGCCTCGGCGCCGCCCCCGGCCAGACCGTGGTGGGCGACTCGACCACGGTGCTGCTCTACAAGGCGCTGCGCGCCGGGGTCGCGGCCCGACCCGGACGCACCGAGATCGTGCTCGACCGCGACAACTTCCCCACCGACCGGTACGTCGCCGCCGGGGTCGCCGAGGAGCTCGGCCTGAGCCTGCGCTGGATCGACGTCGACACCAGTGCCGGGGTCACCCTCGAGCAGGTGCGGGAGGTGGTCGGGGAGCAGACCGCCGTGGTGCTGCTCAGCCACGTTGCCTACCGCTCCGCCTGGCTGGCCGACGCGCCCGCGATCACCCGCGCCGTGCACGACGCCGGCGCCCTGGTGCTGTGGGACCTGAGCCACTCCGTCGGCTCGGTGCCTCTCGAGCTGGACGCCTGGGAGGTCGACCTGGCGGTCGGCTGCACCTACAAGTACCTCGACGGCGGACCCGGCGCCCCGGCCTTCGTCTACGTCGGCGAGCACCTGCACGAGGACCTGCGCCAACCGATCCCCGGCTGGTTGGGCCACGCCGACCCGTTCGCGATGGGTCCGGGCTACACCCCGGCGCCGGGGATCCGTCGGATGATCTCCGGCACCCCGGCGGTCGTGGGGATGCTGGCGATGCAGGACATGCTCGACCTGCTCGGTGAGGTCGGCATGGCCGCGGTGCGGGAGAAGTCGCTCGCGCTCACCGACCTGGCCCTGCGCCTGGCCGACGAGACGCTCGCACCGCTGGGGGTCGGCGTCGCCTCGCCGCGCGACCCGGAGCGTCGCGGCGGGCACGTGACCCTGACCCACCCCGCGATGCGCGAGGCCACGACCCGGCTGTGGGCCGACGACGTGATCCCCGACTACCGCGACCCCGGCGGCCTGCGCCTGGGGCTCTCACCGCTCTCGACGTCGTACGCTGAGGTGGCCGCCGGCATGGAACGCATTCGCGAGGTGCTGGTCGACCTGGCAACCTCGACGCCATGACGAGCCCCCAGTCGGCCACCGCGGTCCGTTTCCCCCGCCCGCTGCGCCCCGGCGACACCATCGGTGTCACCGCGCCCTCCGACGGGGTGGCGACGCCGCTGGTGCCGCGCCTCGACCTCGCCTGCGACCAGCTGCGCGGGCGCGGCTACGAGGTGCGCCGCGGCCAGGTGCTCACGACCCCCGACGGGGGAGTGGCCGGCACGGCCGCGCGACGCGCCGCCGAGCTGACCGCCATGCTCTGCGACCCCGACGTCCGTGCGGTCGTCCCGCCGTGGGGCGGCGAGCTGGCGATCCAGGTGCTCGACCACCTCGACTGGGACGCGCTGGCCGCGGCCGAGCCGACCTGGCTGGTCGGCTGGAGCGACCTGACGACGTTGATGGTGCCGCTGCTGACCCGGCTCGGGTGGGCGTCGCTGCACGGCGGCAACCTGATGGACACGCCCTACCGCCAGCCCGACGGGCTCGCGCACTGGCTCGACGTGCTCGAGACCGAGCCCGGCGAGGCGGTGCTGCAGTCCTCTCCGGGCCGGCACCGCACCGGCGGGTTCGACGACTGGGAGGTCGAGCCGGGCCTCACCGAGCAGCGCCTGGAGGCGACCGGGTCCTGGGAGGTCGCCGGTGGCGGCGGCCTGGACCTGACCGGTCGGCTGGTCGGCGGGTGCATCGAGGTGCTGGGGCCCCTGGTCGGCACGCCGTACGCCGACGTCGCCGGCTGGGGTCGCAGCCAGCACGAGGAGGGCCTCGTGATCTACCTGGAGGCCGCCGAGCACGGCGCCTTCGACGTGTGCCGGGCGCTGCACGGGATGCGGATGGCCGGTTGGTTCGAGGAGGCGGAGGCGGTGCTGATCGGCCGCACCTCCGCTCCTGACGCCACCGGGCTGACCCAGCGCGAGGCGGTGCTCGACGCGCTCGGCCCGCTCGAGGTGCCGGTCGTGCTCGACGTCGACCTCGGCCACGTGCCGCCGAACCTGTCGCTCGTCAACGGTGCGTCGTGCCGCGTGGTCGTCGACGGCCGACGCAGCGAGATCACCCAGACGTGGGGCTGAGCGGTCGGGGCTCCCGGGCCCTGTCGCCGAGCCGGGAGGCCAGTGCGCAGGCCCCGAGCAGCGCCACGAAGAGCGCGGTGATCGCGACGCAGGTGACCACCACGGCCGCCCAGCCGTCCTCGCGGTGGTCCAGGAACGGGTAGGGGAACCACCCGGAGACCAGGCCCACGACCAGCGTCCAGCCCAGCCAGGCCAGCGGCCACACCAGGGCCAGGCCCGCCGTGCGCCGCGTGAGCGGGGGGCGCGGTCCGACGAGCAGGAACCCGCCGAGCGCCAGCACCGGCACCACGAGGTGCAGCAGCGCGTCGGCCAGGGCGTCCGCGCCCGACAGGTCCAGCAGCGGGCGCAGCAGCACGAAGTGGACCAGGCCGGTGATCGTGATGCCCACGACGGCGTCGAGCCGCGCCACGGTCCAGGCGGTGCTCCCGTGCCCTGGGCCGCGCCTCGCGGCGCGGGCCAGGTGGACGGCGGTCACCGCGACGAGCAGGTTGCTCTGGATGGTGAAGTAGGAGACCAGCCGTCCCAGCCGGATCCCCAGCGGGGGCACCGTCTGCTCGTCGAGCACCCGGCCGCCCTGGACCACCAGCACCAGCTGCAGGAGCAGGGCGCTGCACGCCACGAGGGCCACCAGCGCGTACCAGGACCGGACCTTCGTCGACATGGAGCCCGAGGCTAGGGCATCTGGCAGCATCGATGTGGTGGACCAGCGACTCAGCTTCGTGACCCTGGCCGTCGACGACCTCGACGTCGTACGCCGCTTCTACCTCGACGGGCTGGGGTGGCAGGCCTCGTTCGACGGCGAGGAGGTGCTGATGCTGCGCGCCGGTCCGCTGCTGGTGCTCTCGCTGTGGCGGCGCGAGGCCTTCGAGGCCGAGGTCGGCCCGATCGGCACCGGCCCCGCGCCGGTGACCCTGGCCCACAACGTGGCCACCCGCGACGAGGTCGACCGGGTCCTGGCCGAGGCCCACGCGGCCGGGGCGTCGCTGGCGGACCCGCCGGCCGAACGGATCTGGGGCGGCTACACGGGTTACTTCACAGATCCGGCGGGCTACCGTTGGGAGGTCGCGTGGAATCCCGGGCCGATCGGACAAGAGGTGCTGCCATGACCATCCCCGACGAGGACCGCCAGGTCCTGACCGGCCACGACGTGGCCGCCGAGCTGCTCGAGGACTGGCGCTTCGTGCTGGGGGCGTTGCACGCCCGCTTCCGCACCGGCGACTTCGCCACCGGCGCACGGCTGGTGCAGTGGATCGCCGAGGCCGCCGACGACGTGGACCACCACCCCGACGTCGACCTGCGCTACCCGCACGTCGACGTGCGCCTGGTCAGCCACGACGTCGACGGGGTCACCCAGCGCGACGTGCGCCTGGCGCGCGAGATCACCCGGCTGGCCAGCGGCGTCGCGAAGGCGGCACCCGACGAGGTCGTCGCGGTGGAGTGGGCCCTGGACACCCCCGACCACGCGGAGGTCAAGGACTTCTGGGCCGCCGTGCTGGGCCTGGCCGGCCACCAGCCCGACGACCTCGTGGACACGGGCGGCCGCTGGCCGAGCGTGTGGTTCCAGGAGTCCGAGCGGCCCGAGGACGGTGCCGCGCCGGTCCAGCGCTGGCACGTCGACGTCCACGTCGCGCCCGACCAGGCCGAGCGACGCATCCGCGCGGCCCTGGAGGCCGGCGGCACGATGGTCGACGAGGGGTGGGCGCCCTCGTTCTGGGTCCTGGCCGACGCCCAGGGCAACCGGGCCTGCGTGTGCACCTGGCTGGGCCGCGACGGCGGGCCGGACAGCGACTGAGCGGGCCGGGCGACCAGGATGTGGGACCTGCGTCCCAGATGTCGGGACGAGTGGCAGGCTGAGATGACGAGGCGAGTGGCCCCGAGATAGCATGCGGCCATGTGCCAGGACCTTCTCGTACCCACGCGACGCGTGAGCTGAGCCGTCCGGCACCAGCCAGCGCGTCACCCCTCGTTGCCCACCGGGCCGAGGGGCTTTTTCATGAGCAGGCGACACCATGCACCATCAGGGGCACGAGCAAGGGAAGCGGCAGGGCATGAGCACTGAATCCTCCGGCACACAGACCACAGGCACCGCGATCACGGGCGCGCAGAGCCTGGTCACCTCCCTCGAGGCGGCCGGTGTCACCGACATCTTCGGCATCCCCGGTGGCGCCATCCTGCCGGCGTACGACCCGCTGATGGACTCCTCGATCCGCCACATCCTGGTGCGCCACGAGCAGGGCGCCGGCCACGCCGCGCAGGGGTACGCCGCCGCGACCGGCCGGGTGGGCGTCTGCATGGCCACCTCGGGCCCGGGGGCCACCAACCTGGTCACGCCGATCGCCGACGCGCACATGGACTCGGTGCCGATGGTCGCGATCACCGGACAGGTGGGCGCCTCCCTGATCGGCACCGACGCCTTCCAGGAGGCCGACATCCGGGGCATCACGATGCCCATCACCAAGCACAACTTCCTGGTCACCGATCCCGCGGACATCCCGCAGCGCATCGCCGAGGCCTTCCACATCGCCTCCACCGGCCGGCCCGGCCCCGTGCTGGTCGACATCGCCAAGTCCGCCCTGCAGTCGATGACGACCTTCCGCTGGCCCACCGAGCTGCACCTGCCCGGCTACCGCCCGGTGACCAAGCCGCACAGCAAGCAGATCCGCGAGGCCGCGCGGCTCATCCTCGAGTCGCGTCGCCCGGTGCTCTACGTCGGCGGCGGCACCATCCGCGCCCACGCCTACCGGGAGCTGAAGGTGCTCGCCGAGATGACCGGCATGCCGGTGGTCACCACGCTGATGGCCCGCGGCGCCTTCCCCGACAGCCACCCCCAGCACCTGGGCATGCCCGGCATGCACGGCACCGTCGCGGCGGTGGCGGGGCTGCAGAAGAGCGACCTGATCATCAGCCTCGGTGCCCGCTTCGACGACCGGGTCACCGGCAACCTCGACTCGTTCGCCCCGCACGCCAAGGTCATCCACGCCGACATCGACCCGGCGGAGATCGGCAAGAACCGCTACACCGACGTGCCGATCGTGGGCGACTGCCGCGAGGTCATCTCCGACCTCATCGTGGCGCTCCAGGCCGAGGCCGACGCCGGGAACACCGGTGACTACGAGGCCTGGGTGGCGTTCCTGTCCGGGGTCAAGAAGAAGTACCCGGTGGGCTACGAGCAGTCGCCGGACGGGACCCTGGCGCCCCAGCACGTGATCGAGCGGCTCAGCGCCATCGCCGGCCCCGAGGCGATCTACACCTCCGGGGTGGGCCAGCACCAGATGTGGGCCGCGCACTTCGTGCAGTACGAGAACCCGCGCACCTGGCTCAACTCCGGTGGCCTGGGCACGATGGGCTACTCGGTGCCGGCCGCGATGGGCGCCAAGGTCGGCTGCCCCGACACCACGGTGTGGTCCATCGACGGTGACGGCTGCTTCCAGATGACCAACCAGGAGCTGGCCACCTGCGCGATCGAGGGCATCCCGATCAAGGTCGCGGTGATCAACAACGAGTCGCTCGGCATGGTGCGGCAGTGGCAGACGCTCTTCTACAACGAGCGCTACTCCAACACGAACCTGCAGCGCCAGGGCGGCACCGTGCGGATCCCCGACTTCGTCAAGCTCGCCGAGGCCTACGGCTGCGTGGGCCTGTCCTGCGACAGCCCGGCCGACCTCGACGCCACGATCAAGAAGGCCATGGAGATCGACGACGTGCCCGTGGTCGTCGACTTCCGCGTGCACCGCGACGCCATGGTCTGGCCGATGGTCGCGGCCGGCACCGGCAACGACGACATCAAGTACGCCCGTGACCTGGCCCCCGACTTCGACGAGGACGACCTGTGAGGACGCACCGATGACCCAGCACACCCTGTCGGTCCTGGTGGAGGACAAGCCCGGCGTCCTGACCCGGATCGCCGGCCTGTTCAGCCGCCGCGGCTTCAACATCCACAGCCTGGCGGTGGGCCCCACCGAGCACGCCGAGATCTCGCGGATGACGATCGTGGTCAACGTCGACGAGTCCCCGCTCGAGCAGGTGACCAAGCAGCTGAACAAGCTGGTCGAGGTCATCAAGATCGTGGAGCTCGACGCGGCCGCCTCCGTCAACCGCGAGCTCGTGCTCGTCAAGGTCGGCGCCACCGCCGAGACCCGCGGACAGGTGCTCGACACCGTGCAGCTGTTCCGTGCCAAGGTGATCGACGTGGCACCCGATGCGGTGACCATGCAGATCACCGGCAACGATGCCAAGATCGCCGACTTCCTGCGGATGCTGGAGCCCTTCGGCATCCGCGAGCTGGTGCAGTCCGGGATGGTCGCGATCGGGCGCGGTCCGCGCTCGATCTCCGAGCGCAGCCAGCGCCCGGTCGCCGTCCCGGCACCGCCGCCCGCAGTCTGACCCCGCCCAGCACCACCGTGACACCCCAACCAGAAGGAGAAGCCAACCGTGGCTGAGATGTTCTACGACGACGACGCCGACCTGTCCCTGATCCAGGGCAAGAACGTGGCCGTCATCGGCTACGGCAGCCAGGGTCACGCGCACGCGCTGTCCCTGCGCGACTCCGGCGTGGACGTGCGCATCGGCCTGCAGCCCGGCTCGAAGAGCCGCGCCAAGGCCGAGGCCGAGGGCCTGCGCGTCCTGACCCCGGCCGAGGCCACGGAGGAGGCCGACGTCATCGTCATCCTCGCTCCCGACCAGCACCAGAGGAAGCTGTACGCCGAGGAGATCGCCCCGCACCTCGCCGAGGGCGACACCCTGGTCTTCGGCCACGGCTTCAACATCCGCTTCGGCTACATCACCCCGCCCGAGGGCGTCGACGTCTTCATGGTCGCGCCCAAGGGCCCCGGCCACCTCGTGCGCCGCGAGTACGTCGATGGGCGCGGCGTCCCCGTGCTCGTCGCGGTCGAGAAGGACCCCTCCGGCACCGCCTGGCAGCTCGCGCTGTCCTACGCCAAGGGCATCGGCGGCCTGCGTGCCGGCGGGATCCGGACCACCTTCACCGAGGAGACCGAGACCGACCTCTTCGGCGAGCAGGCTGTCCTCTGCGGCGGCGCGTCGCAGCTGGTCCAGTACGGCTTCGAGGTCCTCACCGAGGCCGGCTACCAGCCCGAGGTCGCCTACTTCGAGTGCCTGCACGAGCTCAAGCTGATCGTCGACCTCATGTACGAGGGCGGCATCGCCAAGCAGCGCTGGTCGGTCTCAGACACCGCCGAGTTCGGCGACTACGTCTCCGGCCCCCGGGTCATCGACGAGCGCGTGAAGCAGAACATGGTCGGTGTCCTCGAGGACATCAAGAACGGTTCGTTCGCCGAGCGGTTCATCACCGACATGGAGAACGGCCAGCCCGAGTTCACCAAGTTCCGCGAGCAGGGCGAGGCGCACCCGATCGAGAAGACCGGGCGCGAGCTGCGCAAGCTGATGGCGTGGGTCAAGAGCCACGACTCGGACTACACCGAGGGCACCGCCAGCCGCTGATCACCAGCCGCTGAGCAGCACCTCCGCTGGCCCGCCCGGGACTCCCGGGCGGGCCAGCGTCACTTCACCTCGGAGCGCAGCACCAGCCGCAGCCCGACGGCGAGCGGCAGCACCAGCCAGAAGAAGCCGGACACCCCGAGCTGGGCCCACTGCTCCGCGCTGGGGACGACGTCGAAGAGCTGGCCCTGGCTGTAGTTGAAGTCCACCCAGGGCTGCAGGTCGGCGAACCACGGCTGGAGGAGGGCCAGCAGCGCGGTGAGACCGCTGAGCACGAACTGGTAGACGAAGTAGGCCACCAGCGCGGCCGCCGAGCTGCGCAGCACCAGACCCAGCATGAAGCCGATGAACATGTTGAGCACGGTGGCCAGCGTGATCATCGCGAGCTGGAGGGCGCCGAGGTCCCACACGTGGTCGACCCCCGCCAGCGAGGCCCCGACGAGGTTGCCGAGGGCACCGATCGCGGCGGCCACCAGCATCGAGACGACCCCGATGCCGAGCGCGCAGACGGCCTTGGCGGCGATGACCCGGCCGCGTCGAGGGGCGAGCGTGAACGTCGTCAGACCGGTGCGCTGGCTCCACTCGCTCGTCACCGACAGGAGCGCCACGATCGGCAGGATGACCGTCATCGGGAGGCCGATGGCGGCCGCGAACGTGTCGTAGGTGAGCGACTCCTCGGGGGCGACGAGGACCACCGCGACGGTGGCGACCAGTGCGGTGAGGCCGATGCTGGTCAGCAGCCAGGCACCCGAGCGGGTGTCGAACATCTTGCGGAGCTCGACGCCGAGCAGCCGGCTGGTGGGGATCGGGTCGGGCGCCGGCCGGGCGGCGTACGCCGGGGGAGCGGCGCCCGTCGCGAGACCGTCCGGGTCGAGGGCCGTGGTGGTCATGCTGCTGCTCCTTCTCTCTGGGTGTCGGCGGTGAGCTCGAGGAACATCTCCTCCAGGCCGGCGCCGTCGGCGGTGCGCAGCTCGGAGAGGGCGATGCCGGCCTCGAGCGCCAGCCGGCCGACCGTGTCCGGGTCGGCGTCGGTCGACAGGGCTCCGTCGCCGCTGGGTTCGGCGGTGTGACCCGCGGCCACGAGGACGCGGCCCAGCGCGTCGGCGTCGCGGCACCGGGCCAAGGTCCCCGCCGAGACGAGCAACTCGGCCTGGGTGCCCTGCGCGACGATCCGGCCCTGCCCGATGACGACGAGGTCGTCGGCGATCACCTCGATCTCGTGCAGCAGGTGGCTGGAGAGCAGGACCGTGCCGCCCCGGTCCGCGTAGTCGCGGAGGAGGTCGCGCATCCATCGGATGCCCGCAGGGTCGAGGCCGTTGGCGGGCTCGTCGAGGACCAGCACCTCCGGGTCGCCCAGCAGCGCGGTGGCGATGCCGAGCCGTTGGCGCATGCCCAGCGAGTAGTGCCGCACCCGGCGCTCCGCCTCCTCGTCGGTCAGGCTGACCAGGTCGAGGCTCGTCTGCACGCGGGCGCGGGGCAGGCCCATGGTGCGCTGGGCGACGGTGAGGATCTCGCGCCCGGTCCGCCCGGCGTGCTGGGCGGAGGCGTCGAGCAGCACGCCCACCTCGCGTCCGGGGTCCGGCAGGTCGACGAAGCGCCGTCCCAGCACCGTCGCCGAACCGGCTGTCGGTGCGGTGAGTCCGACGAGCATCCGCAGGCAGGTCGACTTGCCGGCTCCGTTGGGGCCCAGGAAGCCGGTGACGCGGCCGGGCCGCGCCGTGAAGGTGACGTCGTCGACGGCGGTGCGGGGGCCGTAGCGCCGGGTGAGGTTCTCGATCGTGATCATGGCCCGAGCCTCGGCCACGTGGGGTCCGGTGCACATCGGGGATGGTGCCGATCTCCACCCCGGACCGACCCCGGGAGGCCTCCGGGGAAGAACCGGGGGCGGCTCGGGGTTGGCCCCACATGCGTATCGAGATCTGGTCCGACATCGTCTGCCCCTGGTGCTACATCGGGAAGCGCCGCTTCGAGACCGCCCTGGCGGGGTTCGAGCACCGTGACGAGGTGGAGGTCGTGTGGCGCTCCTTCCAGCTGGACCCGGGTGCGCCCGCGGTCGCGGCGGAGAGCATCGCCGAGCACCTGGGCCGCAAGTACGGCGGCGGCCCCGAGGCCGGCCAGAAGATGGTCGACCAGATGGAGGCCGTGGCCGCCGAGGAGGGCCTGGTCTACCGGCTCGGCCAGGCGCACCGCGTCGGCACCGCCGACGTGCACCGGGTGCTGCACGCCGCAGCCGACCACCAGCAGCGCGGCGTGCTGAAGGAGGCGCTGCTGGCGGCGTACTTCCTCGAGGCCCGCAACGTGGCCGAGCACGACGTGCTCACCGAGATCGCGGTCGGCGCCGGGCTCGACGAGGCGCGCGTGCGCGAGGTCCTCGCGAGCAGCGAGTACGCCGACGAGGTCGAGGCCGACATCGCCCAGGCGGGTGCCTACGGCGCCACCGGGGTGCCCTTCTTCGTCATCGACAGCCGCTACGGCATCGCGGGGGCGCAGCCCGCTGCGACCTTCGCCGACGCGCTCGATCGCGCGTGGTCCGACAGCCACCCGGCCGTCGAGATGGTCGGTGCCGGCACGGGTCAGGACGGCGCGGTCTGCGGGCCGGACGGCTGCAGCTGAGGGTCACCTCACTTTGGTTAGGCAAACCTAACTAATTGCCTGTAGCGTTCGGCGGGTGCTGGGCAACTTCCTGATCGGACTGCGCGAGGGCCTCGAGGCCTCTCTCGTCGTCAGCATCCTCATCGCGTACCTCGTGACCTCCGGGCGACGGCACCTGCTGCCCCGCGTCTGGACCGGGGTCGCCCTGGCGCTCGGGGTCTGTGCGGCGCTGACCGTCGGCCTCGGCCTGCAGGCGCGCCAGCTGACCTTCCAGACCCAGGAGATCGTCGGCGGCACCCTGTCGATCGTGGCGGCCGGGTTCGTCACGTGGATGGTCTTCTGGATGGCCACGGCCGCCCGCTCCATGGGTGCGCAGCTGCGCGGACGTGTCGACGCGACCGCCGACGGCCCCGCCTGGGGGCTGGTGCTGGTGGCGGTCCTGGCCGTGGGGCGCGAGGGGCTCGAGACCTCGCTGATCCTGTGGACCAACACCCGCCAGGCCACCGGCGACGGGGTCGGCGAGCGGACCAGCACGCCGATCCTGGCCGCGCTGCTGGGCATCGCGGTCGCCGCCGCCCTGGGCCACCTGCTCTACCGCGGCGCCATCAGCATCGACCTGACCCGCTTCTTCACCTGGACCGGGGCGCTCCTGGTGGTCGTGGCCGCCGGCGTGCTCGCCTACGGCTTCCACGACCTGCAGGAGGCCGGCGTGCTGCCGGGCCTGCGGTCCTACGCCTTCGACGTCTCCGGCGTGATCAGCAGCAGCGGCTGGCTGGGCACGCTCCTCAAGGGCGTCCTCAACTTCTCCCCGCAGACGACCTGGCTGGAGGCCGGGGTCTGGGTCGCGTACGTCGTGCCCGTCCTCGCGCTCTTCCTGCACCGGGTGCGTCGTCCTGTCCCGTTCGCTGCCGCCCGATGAGAGAGAACCCACCTGTGCGCACCCACCTGACCCGCCCGTTGCTCACCGCCCTCGTGCTGACGACGCCGCTGCTCGCTGCCTGCACCGAGAGCACCGACGCCGGGTCGACCGCCGACGGTCCCCGCGCGATCACCGTGACCTCGGGCGAGGACGACTGCCAGCTCTCGGCGTCGCGAGCGCCTGCGGGCACGGTCCGCTTCGACGTCACCAACACCGGCTCGCAGGTCACCGAGTTCTACCTGCTCGCCGAGGACGGGCTGCGCATCGTGGCCGAGATCGAGAACGTCGGGCCGCAGGCCACCCGCCAGCTGGTCACCCACGTCGCACCCGGGCGCTACCGCACCGCCTGCAAGCCGGGGATGAGCGGCGAGGGCATCCGCGGCGACTTCACGGTGTCGGCCTCGGACCAGGAGCGCGACGTCTCCGCCGACGAGCAGCAGCTGGTCGATCGGGCCCTGGCCGGCTACCAGGGCTACGTCGAGGACCAGTCCGCGCAGCTGGTGGAGAAGACCCGCGACTTCGTGGCGCTCTACGAGGGCGGCGACGACGACGGGGCGCGTGCGCTCTACCCGGTGGCGCGCACCCACTGGGAGCGGATCGAGACGGTCGCGGAGTCCTTCGGCGACCTCGACCCGAAGATGGACCTGCGCGAGGCCGATCTCGAGCCCGGCCAGGAGTGGACCGGCTGGCACCGCATCGAGAAGGACCTGTGGCCGGACCGGGCCGAGGGCTACACCCCGCTCACGCCGCGGCAGCGCACGGCGTACGCCCAGGACCTGCTGGCGAACACCGAGCAGCTGGACACGGAGATCCAGGGCCTCACCTTCACGGTCGACCAGATCGCCAACGGGTCGCGAGGCCTGCTCGAGGAGGTCGCGCTCGGCAAGGTGACCGGCGAGGAGGAGTACTGGTCGCGCACCGACCTCTACGACTTCCAGGCCAACGTCGACGGCGCCCGGGTCGGCTTCGAGGGCGTCGAGCCGATCGTGGCCGAGAAGGACCCCCAGCTGGCCGAGAGCCTCACGACCCGCTTCGCCGCGCTGCAGGAGCTGCTCGACGCGCACCGCGACGGCGACGGGTTCGTCTCCTACGACGACCTCGCGCCCGAGGAGGTCAAGGCGCTCGCCGACGCGGTCAACGCCCTGTCCGAGCCCCTGTCGCGGCTGACGGCCGCCGTCCTGGCGTGAGCGTGGGACGGATCTCCCGGCGCGGACTGCTCGGCGGGAGCGGGGCCGCTGTCGCGGGCGTCGCCGGCGGTTTCGCGCTGAGCCGTGAGGTGGAGGCGGCCGGCGGGATCGACGGCACGACGACGACGTACGCCTTCCGGGGCGCGCACCAGGCCGGGATCACCACGCCGGCCCAGGACCGGCTGCACTTCGTGGCCCTGGACGTGACCACGGAGTCCCGCGAGGAGCTGGTGGCGCTGCTGGAGGAGTGGACCGCGGCGGCCGAGCGGATGACGCGCGGTGCCGGGGCGGGTCCGGTGGGCCCGGTCGAGGGCAGCTACCTGCTGCCGCCCGACGACACCGGCGAGGCGATCGGCCTGGGCGCGAGCGGGCTGACGCTCACGTTCGGCTTCGGGCCCGGCCTCTTCCGTGACGGCGAGGGCCGGGACCGCTTCGGGCTGGCGGACCGGCAGCCCGAGGCGCTGCGCGACCTGCCGCACTTCCCGGCCGACGTGCTCGACCCGCGCCGCTCGTACGGCGACCTGTGCGTCCAGGCCTGCGCCCAGGACCCCCAGGTGGCGGTGCACGCGGTGCGCAACCTGATCCGCATCGGGTTCGGGCGGGTGTCGGTGCGCTGGTCCCAGCTGGGCTTCGGCCGCACGTCCTCGACGTCGACCAGCCAGGACACCCCGCGCAACCTCTTCGGCTTCAAGGACGGCACCGCCAACGTCAAGGCCGAGGAGCCGGCCGCCCTCGACGAGCACGTGTGGGTGGCGCCCGAGGACGATCCCGACGCGTCGTGGCTCGCCGGGGGGACCTACCTGGCGGCGCGGCGCATCAACATGACGATGGAGGTGTGGGACCGCCAGCCGCTGGGGGACCAGGAGGCCTTCATCGGCCGGGCCAAGGGCAGCGGGGCGCCGCTCTCGGGCGGGGAGGAGCACACCGCACCGGACTTCGACATGCCGGGCAGCAACGACACCACCGTGATCGCGCCCGACGCGCACGTCCGGGTCGTGCACCCCGACGCCCACGGCGGCGCCCGGATGCTGCGGCGTGGCTACAACTTCGTCGACGGCACCGACGACCTCGGGGGACTGGACGCGGGCCTGTTCTTCATCGCCTTCGTGCGCGACCCGCGCACCCAGTTCATCCCGGTCCAGAACGCGATGGCGAGGAACGACGCGTTGATGGAGTACCTGAGGTTCACCGGATCCGCGCTGTTCGCCGTGCCCGCCGGGGTCGCCGAGGGCGAGCACGTGGGACACGCGCTCTTCAGCTGAGCGGCGACTCGTCGAGGCGCACCAGGACGACGGTGTCGATGCTGCTCCGGCGTGGCAGGCGCGCCCGCCACCCGTACTTCTCGCCGAGCCGACCCAGCGTCTCCTCGAAGAGCCCCCCGAGCGCACCTGCTCGGCCTCGCCCTCCACCGGTGCGGCGTCATCGCGGGGGCGCCCGCGGGAGTCGCACGGCTGGAGCCGTACCCGCGGCTGCGCCCCGAGGGCGGCCGGGAGGCCCAGGCGTCCGTCTCCGAGGCGGACCACCCACGCCGGGACGGTCACGGGTTCACCCTCGGTGTCGTAGGTCGTGAGGGCGACCTGCCTCGCTGCAGCGAGGTCGGCGACGGTCATGGCGTCGAGCCTCCCACCAGCGGGGCGCCGAGGTCGAGGGTGTGCTCGAGACCGAGGTCGTCGAGGAACGCCTGGTCGTGGCTGGCGACCACGAGCGCGCCCCGGTAGCCCGCGAGGGCGGTGACCAGGGCGTCGTACGACGCCAGGTCGAGGTTGTTGGTCGGCTCGTCGAGCAGCAGCAGCCGCGGGGCGGGGTCGGCCAGGAGCAGGGCCGTGAGGGTGGCGCGCAGCCGCTCGCCGCCGGACAGGGAGCCGACGAGGCGGTCGCCGGCCGCGCCGCGGAAGCCGAAGCGGGCGAGCCGGGCACGCACCTGCTCCGGAGTCGCGCCCGGGTTTCGGCGCGCCACCTCCGCAGCCAGCGGGGCGGCGTCGTCGAGGACGTCGAGCCGCTGGGGGAGCAGGGCCACCGGGACGTGCACGCGGACTTCGCCCGCGCGCGGGGCCAGCAGCCCGGCCCAGGTGTGCAGCAGGGTCGTCTTGCCGCAGCCGTTGGGACCGACGAGCGCCAGCCGTTCCGGGCCGACGAGGTCGGTGTCGACGGTGGTGCCGGTGCGTAGCACCAGGTCGCGGCTGCTGAGGACCAGGGCGCCGCGTCGCACCTCGGTGCCGGGCAGGTCGACGCGGATCGCGGTGTCGTCGCGCAGCAGCTCCTCGGCGCGGTCCAGCCCGGTGCGGGCGGTGTCGAGCCGGTCGGCGTGCACGTGGCGGTAGGACGCGGCCGACCGCTCGGCACGGCCCTTCAGGTAGTCGCGCGCGGCCTTGCCGAGCCCCGTGGTGCGCTCCGCCTTGGCGGCGACCCGACGACGCCGGGCGAGGGCCTGCTCGGCGTCGACGACATCGCGTCGCTGTCGACGGACCTCGGCGCGGGCGGTCACCACCGCCTGCTGCGCCGCCTCCTGCTCGGCCGCGACCTGGGCGACGTACGCCGACCAGCCGCCGCCGTACCACCGCACCACGCCCTCGCGCAGGTCGGCGATGCGGTCGACGCGCTCGAGCAGCTCGCGGTCGTGGCTGACCACGAGGAGGGTGTGGGGCCAGGTGGCGACGAGGTCGTGGACGCGTGCCCGGGCGGCCCGGTCGAGGTTGTTGGTGGGCTCGTCGAGGAGCAGCACGTCGGGGCGACGGAGCAGCACCGCGGCCAGCGCGAGGCGGGTCACCTCGCCGCCGGAGAGCTCTCCGAGACACCGGTGCAGGGTGCGGGCAGGCAGTCCGAGCCGGTCCAGCTCGGCGGTGGCGCGTTCCTCGACGTCCCAGTCGTCACCGACGCGGTCGAAGTGGGACTGGTCGGTGCTGCCGGTCTCGATCGCCCGCAGCGCCTCGAGCGTCGCGGCGATGCCGAGGAAGTCGGCGACGGGACGGGTGGGGTCGGCAGTGAGGTCCTGCGGCAGGTAGCCGACCTCGCCGGTGACCGAGACGTGCCCGGCCGTCGGGATCATCTCCCCGGCCAGCACCCGGAGCAGGGTCGACTTGCCGGACCCGTTGAGCCCGACCAGTCCGGCCCGGCCGCGCTTGAGGGTGAGGTCGAGCTCACGCAGCGCGCTGCCGCCATCGGGCCAGGTGACGTCGAGGCCGGAGACGACGCAGACGGGTCGGGTCGAGGACATGGCTGCTCCAGGTGAGGGGTCGGGTGCGTCGCGACGGACGCGGGGACGGACCTCAGAGGAGCAACGTGACCTTGCCTGGGGTGCGGGGGTGGGACCACGCCAGGTTAGGACGGGACCATGGCGTCCTGCACCTGGTTTTGGAGCCACCCGGCTTGTGCGAGGGAGTCGAGACGATGACTTCTTGCCATCGTGCTGTGTGAGAGGTTGCCGGGATGTTGATCTACGTCGCGGGTGCGTTGGCCGATGTTGAGACCGTCCGCAGCGTGCAGACCGCGGTGATCCGGGCGGGCCACGAGCTGACGCTCGACTGGACCCGAGCCAGCGATGCTGCGCTCACCGACTACGAGTCACAGCCGGCCGCTGCGGCGTCGGTGGCCTCGGCCGACCTTGATGCGGTGCTGGCGGCCGAGGCGGTGCTCGTCGTCGCGTCCGAGCACGAAGGTCGGGGGATGTATGTCGAGCTCGGCGCCGCGCTCGCGCGGGCCAGCGCCGGCGAGCTCGAGCAGGTGGCGGTCATCGGCTCGATCCATCACCAGAGCGTCTTCTTCTACCACCCCGCGGTGACGCGGTGGGTCAGCGTGGAGGAGTGGCTGGCGAGCCTGGATCGAGCTCGAGGGTGCCGTACGGCGTGACGGCGTACCTGTTCCCGTGCTGGTCGCGCCACAGGTAGTCGCCGTGGTCGGTGCGCTGGTAGCTCCACGCGTCGATGGTCTTGGCGCGGTGATCGTGTCTGCACAGTGGTGCCAGGTTGGCTGGGTGGGTCTGGCCGGGTGGGCCGCCGTCGTCGGGGTCGATGTAGGGCTCGATGTGGTCGAGGTCGCAGCGGCTGGCGGGGACGTCGCAGAACGGGAAGACGCAGTGGGTGTCGCGGCGGGTGACCAGGTCGCGCATCCACCGGGGCGGGTCGTGGGCGTCGACGGAGTCGGTGCGGGCCATGTCGAGGACCGGCAGCACCGTCACCGACGCCCCTGCGAGCCACTCGCGGATCTTGGTCAGGGTGGCGGGCCCGAGTCCGAGCACCTGCCCGACACCGGTCTCGGTGCCGGTGCCGGTGGCGTCGAGGTCGCTGGTGGTGACGTCGATGTTGAGCCTCACCCGGGGGCGGGGTGCACCGAGCCCGTCGAGGACCGCTGCCAGCGCGTGCACCTGTCGTTCGCCGAGGCCCGGGTCGAGCTCGGCGTCGGGGCCGGTGGCGGGCTCGGTGGTGTCGACGATCAGGTCGTGCAGCCGCTGCAGCGTGGGGGTGTCGCCGGTGATCCCCAGCCACGACGTCCCGGCCCACTGGCCGCCCTCACCGGCACGGTGGTGCCGCAGGCTGATGCCCCACTCACGAGTCCTCGCGTGCTCCTCCGCGGCCTCGAGGGTCTCGGGGTCGAACAGCGCCACGGCCTCCGCGACCGCCCGGTCGATCCGGGTCGGCCCGACGGAGTCCACGACCGGCGCCAGCGCCGCATCGACGTGCGCGGCGGCCTCGGGTGAAAGTCCCTGGGTGGCCTTCGCGACCCGGCGTGCCCGCCACAACGCCACGTCCAACGCCTCGACCCGGGCGTGGATCTTCGGCAGCCGGTGCCGCAGCTCGAGCGCCTCGGCCATCAGGGACGTGGTCGCTGCCGGCGACATCCGCATCACCGCAGCCAACGGCTGCGCGGAGAACTCCGCCACCGCCGGCACCCCCTCGCCACCGATCCAGGCGTCGCAGTCCCAGACCCGCTCCTGCTCACCCCACGAGAGCCGGTGCGCGTCGTCGACCGCGGGATGCAGGTCGCACCAGCGCAGCACCACCCGCAGTCGACGCCGCTCCGCCCTGCGGACCTCAGCCTCTGCCTCGTGGGCGAAGTCGAGCAGCCACTCAGCATCGAGGTCGTCGACCTCGAGAGGCTGCCCGTGGCTGTCGGTCTCGATCATGGGTCCGATCCTACTCGAACACCTGTTCGAGAGCAAGGGCTTTCTGCTGCGAATCGACCCACCAGCGCGACGCTCGGGGACGTCTGACGGGCCGACGTCGACCCGTCGGGCCATCCATGCTGTCCGGTCGGTCGGCGCCTGGTTTGACGAGCAGGGCCCGCTCGCGCCAGTGTCGCCGTCCCACGCCTCCCACCCCGACAGGACATCCCGATGAGCGCGCCCGGCACGTACCCGCTCGGTGTGGCCACCAGCGAGCAGGACCGTCGGCGGTACGCCCGACGGGCCCAGCTGCTGGCAGGTGCGTCGGTGGCCTACAACGTGGTCGAGGCCGTCATCGCGATCGCGGCAGGGCTGGTGGCCGGGTCGATCGCCCTGGTCGGCTTCGGCCTCGACTCCGTCGTCGAGGTCTCCTCCGGCCTGATCATCCTGTGGCAGTTCCGCCATGCCCTGCCGGAGTCACGTGAGCGCACCGCGCTGAGACTGATGGCGCTCTCGTTCTTCGCCCTCGCCGGCTACGTCGCGTTCGAGTCGATCCGCTCGCTCGCGAGCGGGCTCCGTCCGGAGGCCTCGACGGTCGGCATGGTGCTGGCGGCAGCGTCGCTGGCGATCATGCCGTTCCTGTCCTGGGCGCAGCGCCGCACCGGTCGTGCGCTCGGCTCCAACGCCGTGGTCGCCGACTCGACGCAGACCCTCCTGTGCACCTACATGTCCGCGGTCCTGCTGGGCGGCCTGGTGCTCAACGCGACGCTCGGCTGGTGGTGGGCCGACCCGGTGGCCGGCCTGGTCATCGCCGCTGTCGCGCTCAAGGAGGGCCGGCAGGCCTGGCGCGGCGAGGGGTGCTGCGCTCCGATGCCGGTCGGCGCGCCCGACCAGGCCGACGGGTGCGGCTGCGGGCAGGGCTGCGCCTGCTGCTGACCGCTCACCCCACAAGTAGGCAGAACGGGTGCCCAGCGGGGTCGGCGAGCACGTACAGCGGCTCGGTTTGCTCCCTGGTGCGGTCCAGCAGCAGCCGGGCGCCGAGCTCCTCCGCGCGCCTACGGTGCCGCTCGAGCGCCTCGCGGTCGGTCACGGCGAAGTCGAGGTGCATCTGCATCGGTACGTCATGCGCAGGCCAGGTCGACGCAGTGAGACGCTCGACCTCTTGGACCGCGAGGACCCGACGGCCCTCGGCGTCGACCAGCACCAGCCAGTCCGCGGCGTCGTCGGTGCCCTCGGTGGGTGGCTCGTCGCCCGGCCGGTATGTCAGGCCGAGCAGCTGTCGGTAGAACTCCGCGAGGCCGCGGGCGTCCGTGGTGTCGATCGCGGCGTGCATCAACCGTGGGTAGTCGTTCATGGATCTCCTCACGCGGGGCGGCGGGCTGCTCAGGCCACCATCACCCGCGTGCCGCGCCGCACCCGCGTGGCGGGGGCGTCGCGCACGTCCGCCCAGGCGTGGGCGAGGCGCTCCACGGCGAGGGCGAGCTCGTCGGGGCGGCGGGTCCAGGGCACCCGCACGAACCGGTCGAGCCCGCCCTCGGCGGCGAAGACCGGGCCCGGGGCGACGATCACGCCGTGCTGCTCGGCTGCGGCGGCCAGGGCGCTGCCGCGCGCCGAGGGCAGCTCGATCCACAGCGCCAGCCCGCCGCCGGGCGTGTGGAAGCGCCACTCGGGCAGCCGCGCGGTCATCTCGGCGACCAGGCGGTCGCGCTGGGCGCGCAGCTGCTCGACGTGACCGGGGAGCACCGGGCCGGTCTCCAGCAGCCGCGCCAGCGTCAGCTGCTCCAGCACGGGCGCGCCGAGGTCGAGGGCCAGTCGGGCCTCCTGCAGCTGCTCGAGGCACTCGTGCGGGGCCCGGATCCACCCCAGGCGCAGCCCGCCCCAGAAGCTCTTGCTGGCGCTGCCGATGGTGATCGTCCCGGGCGCGTGCGCCGCGAACGGCAGCGGCATCGGCTGTCCGTCCAGGGCCAGCGCCTGGTGCGCCTCGTCGACGACGGCGCGGGTGCCGGCGGCGCGCAGGTGGGCGGCGTACGCCGCTCGCTGATCGTCGCTCATCACGTGCCCGGTCGGGTTCTGGAAGTCGGGCACCAGGTAGGCCAGCCGCGGCCGGGCGGCGCGCAGTGTGGCGCCCACCGCGTCGAGGTCCCAGCCGTCGGGATCGACGGCGCTGGGCACCAGCCGTGCCCCGGCGTTGCGCAGCGCCTGGGTGGCGTTCGGGTAGACCGGGGACTCCACCAGCACCCGGTCGCCGCGACCGGTGAACGCCTGCGCGACGACGGCGGCGGCCGACAGCGCCCCGGGCGTCACGAGCACCTGGTCGGGGTCGGTGGCGAGGCCGCGGGCGGCGTAGGCCTCCGCGATGCGCTGCTGGAGCCGGGGGAGGCCGGTCGGGAAGTAGCCGTGGCCGCCCAGGTAGGCCGGCAGGTCGCCGGCGGCGTCGGAGTAGGCCTGCAGGAGACCGACGGGCGCCGCGGCCGCAGCACAGTTGAGGTCGACGGCGTCCCCGTCGTCCACCCCCGGCAGCAGCGCGCGGTCGTGGGAGCGGGCGCGGCCGCCGGGCACCCGGGTGAAGGTGCCCGAGCCCTGGCGGGAGGCGGCGTACCCGGTCTCGCGCAGCAGCGCGTAGGCGCGCGTGACGGTGGTGCGGGAGACGCCCAGCGCCTCGGTCAGCTCGCGCTCGCTGGGCAGGCGCACGTCGAAGCCGATCCGCCCGTCGCCGACGAGCAGCGTGAGCGCGTCGGCGAGGCCGAGGTAGGCCGGCGAGCGGTCGAAGGCGCCCACCAGCGACGCGACCCGGGCGGCGGACACAGAGGCGACCATGCAGACCACTGTCGCACGATTGGCTATTTCCTGACAGGCCAATCCGACGGCATCCTGGACCCATGCTCCTCGCCGACCTCGGACCCCTCGCCCAGCTGCGCGCCGGGCGGCTGGGGCGCCGCCTGCCCCAGCTCTACGTCGGCCTGTGGCTGTACGGCGTCTCGCTGGCCATGATGGTTCGCGCGGACCTGGGCGTGTCGCCCTGGGACGTGCTGCACCTCGGCATCGCCCGCTACGTCCCGCTCAGCCTGGGCGAGGTGCTGATCATCGTCAGCCTCCTGGTCCTGCTGCTGTGGATCCCCCTGCGCGAGATGCCCGGCCTGGGCACGATCTCGAACGCCCTGGTCATCGGGATCGCGACCGACGCGACGCTGGCGATGCTCGACAGCCCCGACCACCTGGGCCTGCGGATCGCCTTGATGGTGGCGGGCGTGCTCGGCAACGGCGCGGCGACCGCGTTCTACATCGGCGCCCAGCTGGGCCGCGGCCCCCGCGACGGCCTGATGACCGGGCTCCACCGGCGCACCGGGGTGTCGCTGCGCCTGGTGCGCACCGGCCTCGAGATCACCGTCGTGGCGATCGGCCTCCTGCTCGGCGGCGCCGCCGGCGTCGGCACGGTCCTCTACGCGCTCAGCATCGGACCGGTCACGCAGGCCCTGCTGCCCGTCCTGACCGTGCGCCTGGGCCCGGCGGTCGACCCGCCCGGCGCCGACGCCGCGACGGCTACCGCTTCGTCGCGATGATGGTGGAGGCGTCCGAGGCCACCATCACCTCGACCGCGGTGAACCGCGGGTCGGTGAGCCACTGCTCACGCAGCACGTCGACGCGCCCGTAGGTCACCGGCGGCCACTGCTCGCAGGGCGTGAAGTCGTCGAGGACCACGATGCCGCCGTCGGCGACCAGGTCGGCCAGGGCGTCGACGCCGACCGCGCCGGGCTGCTCGGAGTCGAGGAACAACAAGGAGAACGGGCCCTTGTCCAGGAGCGTCGACCAGTCGGCGGCCAGGACCTCCACGAGCGGGTCGTCGGCGAAGATCTCCCCGGCCGCCTGCGCGAGCCGCGGGTCGAGCTCGGCGGTGAGGATCCGCGCCCGCTGGTCGCGCACACCGCTGCGCAGCCAGGCCGTGCCGACGCCGCAGCCGGTGCCGAACTCGGCCATCGTGCCGTCCCGCGTCGCAGCCAGGGTCGCCAGCAGCCGACCGGTCTCGTTGCGGCAGAACGAGACGTAGCCGGCGCGGCGGGAGACCTCGAAGGCGCGCCGTACGACGTCCGGCAGCTCGGGAGGGGCACTCATGGCCGCGAGTCTGTCATCTCGGGACCCGCGTCTCGGATCGCGGACACATTCCGGAAATCGGTAGCCGCCGTCCGCTGGGCGAGCCTAGGCTGTGTCCATCATGCGGAGCATCCTCGTACTTATCGAGCGCCGCGGCGAGGCCCAGCAGCAGTAGCTGCCAGTGAGGCCCCCTCGCCGCGGTGGTTCGGCGTTGCGTGTGGTCTCACGGCACATCTGAAGATGTCTCCGCGGCGGGTCCTGCTTCGACAGCACGCGCGATCCGCTCCTCTCGAGGTCTACGCCTCCCCATGCGATCCATGGGTTCCTAGTCCCCACCGCGGGGTCATCTCCGGCTGTGGCGTCATGCCGCCGGAACAACCGCGCCACACCGCGCAGGAACCCGTCAGATCAGCCACCGAGAAGGAGTCACGACATGTACGACATGTACCCCGAGTGGGGCCCCGCCGCGCACAACCCGGAGAACCCCCGGAGCTGGGAAGCGGTCCAGACCTCGCTCGACCTGCGGGACAACGGCGGTCAGCGCCCCGACGACAACTAGCGTTCGGCCCATGACCACCACTCCTGCCTCGTCCGGTTCCGTCAACCTCGCCGTCATCCCCGGCGACGGCATCGGGCAGGAGGTGACCACCGAGGCGCTCAAGGTCCTCGAGGTCGCCGCCCCGGCAGGGATGCACGTCGCCCAGACCAGCTACGACCTCGGCGCGGAGCGCTACCTCGCGACCGGCGAGGTGCTGCCCGACACCGTGCTCAGCGAGATCCGCGGGCACGACGCCATCCTGCTCGGCGCCGTCGGTGGCAAGCCGAACGACCCGAACCTACCGCCGGGCATCCTCGAGCGCGGGCTGCTGCTGCGGCTGCGCTTCGAGCTCGACCACTACGTGAACCTGCGCCCCTCGCGGATCTTCCCCGGCGTCACCTCGCCGCTGAGCCGCGAGATCCTCGGCGACGACGAGGTCGACTTCGTCGTCGTGCGCGAGGGCACCGAGGGCCCCTACACGGGCAACGGTGGCGCGCTGCGCGTCGGCACCCCGGCCGAGGTCGCCACCGAGGTCTCGGTCAACACGGCGTACGGCGTGGAGCGGGTGCTGCGTGACGCCTTCGCCCGCGCCGAGCGCCGCCCGCGCAAGAAGCTGACCCTGGTCCACAAGACCAACGTGCTCGTCCACGCCGGTGCGGTGTGGTGGCGCCTGACCCAGGAGGTCGCCGCCGAGCACCCGGACGTCACCGTCGACTACATGCACATCGACGCCGCGATGATCCACATGACCACCAACCCGCAGCGCTTCGACGTGATCGTCACCGACAACCTCTTCGGCGACATCATCACCGACCTCGCCGGTGCGATCAGTGGCGGCATCGGCCTGGCCGCCTCCGGGAACATCAACCCCGACCGCACCGCGCCGTCGATGTTCGAGCCCGTCCACGGCTCGGCGCCGGACATTGCCGGTCAGCAGGTCGCGGACCCCACCGCCGCGATCCTCTCGGTCTCGCTGCTGCTCGACCACCTCGGGCACGCCGAGGCCGCGAGCGTCGTCGAGCAGGCCGTGATGGCCGACCTCGCCGAGCGCGGCACGACCACGCGGCGCACCTCCGAGGTCGGCGACGCGATCGCGAAGCGCGTCGCGGGCTGACCTCCGCCCTGCACCCGACCGCCCTGCACCCACCACACGAGAGCGCGTAGTTTGATGCCCATGGAGATCAGCGTCACCGGCAACGCCGCGCCCGTCCCCGACGACCGTCTCGCCGAGATCCTCTCGGCGCCGGGCTTCGGTGTGCACTTCACCGACCACATGCTCACGGTCGAGTGGACCCCCGAGAAGGGGTGGCACGACGCGCGCATCACGCCGTACGGCCCGATCACGCTCGACCCGGCCACGGCGGTCCTGCACTACGCGCAGGAGACCTTCGAGGGGATGAAGGCCTACCGGCACGAGGACGGCTCGATCTGGAGCTTCCGCCCCGAGGAGAACGGTGCGCGGATGGCGCGCTCCAGCCACCGCCTGGCGCTGCCGGTCCTCGAGGTGGAGGACTTCGTCGCCGCGGTCGACGCCCTCGTGCGCGTCGACGAGCGCTGGGTGCCGGACGGCGCGGGGGAGAAGAGCCTCTACCTGCGTCCCTTCATGTTCGCCTCGGAGAAGTTCCTGGGCGTGCGCCCCTCGCAGCACGTGACGTTCATGGTCATCGCCAGCCCGGCCGGCGCCTACTTCAAGGGTGGGCTCAAGCCGGTCAGCCTGTGGCTGACCGAGGAGTACACCCGGGCCGGACGTGGCGGGATGGGCGCGGCCAAGACCGGCGGCAACTACGCCTCCTCCCTGGTCGCCCAGCAGGAGGCCACCAGCCACGGGTGCGACCAGGTGGTCTTCCTCGACGCGCAGGAGATGCGCTACGTCGAGGAGCTCGGCGGGATGAACATGTACTTCGTGTACGACGACGGGCACATCGTCACCCCGGCGACCGGCACCATCCTCGAGGGGATCACCCGGGCCTCGATCATCGAGCTCGCCGGCAAGCTCGGCCACAGCGTGGAGGAGCGGCGCTTCTCCATCGAGGAGTGGCGCGACGACGTGTCGTCGGGGCGGATCCGCGAGATCTTCGCCTGCGGCACCGCCGCGGTCGTCACCCCGGTCGGCTCCCTCAAGCACGCGGGCGGTGAGATCCCCGCGCCCGCCGACACCGGCGAGGCCGGCGGCGAGCTCACCGGGCGCATCCGCTCCGCGCTCGTCGACCTCCAGTTCGGGCGCGCCGAGGACACGTTCGGATGGATGCACCGCATCGTGTGAGCGTCCCCGAGGAGCGCGCCTCGCGCGGGTAACCTCATCGGGTGAGCACCTCGCCGCGCAGCGACGCCCTCGTCACGGTCGGCGAGTACACGTTGCTGACCAAGCTCGGTGAGGGCGGCATGGGCGTGGTGCACCTCGCGCGTCGTCCTGGCGGCGACCGGGTGGCGCTGAAGGTGCTGCGGCCCCAGGTGGTCGGTGGCGACGACGCCCGGCAGCGCCTGGAGCGCGAGGTCGCCTCCCTCTCACGCGTGCGCAGCCGCTGGGTCGCCGAGGTCCTCGACGCCGACCCGTGGGGCGACGTCCCCTTCGTGGCCACCCGCTACGTGCCCGGTCTGTCGCTGCACGACCACGTGGTGGAGGAGGGCCCGATCCGGGGGCGTGACCTGCTGTGGTTCGCGGGCTGCCTGGCCGAGGGCGTGACCTCGGTGCACGACGTGGGGGTGCTGCACCGCGACATCAAGCCCTCCAACGTGCTGATGGAGGGGCGCACCCCGATCCTCATCGACTTCGGCCTGGCCCGTGTCGCCGACGACCCGCGGCTGACCCACACCGGTTGGCTGATCGGCACCCCGGGCTACCTGGCCCCCGAGATCCTGTACGGCGACGACGCCAGCGCCGCCTCCGACGTGCACTCGTGGGCGGCCACGGTCGCCTACGCCGGCACCGGCCGCGCGCCCTTCGGGCGGGGGCCCTCGATGGCGGTGATGGACCGGGTGCGCCGCGGCGAGCACGACCTCACCGGGCTGCACGGCGACCTCGCCGACGTCGTCGAGGCCGCGCTCGACCCCGATCCCGAGCGGCGGCCGACGCTGAGCGAGATCCTTGCCTGGCTGCGCCCGCAGACCACCCAGGTGCACCGGCGACCCGTCGCCGGTCCGCTGCCCGAGACGCTCCCGGTGCACGTCGCGGCCTGGCCGGACGACGCGACCCGCGTCGAGCCCCTCGACGACGACGGCTACGACGAGGGCCACCCGGACGAGGCCGGCCACACGGCGGTGCTGCCGACCGAGCGCTGGCCCGACCAGCCCTACGACCAGCCCTACGACCAGTCCTACGAGCAGGTGCCGGAGCAGCCCCGCGTCCCGCCGCTCGAGCGGGCGCGACGCGGTCTGCTCCTGCTGGCGGGCGGCGTGGCCGTCGGGGTCGGCGTCGCGGCGGCGCCGTACCTGGGCCTCGCGCTGGTGCTGGTGCTCGTCTGGCTGCTGCGCAGCGGCTCGCTGGCCGCCGGCCACGTGGGGGAGCGCCGCCGCCTGCGCGGGCGGCGCTGGTACGACGCGCCGCTGCTGCTGGTGCGCGCGCCCTGGGACGTGCTGCGCTCCGTGCCCTCGACGCTGGTGCTGCAGCTCTGGGCGATCGGGCTGGCGCTGGCGGCCGGCCTGCTGTGCTACACGTTCGCCCTGGGCACGACCACCACGCTGCTGGTCGGCTCCGGGGCGGTGCTGCTCGGTCTGTGGTGGGGCCCGGGAGGCTCGCGGGTCCGGTCCCCGCTGGGGCGGGTGGTCCGCCCGTTGTCGGCGCGCCCCGGCTCCTGGGTCGCCGCGGTGCTGGTGGTGCTGGTGCTCGCCGCCGGGGCGGCGTACTCGCTGGACCAGCGGGGCCCGCAGTGGAGCCCGGCCCAGGACCAGCCGATCGGATCGCGAGACGCCGGGCAGGGCGGCGGCCTGAGTGGCATCATCGGTCGTGTGCAGCACCGCGTCCTCATCATTCGCTAGCGCGCCGGGTCCACCCCGACGCGCCAACCTCTCGTCCGCGAGAGGTTTTTTTGTGGGCGCACCCATGACCTCCCACCCCTGACGGAGCAGCAACGATGGACCTCCACGGCGCTTTCCACGTCTACGACACGACCCTGCGCGACGGCGCCCAGCAGGAGGGCCTGAACCTGTCGGTCGCCGACAAGCTCTCGATCGCCCGGCAGATCGACGGGCTCGGGGTGGGCTACATCGAGGGCGGCTGGCCCGGGGCGAACCCCAAGGACACCGAGTTCTTCCGCCGCGCGGTCGACGAGCTCGACCTGCGCCACGCACGGCTCGCAGCGTTCGGGGCGACCCGCCGCGCCGGTCTGGTCGCCGCCGACGACCCGCAGGTCGCGGCCCTGCGCGACAGCGGCGCCGGTGTGGTCACCCTGGTGGCCAAGTCCCACGACCGCCACGTCGAGCTCGCGCTGCGCACGACGCTGGAGGAGAACCTCGCGATGGTGCGCGACACCATCGCCCACCTGCGTGCCGAGGGCCAGCAGGTCTTCCTCGACGCCGAGCACTTCTTCGACGGCTACCGCGCCAACCGCGACTACGCCCTCGAGGTGCTGCGCACGGCCTTCGAGGCCGGGGCCGAGGTGGCGGCGCTGTGCGACACCAACGGCGGGATGCTGCCGCCGTGGGTGGCCGACGTGGTCCACGACGTGGTGGAGAGCACCGGCGGGCGCGTCGGCATCCACTGCCACAACGACACCGGGTGCGCCGTGGCGAACTCGCTGGCCGCCATCGACGCCGGTGCCACCCACGTGCAGGGCACGGTCAACGGCTACGGCGAGCGCACCGGCAACGCCGACCTCGTCACCGTGGTCGCCAACCTCGAGCTCAAGCGGGAGCGCCCGGTGCTGCCGGCGGGGCTGCTGAGCGAGGCCACCCGCATCGCCCACGCGGTGGCCGAGGTCACCAACATCGCCCCCGCCGCCCGGCAGCCGTACGTCGGCACCTCGGCCTTCGCGCACAAGGCGGGCCTGCACGCCAGTGCGATCAAGGTCGACCCCGACCTCTACCAGCACATGGACCCCCTCGGTGTCGGCAACGACATGAGGCTGCTGGTCTCGGACATGGCCGGGCGCGCCACCATCGAGCTCAAGGGCCGCGAGCTCGGCTTCGACCTGTCCGGGGACAGCCCCGAGGCCAAGCAGCTGCTCACGCGGATCACCGACCGGGTCAAGGCGCTCGAGAGCCGCGGCTACACCTTCGAGGCCGCCGACGCCTCCTTCGAGCTGCTGCTGGCCGAGGAGGTCGAGGGGGAGCGTCCGGCCTACGTCGAGGTGGAGTCGTGGCGCGTCATCACCGAGACCCAGTCCGGCCCCGGGCTGGAGGCGCTGTCGGAGGCCACGGTCAAGCTGCGGGCCCAGGGGGTGCGCTACGTCGTGACCGGTGAGGGGAACGGTCCGGTCAACGCGCTCGACCAGGCCCTGCGCTCGGCCATCGGGCAGGCCTACCCCGAGGTCGCCAAGCTGGAGCTCGTCGACTACAAGGTGCGGATCCTCGACCAGGGCCACGGCACCGACGCCATCACCCGGGTGCTCATCGAGACCTCCGACGGCGCCGGCACGTGGGTCACGGTCGGGGTGGGACACAACGTCATCGAGGCCTCGTGGGAGGCGCTGCTCGACGCGCTGACGTTCGGCCTGCGCCGCCACCACCGCTGACACCGACGAGCGGTCAGTTCTGCACCATCGACCAGTCACGTCTGCACCATCGACCGGTCAGTTTGGCACCGCCGATCAGTCGATGCGGCGCCGCCGCTGTCCCGGCATCGGCGTCGGCCGGCAGTACCTGCCGCCTACGAGTCGGGTGCAGAACTGACTGCTGGATGGTGCAGAAGTGACTGCTCGGCGGTCCGTGGGTGGGGGAATAGACGCCCTCCTGAAGTGGTTGAACCCTGTATGACTTCTACCCGTGTCGCAGTCCTCGTCGGCAGCCTCCGTGCCGACTCCCTCAACCGCCGTCTCGCCGAGGGTCTGGTCGCCTCCGCCCCCGAGGGGGTCGAGCTCCAGATCGTCGACGGCCTCGGCGACCTGCCTTTCTACAACGAGGACATCGACGGCGAGACCCCGCCGGCCGCGGCCGTGCGTCTGCGCGAGAGCGTCGCCGCTGCGGACCGCGTGCTCGTGGTGACCCCGGAGTACAACGGCACCATGCCGGCCGTGCTCAACAACGCGATCGACTGGCTCTCGCGCCCCTACGGGGCCGGCGCGCTCGTCGGCACCCCGCTCGGCGTCGTCGGCGTCACCCCGACGCCGTACGGCGGTCGCTGGGCGCACGCCGACGTGGTGCGCTCCGCCGGTGTCGCCGGTGCGAGCGTCATCGAGGACGTCACCGTCTCGCAGTCGGCGCTCGACGTCGACCCGCTGACCGACCCCGAGGTCCAGGAGAGGCTCGCGTCCGCGGTGCGCCGGCTCGTCGACGTCGCCCCGGTCGCCGCCTGACCCACGTCCGAGCCGGCGTGCCTGGCCTCAACCGCCGGAGCGCGTGAGCAGGACGTAGGCGTAGCGGGTGTCCAGCTCGTCCTCGGGGACCAGCGTGAGCACGTGCGGGCGGAGACCTTGCTGCTCGCAGATCGCCCAGAACTCGTGGATCTTGAACGTCGTCATGTGGGCGACGTGGCGGTGGTAGTCCCGCCGCCGCGCCGCCCCGGTCCACGTGCCGTCGTCGTACTTGATCTGGATCACGGCCGCCCCGTCCGCGGCCAACAGGTCGTGCACCGCTCGAAGCACCTGCGTCGCCGAGCGCGATGAGGGCAGGAGCTCGAAGACGTAGAAGCAGACGACGAGATCGATGGTCCCGGGGCCGAGCTCCGCGACCACCGTCTCGGGAGTGGCCGGGTCGACCAGCACGGTCCGGATCTCTCGACCTGTGTGGGTCAGGACCTGGTCGCGGCACTCGTCCAGGCTGTGCTGCGAGATGTCGACGCCGACGTACTCGCGACACAGCGGGGCGAAGCTCACCGCGTTGGCGCCCCCACCGCAGCCCCACTCGAGGACGCGCCCCTCGGGGACGTCGCGGCCCAGGGAGGCCAGCAGGCTCCGGGTCAGCGCGAGCTGGCGCGGTCCCACCGACGACCACAGCTCACCCAGGCCGGACCGCCAGTGCGACTCCACCGCCCACCGGGGTGCCTCGGTGTCGGACCAGTGCGCGAGCGCCGCGTCGGTGAGCGCGCGCTGCGACTGTGGCGGTGCCACCCTGCTGACCGTGTCGCGAGCACCGCTGAGGGCAGCGCGCAGCAAGCCCATCTCTTCTCCCGGTACGACGTCCTGCGGCGCCGCTGCGCCGCTCTCGCGACGGTGGCACGCAGCCGCGGGAGCGCCGGTGGACGGTCCGGATGTTCATCGATTCTGGTGACCCCGGGTTGCGACCCCGACCGGAGGGTCTCGGCTACGTTCCTGGCGTGAGCCACGTCCACGACCTGACCGCCCTCGAGCAGGGAGCACTCGTCCGCCGCGGCGAGGTGTCCCCGGCCGAGCTCGTCGAGCACTACCTCGACCGGGTCGCGCGCCTCGACGACGTCGGTGCGTTCGTGCACCGCACCGCCGAGCAGGCGCGGGAGCGGGCCGTGGGGCTGGGCAGCCGCCCGCCCGAGGGGGCCGGGCCCCTGTGGGGCGTGCCGACCGCGGTCAAGGACCTCAACCTCAGCGCAGGCGTGCGCACCGCCTTCGGTTCCGCGGCCTACGACGACCACGTGCCGGAGATCTCGGACGGGGTGGTCCTCTCCCTGGAGGCCGCCGGCCTGGTCAGCCTCGGCAAGACCGCGACCCCCGAGTTCGGCTCACCCTGCTACACCGAGCCCGAGGGGCACCCGCCGGCGGTCACACCCTGGGACCGCACCCGGATGGCCGGCGGCTCCTCCGGTGGCGCCGCCGCGGCCGTCGCGGCCGGGCTCGTCCCGCTCGCGCAGGGCTCCGACGGCGGTGGCTCGATCCGCATCCCGGCCTCCTGCTGCGGCCTGGTCGGCCTCAAGCCGTCGCTGGGACGCATCAGCGGGACCCCCGTGTACGGCGACCCGATCGGCCTCTCCACCTCCGGCCCGCTCGCCCGCACCGTGCGTGACGCCGCCGCGCTGCTCGACGTGCTGGCCGGCCACCGCACGGGCGACCCGACCTGGGCGCCCGAGCCGGACGGCACCTTCCTCGACGCCTGCGACCGCGAGCCCGGCCGGTTGCGGATCGCCCGGTTCATCGAGCCGGTGATCGCCGAGACCGACGTCGACCCCGAGTGCCACGCCGCCTGGGAGGCGGCCTCCCGCCTGCTCGAGGGGCTCGGGCACGAGGTCGTCGACGTGCCGGTGCCGATGAGCCGCGAGGCGGTGCCGGTCTTCGAGACCTGCTGGGCGGTGCTGACCGCGATGTCGACCGCGCCCGAGGGGCGCGAGCACCTGCTGCGGCCCCTCACCCGGTGGCTCAGCGAGCGCGGCCGCGCCGCCAGCGGCCCCGATCTGGGCCTGGCCATCGGGGCGATGCGCCGGCACGCGGCCGAGGCGGTGCGCGCCCTGGCGGCGTACGACGCCGTGCTGACGCCGACCCTGGCCACGGTGCCGCTGCCGGTGGGCGCGCTGCGCGACGACGCCGACCCGGCGGCCGACTTCGAGGCCCAGAAGCGCTTCACCCCGTGGACCTCGGCCTGGAACGTCACCGGGATGCCGGCGGTCTCGCTGCCGCTGCACTGGTCGGCCGACGGGCTGCCGGTCGGGGTGATGCTGGCCGGGCGCCCTGCCGGCGACGCCGACCTGCTCGCGCTCGCCGCCCAGGTCGAGCAGGCCGCCCCCTGGCACCACCGGCGCCCGCCGGGCTGGTGAGTCCGCGCTGGCGGCCTCAGTCGTCGCCGAGACCTCTGGCGGCGAGGGCGTCCCCGGTCTCGTGGGCGCGGGCGACGACGCGGATGACGAACGGGGTGACGTAGGCGCGCGGGTGCCGGCCCAGACCGCGAGCCCGGGCCGCGTCGCGCGTCTCCAGGGCCAGGGTGACCGTCCCCGGGAGCGCGCCGATCGCCATCGAGAAGGTCAGTGCCACCCGCTCGGGATCGACGCCGACCCGGCGGAAGGGGCCCACCCAGCGCACGATCGCGTCCAGCATCGCGTTGACCGACGTGGTGGCGCTGACCACGATCGCGGCCAGCGCGAGCGCGAGCAGGTCGACGAGCGTCTCGACCGCCTTCGCCGGGCCGTCGATCCACCACTGGAACGCCGACACGACCAGTGCCAGCAGGAGGATCGTGCGGGCGCCGCGCAGCAGGGTGGCCAGGTCGAGGCGTGCCAGGACCGCCAGCAGGAGCGCGATCGCCAGCCAGACCCCGGAGGCCGGCATCGAGCGGACCAGCACCACCGACAGGCTGAACACCGCGAGCCCGGCGAGCTTCACGCCGACCGGCAGGCGGTGCAGGAGGGTGTGGCCGGGCCGGTAGACCGCGACCAGGACGGCGCTGCTCATCCGGGGCTCATCGGAGGCTCACCGGGGCACGCTCGCCTCGTACGCCGCCACCGCGGCGGCGGCCGGCCCGTCGTGGACCACGCGTCCGTCCTCGACCACCAGCACCCGGTCGCAGCGCCGGGCCAGGTCGAGGTCGTGGGTGACGAGCACCAGCTGCTGCTCCAGCCCGAGCAGCAGGTCACCGATCCTGCGGGTGTTGGCCAGGTCGAGCAGCGTGGTGGGCTCGTCCGCGACCAGCACCGCGGGGTCGGTGGCCAGCACGCCCGCCAGGGCGAGGAGCTGGCGCTGACCACCGGACAGGGTGTGCACCGACACGTCGGCGTGCGCGGCCAGGCCGTAGCGCTCCAGCACGGCCAGCGCCAGCTCGCGCCGGCGTCCGGCGTGGCGCTCGCGCCGGCGCAACGACAGCTCGACGTCCTCGACACAGGTCGGCATCACCAGCTGCGCCGCGGGGTCGGTGAAGCAGAAGGCGACCTGGCGGCGGACGGCGGCTCCCCGGGAGGCGACGTCGGTGCCGTCGACGCGCACCGCGCCGGTGGTGGGCACCACCAGGCCGTTGAGCAGCCGGGCAAGCGTGGACTTGCCCGACCCGTTCGCCCCCACGACGCCGATGCGGTGCTCGCCCAGCGTCAGGGTGGTGGGTGCCAGCAGCACCCGGTCGCCGTCCGGGGTCGCGACGGCGACCCCGGCGGCGTCGAGCTCGATCAGCGGCACCGTCGGCCCGTCAGCGCCGCGCGCGGAGCAGCTGCGGGAAGGCGCGGTGGACCTCGGCGGCGACGAGGGCGACGAGCGTGGTCTTGAGGAGGTCGCCGGCCCAGTAGAGGACGTCGATCTTGAGTGCCTCGGCCAGCGAGAGGTCGAGGTAGAGCGCGAGGCCGGCGATGCCCATCGGGTGGATCACCAGGATGCTGGCCGCGATCGAGCACCCGAACACGACCAGGGCGCGGGTCTTGCCGCGCTCGCCGGCGGCGTACTTCACCAGCAGGCCGCCGACCAGGGCCGCGATCGGGAAGGACCACAGGTAGCCCGCGCTGGCGCCGGTCATGGCCCCGAGGCCGGCGGAGTGCTCGGCGAAGACCGGGAGACCGATCGCACCGAGGGCGAGGTAGAGCGCGACGGCCAGGAAGCCCCGACCGGGGCCGAGCAGGCAGCCGGCCAGCATCACGCCGGCGGTCTGCAGCGTGATCGGGACGCCCGCGCCGCCGACCGGGATCGCACCGATGTAGGCGAACGCGGAGATCAGGGCCGCGAAGGAGGCGACGAGCGCGAGGTCGGTGGGCGTCATCCGGCGCCGGCGGGTGGCCGGGGCAGGAGTGCCGGAGGGAGTGGTCTGGTCGGTCATCGCCACGGGAGAGCCTTCGGGGTGCGGGGGAGGAGAGGGTCGCCTCCTGAACGGTGTTCAGGTTAGGGTGGGTCTCGCGGCCCGGTCAATCGGGCGTCTCGATCGGAGGTCCGTGACATGCGCCACCACCGCGACGACGTCGTGCGGCACGCCATCGTCGTGCTCGACACCTACGGCCTCGCCGACCTCACGATGCGACGACTCGCCAGCGAGCTCGACGTCCGGCCCAGCGCGCTCTACCACCACTTCCGCGACAAGCAGTCGCTGCTCGCGGCGGTCGCCGACGAGCTGCTGCGCCGCGGCGCCCGTCCGCTCGCGGCGCAGGCGTGGGACGAGCAGGTGGTCGAGCTGTGCTCGGGCCTGCGTGACGCGCTGCTGGCCTACCGCGACGGCGCCGAGCTGGTCTCTACCGTGATCGCCTTCGGTCTCGGTGCCTCCCAGCCGTACGACGACCTGGTCACCGCCCTGGCCCCCGCCCGGCTGGGCGAGGAGCTCGCATCGACCGCCGCGCGCACCCTGCTCCACTTCGTGCTCGGTCACACCCTCGACGAGCAGACCCATCTGCAGGCCGGCAGCGCCGGTGCGATCGGGGACGACCCTCGGCCGCGCTCGGACTTCGGCGCCGGGCTCGGCCTGGTCGTCGACGGCATCCGCCTGCGCTCCTCACGAGGCGTCGACGCGCGCGCCTGACTGCTCGGCCAGCAGGACCGCCCCGTCGACGTCGAGGCGGGTGGTGGCCAGCCGCGCCTCGACCAGGTCGAGCTCGTCCAGGGTGGCGCCGCGCAGGTCGGTGCGGACCAGGGTCGCCTCGCGCACCGTCGCGCCGGTCAGGTCGGCGCCGCGCAGCACGCTGCCGGTCAGGTCGCACGCCGACAGGTCCGCGTCGCGCAGGTCGACGCCGGAGAGGTCGAGGCCGGCGAGGTTGGCCCCGCTCATCGCCACCCCGCGCCACTGACCACCACGCACCGTCATCGGCCGCAGCGTGCAGCGCTCCAGCACCGAACCGGTGAGCTTGCAGCCCTCCAGGGTGGCGCCGAAGAAGGAGGTGCCGCGGAAGGTGCAGGCCACGAAGGCCGAGTCGACGTGCGTCGAGGCGTTGAACCGGCAGGTCTCGAACGTGCACCCGGTGAAGACCGCGCCCCTGCTCCGCGCCTCGGTCAGGTCGACGTCTCGGAAGGTGCAGTCGGTGAACCGGGCGGCACCGAGGTCGGTGGCGTACCAGTCGTCGCCCTCGAAGGTCCGGCCGTCCTCCACCCACTGCTCACCCACGCAGCGGAGGCTACGCGGAGGGTGCGGGTGCGCCTCAGCGAGGGCGGCGCTCGCGCTTGTTGAGCAGGCCGTGGCCGCGCGAGAAGGAGTACGCCGCCCCGCGGCCGGCCGACGAGCCGCCCAGCAGGTCGGAGTCGGTGCCGGGCTGCTCCGGGCCGCCCAGGCCCCGCTGCTCTCGCCGGGACAGCAGGTGGTCGACGCCGAGCACCACGACGGAGACAGCGATCACGACGAGGACGACGACGGTGGTCATGGCCCGACCCTAGGGCAGGGGGACGCCCAGGGCGAGGAGGGCGATGTCGTCGCGCGCGATGCCGTCCTGGAAGTCGAGCACCTGGGTCAGCACCGTGTCCACGACCTCGGTCGCGGTGCCACCGGCGCCGTCGTCGACGACCCGCAGCAGACGGTCGTCGCCGAAGAAGCCGGCCGCCCCGGAGGCCTCGGTGACCCCGTCGGTGTAGAGCAGCAGGGTGTCGCCGGGACCGAGGAGGACCTCGTGGTCGGTGTAGGTCGCGTCGTCCATCACCCCGACGAGGGGGCCGAGCAGGTCCAGCTGGCGTGCCGAGGTGTCCGCGGACAGCAGCAGCGGTGCCGGGTGGCCGCCCACGCTGACCACCGCGCGCCAGCCCTCGCCCTGGCGCTGCAGCCGGGCGAGCACCACGGTGCAGAAGCGGTCGGTGCGGTGCTGGATGACCGCCTCGTTCAGCTTCTCGAGCAGCAGGCTGGGCTGGCGGGTTCCGACCGCGAGGGCACGCACGGTGTAGCGCACCAGGGCCGTGACCACGGCTGCCTCCGCGCCCTTGCCGCACACGTCGCCGAGGATCACGAACCAGTCGTCCTCGCCGAGGTCGAACACGTCGTAGAAGTCACCGCCCACCTCGGAGCCGTCGCCGGCCGGGCGGTAGGCGGCCGCGACGTCCAGGTCGGCGATCTGTGGCGGCGACGGCGGGATCAGGGTCTCCTGGAGGGTGCGGGCCAGCATGCTGGCCCGTTCCTCGGAGGCCTCGGCCCGCTCCTTGGCGCCCACGAGCTCGCGCTCGTAGCGGCGCCGCTCGGTGGCGTCGAAGACGGCGATCCGGACCGTGCCCAGGCTCCCGTCGGGGGTGCTGTCCATCGTCGCGTTGACCAGCACCGGCAGGCGGGTGCCGTCGCGGCGGCGCAGGTCCACCGCGATCTCGCGGGCCTCCCCGTGCATCCGCAGCAGGGGGGCGAAGTGGGTCTCGTGGAAGATCCGACCACCGGGGGTCAGGAGGTCGATGAAGGCCCGCGACAGGAGGTCCGTGACCTCCCAGCCGAGCCAGGTGGCCAGCGTCCGGTTGATCTGCAGGATCCGACCGTCGGGATCGGTCGACAGGTAGCCGCAGGGTGCGCGGTGGTAGAGGTCGTCGGCGTCGTCCGCCGCCGGCGCGACCACCGGGACCAGCCCCGTCTCACCTGTCACGCGGGCACGACGTCGAGCCCGCGGACGAAGGAGTCGATGGCTGCGGTGGTCTGGGTCGGTGCGCTGAGGTTGGGGCAGTGCCCCGTGGCCTCGAGCAGCACCAGGGACCCGGCGGGGACCTGCTCGGCGACGTACTCGCCCACGCTGATCGGCGCGATCACGTCGTTGGTGCACTGCAGCACGAGCGTGGGAGCAGAGATCCGGGGCAGCAGGTCGCGGCTGTCGGAGCGGAAGGTGGCGGTGGCGAAGCGGCGCGCGATCGCCGGGTCCATCCGGCAGAAGGTCTCCGTGAGCTCCTCTCCGAGCTCGGGTCGCTCCGCGTTGCCCATGATCGCCGGCGCCATCGCGGCGGACCAGCCGAGGTAGTTGCTGCCCAGGGACTCGAGCAGCTCGTCGATGTCCTCCTCGGCGAACCCGCCGGTGTAGTCGGCGGTGTCGGTGTAGCGGGGGGAGGGGGCGACCATCACGAGGGCCTTGACCCGTTCCGGCTCGGCCAGCTGCGTCATCGCCACCAGCATCGCGGAGACGGAGTGGCCCACCAGCACGGCGTCGCGCAGGTCGAGCTCGCGCACGACCTCGGTGACGTCGGCGGCGTACCCCTCGAGCGTGGAGTACCGCTCCGGGTCGTAGGTCGCGAGGTCGGAGCCGCCGGCCCCCATCAGGTCCATCAGCACGACCCGGTGCTCGGCCTCGAAGGCGGGAGCGACGTGGCGCCACATGTTCTTGTCGCAGCCGAAGCCGTGCACGAAGACGATCGGAGGCCCGTCGGGTCGACCCGACACGGACACGCTGTGACGGATCAGGGCACTCATGGGTAAAGCCTATCGTTCCTGGTGCGCTGCGGGGGCTTCCTCGAGCAGCCGCTCGCACTCCCGCACCAGGCGGAGGCGCAGGGGAGCCCCGCGCTCGGCGAACGCGGCCTGTGCGGCGGCGTACTCGCGCTTGCCCTCGGCGGTCTCGATGCGCACCGGTTCCAGTGGGCGGCCGTCCACCTCCAGGTCGCTCAGGTCGTACGGCGCGGCGCGCATGTCGAGCTCGCGGATCTCGCGGGCCAGCTCGAAGCAGTCGGCCACGAGGTCGGAGCTGATCATGGGGGTCAGCCGGAAGGCGTGCTTGTAGAGGTCCATGCCCGCGTGGAGGCAGCCGGGCTGCTCGAAGTCGGGCCGGTCGTCGGCGGTGGGGGAGAGCGTGTTGAGCGGGCGGGCGGGGCCGGTGAAGAAGCGGTAGGCGTCGAAGTGGCTGCAGGAGATCCGGTGCGACTCCACGACGGCGTCGGTGCCCGCCGGCCCCAGGCGCAGCGGCCAGTCGGCGTGCCGGGTCTCGTCCTGGTCGAGGCGGTAGACCATCGCCCACTCGTGCAGCCCGAAGCAGCCCAGCTGGGCCGGGCGCGAGGCGGTGGCGCGCAGCAGCCGTCGGGTCGCCTCGAGCAGCGGGCGCTGCGAGGCGACGTGCTCGGCGGTGACGCCCACGAGTCCGTTGACCTCGGCGTACCCCTTGAGCCCTGCGTGCTCCGCCGCCCCACGGAGCGCGGTGCCGAAGCCCGGGTGCCAGCGCCGCAGCTGCGCCGGGCGCTGGGAGTAGTAGGTGAAGAGGAAGTCGTGCACCGGGTGCTTGACCCGTGCCTCCCGGCGCGCCAGGTGGGGTGCGACGAACGCATCGACACGGGCCGCGTGTGACGCGGCCCGCGCCTGCCACTCCCGCTGGTCCAGCACCTCCACGGGCACCAACCGTAGGTCGCTAGGGTCAGGGAGTGCGCATTGCGAGATTCACCACTGGCGAGGACCCGCTCTACGGCGTGGTCACGGGCGAGATCGACGAGCTCGGGCAACCGAGCGAGGACAGCGTGGTCGTGGCCCTGGCCGGCGACCCGTTGTACGTCGGCGTGAAGCTGCTGGACCAGCAGTTCCGGCTGCCCGACGTGCGGCTGCTCGCGCCCGTGCTGCCGCGCAGCAAGGTGGTGGGCATCGGGCGCAACTACGCCGCCCACGCCGCGGAGATGGGCACCGAGGTGCCCGCCGAGCCGATGATGTTCCTCAAGCCCAACACCAGCGTGGTCGGGCCGAACGACCCGGTCTTCTACCCGCCGCAGACCCAGGACCTGCACTACGAGGGCGAGCTCGCCGTGGTGATCGGTCGGATCTGCCGGGACGTGCCGGTCGAGAAGGCCACCGACGTGATCCACGGCTACACGATCGCCAACGACGTGACGGCCCGCGACCTGCAGCGTCGCGACGGGCACTTCACGCGGGCCAAGGGGTTCGACTCCTTCTGCCCGCTGGGGCCCTGGGTCGAGACCGACCTGGACCCCCAGACGTTCAAGGACGGGGTGCGCCTGCAGACCCACCTCAACGGCGAGCTCGTGCAGGACGGCTCGACGGCCGACATGGTCTTCGACATCCCCACGCTGATCGCGCACGTCTCCAGCATCATGACGCTGCTCCCCGGCGACGTCATCCTCACCGGCACCCCCGAGGGCGTCGGTCCCATGCAGGTCGGTGACGAGGTCGAGATCTCGATCGACGGCCTCGGCACCCTCACGAACAAGGTGGCAACCCGATGAGCACCCCCGCTCCAGTCCGCGTCCGCATGGCTCCCTCCCCGACCGGGTCGCCGCACGTCGGGCTGGTCCGCACCGCGCTGTTCAACTGGGCCTTCGCCCGGAAGGCGGCGATCGAGGGCCGGGACGCCACCTTCGTCCTGCGCATCGAGGACACCGACAAGGAGCGCTCGACCGAGGAGTCCTACCAGGCGATCCTCGACCTGTTCCGCTGGGTCGGGCTCGACTGGGACGAGGGCGTCGAGAAGGGCGGTCCCTACGGCCCCTACCGCCAGTCCGAGCGCGGCGACCTCTACCGCGACGTGCTCGCCAAGCTGGCCGAGTCGTCGCACACCTACGAGTGCTTCTGCACCAACGACGAGGTCGACGCGCGGCGCAAGGCCTCCGGCTCCAAGGTGATGGGGTACGACGGCTTCTGCCGCGACCTCTCGGCCGAGCAGCGGGCCGCCTTCGAGGCCGAGGGGCGCGCGCCGCTGGTGCGCTTCCGGATGCCCGACGGCTCGATCACCTGGGACGACCTGGTGCGCGGCGACGTCACCTTCGACACCACCCACGTGCCCGACTTCGCACTGTGCCGCGCCAACGGCGACCCGCTCTACACGCTCACCGCGCCGGTGGACGACGCGACGATGCACATCACGCACGTGCTGCGCGGGGAGGACCTGCTCTCCTCGACCCCGCGCCAGATCGCGCTCTTCGAGGCGCTCAAGGCGATCGGCGTGGCCGACGTGACGCCCGCCTACGGGCACCTGCCCTACGTGATGGGCGAGGGCAACAAGAAGCTCTCCAAGCGCGACCCGCAGGCGCACGCCCTCGCCTACCGCGACCAGGGCTTCATCCCCGAGGGCCTGATGAACTACCTGGCGCTCCTGGGCTGGGCGATCGCGGCGGACCGCGACGTCTTCAGCCTCGAGGAGATGGCGCACGCCTTCGACATCAAGGACGTCAACCCCAACCCGGCGCGCTTCGACCTCAAGAAGGCCGACGCCATCAACACCTCGCAGATGCGGCTGCTGCCGGTCGAGGAGATCACCCACCGGGTGCTGCCGTTCCTCAAGGACGCCGGCGTCGTCTCCGACCCGGTCTCCGACGCCGACGCGCAGCTGCTCGAGCTGGCGATGCCGCTGATCGCCGAGCGGATCAACAAGCTCACCGAGGCCCCCGGGATGCTCGGTTTCCTGTTCGTGGACGAGGCCGACTTCAGCATCGACGAGGCCGACGCCGAGAAGCTGCTCACCGAGGACGGCCTCGCGGTCGTCCGGGCGGCGCTCGAGTCCGTGGAGGGGCTCGAGCAGTGGTCCACGGCGGCGATCCAGGAGGCCCTGACGCACAGCCTGGTGGAGACGATGGGGCTCAAGCCCCGCAACGCCTACGGCCCGGTCCGGGTGGCGATCTCGGGTCGCCGCGTGAGCCCCCCGCTCTTCGAGTCCATGGAGCTGCTGGGGCGCGAGCGCTCGCTCGCGCGGCTGCGCAGCGTCCTGGCCTGACGGTGGCGGGCGTGCAGGACCTGCCGGACCGCCTGCGCTACCACCAGCTCCTGCGGGCCGCGCCCCGCGGGCGCTGGTGGGCGCTGCTCGGGATCGCCGCCCTGGGGCTGGTGTTCGTCGTGGCCCAGACCCTCATCGCGATGGCCCTGGGCGCCTATCTCGTGCTCGGCGGTCTCGACCCCGGGACCGCGCTCGACCGGCTGAGCGGGCAGGGCGAGATCACGCCGGTCTTCCTCGTGCTGGTCAACCTCGGGTGGGCGGTGACGATCCCGCTGGCCCTGGGCATCGTCTGGGCCGTGCACGGGCTGCGGCCGGGCTGGCTCTCCTCGGTCGTGCCGCGGCTGCGCTGGGGCTGGCTGATGACCTGCTTCGGCCTGTCCCTGCTGGCACTGCTGGCGACGTTGGTGGTCTCGACCCTGGTGCCCGCCCAGGACAGCGTCGCCCTCACCGGCGGGCCCAACGACTTCACCTCGACGACCCGCGACTTCCTGCTCGTGGTGGTGCTCCTGACGCCGCTGCAGGCCGCGGGGGAGGAGTACGCCTTCCGGGGCTACCTCACCCAGGCCTTCGGTGGCTTCTTCGCCAACCCCCGGGTCTCGCTGGTGGCGGCCGTCGGCGTGCCGGCGCTGATCTTCGCGCTCGCGCACGGTGCCCAGGACCCGCCGATCTTCGTGGACCGGCTGGCCTTCGGCCTCGTGGCCGGCGTCCTGGTGGTGCTGACCGGGGGTCTCGAGGCCGGGATCGCGATGCACGTGCTCAACAACTTCCTCGCCTTCGGCATCGCCCTCGCCTTCAGCGACATGACCTCGGCGCTGAACCCCACCGGGGGCAGCTGGTGGAGCCTTCCGGTGACGCTCACGCAGAGCCTGGTCTACCTCGGCGTGGTGGTCTGGGTGGCCCGCAGGCGCGGGATCGCGACCACCACGGGGGTCGACCAGGTGGCCGTTTTGTCTGCCCGGCGCACCCGCGTGTAAGGTTTCGACCGTTCCTGAGGGAGGCCGCAAGGCGGCTCTCGGGACGCCCCATTGGGATATGGTGTAATTGGCAACACGACTGGTTCTGGTCCAGTTATTCTAGGTTCGAGTCCTAGTATCCCAGCGAGCAGCACGATTTTGTGCGGAAGTCGGCCTCGGCTAGAGTTCCGCACGTTGCTCTGGAGGGACCTCCGCGTCTCTCCGACTTGCATGCCCCCGTTGTGTAGCGGCCTAGCACGCTGCCCTCTCACGGCAGTAGCGCCGGTTCGAATCCGGTCGGGGGTACCACGCAGTTCAGCAGGCCCCAGCCCTCAGGCTGGGGCCTGCTGTGTCTCTCGCCGACCCGGCCCGGATCTCTCGCCGACCCGGCGCAAATCTCTCGCCGACCCGGCCCGGATCTCTCGCCGACCCGGCCCGATCCGCTCCCACCGCGGCGGTTGCACAGCAACCGTGTCCGCCCTGCGTCTGGTTGCTGACGCACCGCCCGACCGCGCGGATCTGCCGCGCTCCGCCCACACGTCGTCATCGCAGTGAGTGGCCGTCCCTTCTCGAGAGTCGCGAGATGTGGGCCGACTCGAGGAGCTGGGGGGACTGGTCAGGCGCAGAGACCGTTGGCGAGCGCCTCCGCCTTCTCGATCTCGCTGGGAGCCTTGCCCCCGCCGGACCCGGGGCTCGCGCTCGGGGAGCCGCTGGGGCCGCCCACCGGGTCGGCGGCGTTGATCGAGCCCTGCTTGAGCGAGGTGCTGAGCGGCTTGTCGCGCTTGATGCGGGTCCACAGCTTGCTGGCGTCCTCGGTCCACACCAGGCGGTTCGGGTCGGGCTCGTAGGTCTCGAAGGGCACGCTGATGAACTTGATGTCGCTCAGGCCGGTCTTGCGGAACTGCATGGCCAGGTCGGCCAGCTTGCTGAGGCTGTCCAGCTCGGCGTCCAGCGTCAGCGAGCCGGTGGCGGCCTTGAGGAAGGCGTAGACCCGGTCCGGACGGGTCAGCGTGCCGGCGGAGACGACCTTGTTGACCATGGAGGCGATGAAGGCCTGCTGGCGCTTCATCCGCCCGATGTCGGAGTTCGCGGAGAGCACCGTGCGCTCGCGGACGTACTTGAGCGCGTCGCCGCCGTCGAGGACCTGGGTGCCGGCGTCGAGGTAGATCTTGGTCTTGGGGTCGGCCACCGCCTTCGGCAGGCAGACCTCGACGCCGCCGACCGCGTCGACCATGTCGACGAAGCCGTTGAAGTCGACGGTGACGTAGTGGTCGATCAGCACCCCGGTCAGCTGTTCCAGCGTCTGCACGGTGCAGGCGGCCCCACCCTCGGCGAAGGCGGTGTTGAACATCGCGAGCTCGGCCCCGGGGATGGTGCTGCCGTCCTCGGCCATGCAGTCGGGGCGGTCGACGAGCGCATCGCGCGGCAACGAGACGCCGTACGCCTCCTGGCGGTCGGCCGAGACATGGATGAGCAGGGTGGTGTCGGAGCCGCCCCCGCCGGCCTCGCCGTCGATGCCGCACCCCTCGCAGCCCCGGTCGTCGGTGCCCAGCACCAGGATGTTCAGCGGCTCCTCGGGACCAGCGGTGTCGAGCTTGTCGGGGCGATCCATCAGCTGGGCCTCGATGTCCTGCACGTCGAGACCGGAGTCGAGCCGGTCGTAGGCGAACGCCACCGCGCCCGCCGTGATCAGCGCGAGGCACAGCTGGGTGACCAGGACGACCCGGAGCACCGTGCGCCGGTGCGGCCGATCGGGGTCGGCGCCGCGGCGCCGACCCGGGCGTGGAGCGGGCGGCTCGCTGCGGCGGGATGTCGGCTCGTCGTTCACGAACCGATTCTCCCTGACCCATGGTGATCTGCGCGACACCCGCAGCCACCCCCGGCTGGCGAGGTTCGGCCGCGGTGTCCGATTCCCGCCAGTCACCGCTGGGGCGGTGGGGGAGGATGGGGCCATGACGACGCGAGCGGAGCCCCGGACCCGGCTGGACGCCGAGTCCTGCTACGCCGCGGTCAAGGCCCGCGACCGGCGCTTCGACGGCCTCTTCTGGACGGCGGTGCGGACCACGGGCATCTACTGCCGCCCCTCCTGCCCGGCGCGGACCCCGGCCGCCGGCAACGTCACCTTCCACCCCAGCGCCGCCGCGGCCCAGGGCGCCGGCTACCGCGCCTGCAAGCGGTGCCTGCCGGACGCGACCCCGGGCAGCCCGGGGTGGGACGTCGCGGCCGGGGTCGCGGGACGCGCGATGCGCCTGGTCGGCGACGGGGTCGTCGACCGTGAGGGCGTCGACGGCCTGGCTCGGCGGCTCGGGTACAGCCCCCGCCACCTCGCCCGGGTGCTGACCGCCGAGCTGGGCGCTGGCCCGCTCGCGCTGGCCCGGGCCCGTCGGGCCCAGACGGCGCGGGTGCTGATCGAGACCACCGACCTGCCGCTGACCGAGGTCGCCTTCGCCGCCGGCTTCGCGAGCGTGCGCCAGTTCAACCAGACCGTCCGTGAGGTGTACGCCGTGACACCCACGCAGCTGCGCGGGCGCCGGACCGCGGCCCCGACGACCGGCGAGATCTCGCTGCGGCTCGCGGTGCGCACCCCGTTCGCCGGCCAGGCGCTCCTGTCCTTCCTGGCCTACCACCTGGTGCCGGGCGTCGAGACCGCCGGCGCAGGGTTCTACGCCCGCACCCTCGACCTGCCGCACGGCCCCGGCACCGTGCGGCTCGAGCTCGACCCTGCCCTCGACGAGGTCCCGGGCGGGGGAGTAGCCCTGCTGACGGCACGCTTCCGGCTCACCGACCTGCGCGACACCGCCGCGGCGGTGGAGCGGGTCCGTCGCCTCGTCGACGCCGACTGCGACCCGCTGCCGGTCGCCGAGCACCTCGGCGCCGATCCCGTCCTGGGCCCTCTCGCCCGGGCGCTGCCGGGCCTGCGCCTGCCCGGCCAGGTCGACGGTGACGAGACCGCGGTGCGCACCGTCGTCGGCCAGCAGGTCTCGGTCACCGGGGCCCGGACCGTCGGCGGCCGGATCGTCGCCGCCCACGGTCGTCCCGTCGAGACCGGGGAGCCCGGTCTGACCCACCTCTTCCCCGACGCCGCGACCCTGGCGGAGGTCGATCCCGAGACCCTGCCGATGCCGCGGGCGCGCGGCCGCGCACTCGTCGGGCTGAGCGCAGCCCTGGCCCGCGGGGACATCGCGCTGGACCGGGGGCCCCAGCGTGACCAGGTGCGGGCCGCGATGGTCGCGCTGCCCGGGATCGGTCCCTGGACCGCCGACTACGTGGCGATGCGGGCCCTGGGCCACCCCGACGTGTTCCTGCCCACCGACCTCGGCGTGCGCACGGCCCTGAAGCGTCTGGGCCAGGAGCCCGCCGTCGCGATCGCCCGCGCCCCGGAGTGGAGCCCGTGGCGCTCCTACGCCCTGATGCACCTGTGGCAGACCCTGATGCCCGCCCCACCGACGACGGAGGACGACTGAGATGTGGACCGAGACCGAGAGTCCGATCGGGCCGCTGCGCCTGGTCGAGCGCGACGGCGCCCTGAGCGCGATCGAGTTCTCGCCCTACCGCGAGGAGGCCTGCCCCACGCAGGAGCGCCAGGACGACCACCCGCTGCTGCTGGAGACCGCCCGCCAGCTCGCGGCGTACTTCGCGGGAGAGCGGCGCGACTTCGACCTGCCGCTCGCGCCGGTGGGCAGCGACTTCCAGCAGCGGGTGTGGGCCCAGCTCCAGGAGATCGGCTTCGGTGAGACCGCGTCGTACGGGCAGGTCGCGCTGCGCCTCGGCATGACCAACGCCGCGTCGCGCGCGGTCGGGCTGGCCAACGGGCGCAACCCGATCCCGGTGGTGATCCCGTGCCACCGGGTCATCGGTGCCAACGGCACCCTCACCGGGTACGCCGGGGGGTTGGAGCGCAAGCAGCTGCTGCTCAGCCTGGAGCAGCACTCCTTGTTCTGAGCCGGCTGCTGCTCAGGCGCTCTCGGCGGCGGCGCGGCGCAACGACTCCGAGAGCCGCTCGGCCGCGGCGAGGACGGCGGGCGCGTGCATCCGACCGGGCTGGCGCGAGAGCCGCTCGAGGGGTCCGGACACGGAGACCGCGGCGATGATCTTGCCGCTGGGGGAGCGCACGGGGGCGGAGACCGAGGCCACGCCCTGCTCCCGCTCACCGACGGACTGGGCCCACCCGCGGCGACGGATGCCGGAGAGTGCGGCGGCGGAGAAGGCGGCGTTCTGCAGCCCGCGCTGCATCCGCTCGGGGTCCTCCCAGGCCAGCAGCACCTGGGCAGCGGACCCGGCGCGCATGGTCACCTGCGAGCCGACCGGGATGGTGTCGCGCAGTCCTGAGGGGCGCTCGGCGGCGGCGACGCACACGCGGTGCTCGCCCTGGCGCCGCCAGAGCTGGGCGGACTCGCCGGTGATGTCGCGCAACCGGGCGAGCACGGGGCCGGCGGTGGCCAGCAGGCGGTCCTCGCCGGCAGCGGCGGACAGCTCGGCCAGGCGTGGGCCCAGCACGAAGCGTCCCTGCATGTCGCGGGCGACCAGCCGGTGGTGCTCGAGGGCCACCGCCAGACGGTGCGCCGTGGGGCGCGCGAGCCCCGTTGCGGTCACGAGCCCGGCCAAGGTCGCCGGTCCCGCCTCGAGCGCGGTCAGCACGATGGCCGCCTTGTCGAGAACTCCCACTCCACTCGTGTCCATATGCCAATACTCGCGTCTCAGAAGATGGGATGCAAGTCCTGTGACCCACTCCTCACCACGCGGAGCGCTGGGGGTTTCGCGCGCTTGAATCTCGAACTGTGAGAACCGAGTCTCACGAGGTGGGATCGACGACGTAGGGTTCCTCCTGTCGCAACGACGTCCACGAACCCGTCATGAATGGAGCACGTCATGGGCAGGACCCTGTCGGAGAAGGTGTGGGACGAGCATGTCGTCCGCTCGACCGCGGGAGAGCCGGACCTGCTCTACATCGACCTCCACCTCATCCACGAGGTCACCTCGCCGCAGGCCTTCGACGGTCTGCGCCTGGCCGGTCGCCCGGTGCGTCGTCCCGACCTCACGCTGGCCACTGAGGACCACAACGTCCCGACCCTCGACTGGGACAAGCCGATCGCGGACCCCGTGTCGCGCACCCAGGTCGAGACCCTGCGGCGCAACGCCGAGGAGTTCGGCGTGCGCCTGCACCCCCTGGGCGACATCGACCAGGGCATCGTGCACGTCGTCGGCCCGCAGCTGGGCCTGACCCAGCCGGGCATGACGATCGTCTGCGGCGACAGCCACACCAGCACCCACGGCGCCTTCGGCGCCATCGCGTTCGGCATCGGCACCTCCGAGGTCGAGCACGTCCTCGCCACCCAGACCCTGATGCAGGCCAAGCCCAAGACGATGGCGGTCACCATCAACGGCAGCCTCTCCGAGGGCGTCACCGCCAAGGACATGGTGCTGAACCTGATCGCCCACACCGGCACCGGTGGCGGGCAGGGCTACATCGTCGAGTACCGCGGCCAGGCCATCGAGGAGCTCTCGATGGAGGCCCGGATGACGGTGTGCAACATGAGCATCGAGTGGGGCGCCAAGGCGGGCCTGATCGCTCCCGACCAGACGACCTTCGACTACATCGAGGGCCGCCCCGAGGCGCCCAAGGGCGCCGACTGGGACGCGGCCGTCGAGCACTGGACGAGCCTGCGCAGCGACGACGACGCGACGTACGACGCCGAGATCGTGCTGGACGCCTCCACGATGACGCCGTTCGTCACCTGGGGCACCAATCCCGGCCAGGGCGTCCCCCTGGGGGCCTCGGTGCCGCACCCGGACGACTTCGACGAGCCGTCGGACCGCGTCGCCGCGGAAAAGGCGCTCACCTACATGCAGCTGGTCGCCGGCACGCCGATGCGCGAGGTCAGCGTCGACACCGTCTTCATCGGCTCCTGCACCAACGGACGCATCGAGGACCTGCGGCTGGCGGCCGAGGTCATCCAGGGCCGCACCGTGGCCGCGGACACCCGTCTGCTCGTCGTCCCCGGCTCGGTCCGGGTCCGCCTGCAGGCCGAGGCCGAGGGGCTCGACGTCATCTTCAAGGAGGCCGGCGGGGAGTGGCGCGGAGCGGGCTGCTCGATGTGCCTGGGCATGAACCCCGACACGCTGGCCCCGGGTGAGCGCAGCGCGTCCACCTCGAACCGCAACTTCGAGGGCCGGCAGGGCAAGGGCGGGCTGACCCACCTCGTCTCCGTGCCCGTCGCTGCCGCGACCGCCGTGCGCGGCACCCTGTCCTCGCCCGCGGACCTGGACTGAGACGAGAGAGATGACCATGGACAAGTTCACCAGCCACACCGGCATCGGCGTCCCCCTGCGACGCAGCAACGTCGACACCGACCAGATCATCCCCGCGGTCTACCTCAAGCGCGTCACCCGCACCGGCTTCGAGGACGGTCTCTTCGCCGCCTGGCGCAACGACCCCGAGTTCGTGCTCAACGACCCGGTCTACTCGCAGGGCACCGTGCTGGTCGCGGGCCCCGACTTCGGCACCGGCTCCTCGCGTGAGCACGCCGTGTGGGCCCTGCAGAACTACGGCTTCAGGGCCGTCATCTCGTCGCGCTTCGCCGACATCTTCCGGAGCAACTCCGGCAAGGCCGGCCTGCTGGCAGCCCAGGTGGACGAGAAGGTCCTGCAGCAGCTGTGGGACCTCCTGGACTCGGACCCCGGAGCCGCGATCACCGTCGACCTCGAGTCGCGGACCGTGCGTGCCGGTGAGGGTGCGGACGCCATCGAGGAGTCCTTCGACATCGACGACTACACCCGGTGGCGCCTGCTCGAGGGCCTCGACGACGTCGGCATCACGCTGAGCCACGACGAGCTGATCGGCTCCTTCGAGAAGGACCGTCCGGCCTGGAAGCCGGTCACGATCCACTCCTGAGCGGTCTGGTTCTCCAGCGCTTTCCCGGCGTGGTCGTTGTGGCGCAGCCCACATTTCCCTACCGTGCTTGGAACATCGCGCAGCGTGCCTCGCTGTCGAGGTCAGGTGAAGGGGAACCGGAGTGAACAAGTCTCAGCTCATCGACGCGCTCGCAGCGCGCTACGAGGGGAACAGGAAGGCGGCCGCGCACGCGCTCGAGTCGGTCCTCGACACGATCACGCGTGAGGTCTCGAAGGGCGAGAAGGTCGCCATCACCGGCTTCGGCTCCTTCGAGAAGCGCATCAGGGACGCTCGCTGGGTGCGCAACCCGCGCACCGGCGAGAAGATCAAGGCCAAGAAGACCGCCGTCCCGAAGTTCACCCCGGGCGCGAATCTGAAGGGCGTCGTCTCGGGGGCCAAGAAGCTGCCGAAGCTCACCGTCGCGGCCGCGACGGCCCCGGCGGCGATGGCGGCCGGAGCGGTCAAGAAGGCCACCCCGGGTGGTCGCGCGACTGCGAAGAAGGCACCTGCCACGAAGGCGTCCACCACGACGTCGGCACCGGCCAAGAAGTCCGCGGCCAAGAAGGCGCCCGCCAAGAAGGCGCCTGCCAAGAAGGCCCCCGCGAAGAAGGCTGCTGCCGCGAAGGCCCCGGCCAAGAAGGCTCCCGCGAAGAAGGCGCCGGCGAAGAAGGCTGCTGCCACGAAGGCCCCGGCCAAGAAGGCTCCTGCGAAGAAGGCGACTGCCACCAAGACGGCAGCGAAGAAGGCGCCGGCAAAGCAGGCGCCGGCGAAGAAGGCTGCTGCCACCAAGGCTCCCGCCAAGAAGGCCCCGGCGAAGAAGGCCCCGGCCAAGAAGGCCGCGAGCAGCAACGGCTCGTCCAGCACCACCTCGTCCAGCACCACCTCGTCGGGCAACGGGGGCTCGTCCTCGTCGTCCTGACCAGGAAGGGCTCAGAACAGGCGGAGGGCCGCCACGACCTCGGTCGTGCGCGGCCCCAGCCCGAGGGCGACGGCCGCCTGCAGGTCGACCAGGTCGTCGACGTCGTGGCGCAGGGTGAGCGGCGCGTCCGCGAGCTCCGCGCAGCCGGCGTCGAGGTGGGCGTGGCGCGACGGGCCGCCGTACCTCGGCTCGAACGACGCGTGCGGTGCGGCGTAGAGGGTGGTGCCCACGCCGGCGGCGTCGGGGACGAAGGCCGCGGCGGGTGCGCCGGGCGCGCCGATCCTCGCCAGTGCGGTCGCGAGGTCGGCGGCCCGCAGGGACGGCAGGTCCGCGCACAGGGCGACCGGGCGCAGGTCGGGCCAGCGTCGTCGCGCCTCGGCGGCGCTCTGGCGCAGCGTGGCGTTGAGGTCCCCCGACGCGCCGTCGGGCAGGCAGCTGGCACCCAGGGCGCCCAGCGAGGCGGCGAAGCCCGCGTCGTCGGTCACCACCAGCACCCGCGCCACGCCCGGCGCCGCGAGGCAGGCTGCGACCGTGTCGAGCGCGAAGGCAGCGGCCAGCTCGCGCCGTGCGTCGTCGTCGAGGCCCAGCAACCGCGACTTGCCGCGGGCGGGCGGCTTCACGGGCACCAGCACGACCCACTCCCCGGCCGGGTGCGGGACCGGGGGCTGCTCGTCGTCGGGGGAGGGGGCGGCGTGCTCATCGCGGTGCATCCTCTCAGGCGTCGCTGCCCGCGGTGGAGGACGGCTGCTAGTAGCCTGCAGATCGACGTCGCGGGCGGCCCGCTCCGACACGGGAGACGAGGGAGTCGTGTGAGCGTTCGCGAGGTGCAGGAACCCCGCGGTTGGGCGTGGCGGATCGCGGTGGCGATCGTGAAACCGCCGCTGCTGGCCACGACCCGTCCGGACTGGCGCGGCGGCGAGCACATCCCCGCCTCAGGCGGCTTCGTGCTCGTGCTCAACCACATCTCGCACGTCGACCCCTTCACGGCGGCTCACCTGGTCCACGGCCACGGGCGGCTCCCGCGCTACCTCGCCAAGGCGGACCTCTTCAAGCACCCGCTGCTGCGCCGCTTCCTCCACGCGCTCGGTCAGATCCCGGTGCACCGCGCGAGCAGCACGGCCGCCGGGGCGTACGCCGCCGCGGTCGCGGCCGTGCGCCGCGGCGAGTGCGTCGTGGTCTACCCCGAGGGCACCATCACCCGCGACCCCGGGCTGTGGCCGATGCGCGGCAAGTCCGGCGCGGCCCGGATCGCGCTCGCGACCGGTTGCCCGGTGGTCCCGGTCGGCCAGTGGGGCGCCCAGCACCTGCTGGCGCCGTACGCCAAGCGGCCGCACCTCCTGCCCCCGCGCAAGCGGATCTCGATGCTGGTCGGCGAGCCGGTCGACCTGTCGGACCTCGTCACCGACCCGGGGGCGCCGACGTCCCCCGCGGCCGTCTCGGCGGCGACGGACCGGATCATGGCCCGGATCACCGGGCTCGTCGAGCAGATCCGCGGCGAGCAGGCTCCCGCTGAACGCTTCGACATGCGCCGCATGCACGACCACGACCGGAAGGACTCCGCATGACCTCCGCACCGCACGGCAAGGTGGCCGTCTTCAGTGCAGGTTCCTGGGGGACCGCCTTCTCGATCGTGCTGGCCGACGCCGGCAACGACGTCACCCTGTGGGCGCGGCGTCCCGAGGTCGCCGACGCCATCAACGCCCGGCACGAGAACGTCGACTACCTGCCCGGCATCGAGCTGCCGCCGAACGTCGACGCGACCACCGACGCCGAGAAGGCGCTGCACGGCGCCGACGTGGTCGTGCTGGCCACGCCGTCGCAGACGCTGCGCGAGAACCTCACCGAGTGGGCGCCCCACATCGAGGACGACGCGGTCATCGTCTCGCTGATGAAGGGCGTCGAGCTCGGCAGCCTGAACCGGATGAGCGAGGTGATCCACCAGGTCACCGGCGCCGGTCCGGAGCGCATCGCCGTCATCAGTGGACCCAACCTCGCCAAGGAGATCGCGCGCCGCGAGCCTGCGGCCTCCGTGGTGGCCTGCGCCGACGAGGAGGTCGCCAAGCGCCTCCAGCAGCGCTGCCACTCGCCGGCGTTCCGGCCCTACACCTCGGTCGACGTGCTGGGCTGCGAGCTCGGTGGCGCCTACAAGAACGTCGTCGGCCTCGCGGTCGGCATGGCGGTCGGCCTGGGCTTCGGTGACAACACCACCGCCTCGATCATCACCCGCGGCCTCGCCGAGACCGCCCGGCTCGCGATGAAGCTGGGCGCCAACCCGCTGACCCTGATGGGCCTGGCCGGCCTCGGCGACCTCGTGGCCACCTGCTCCTCGCCGCTCTCGCGCAACCGCTCGTTCGGCGAGAAGCTGGGTCAGGGCATGACCACCGAGGAGATCTACGCCAGCACCCGCCAGGTCGCGGAGGGTGCGAAGTCGTGCTCGTCGCTGCGGGCGCTCGCCGAGCAGTACGGCTGCGACGCCCCGGTCGCGCGGTACGTCGACGAGGTCGTCGCCGGCACCATGACCGCCCAGGACATGATGGACGCCGTCCTGGCGCGGGACACGAAGGCTGAGACTGACTGAGCGCGCAGCGTCAGGGGTGCGTCACCTCTGCGCACCCGGCGCCGTGGTCCTGCTCCAACCGCTTGCCGATCGCGCCGGTGTCGAAGAAGCAGTCACCGTCGCTGATCGACGCGAGCAGCGTCCGACCGCTCTGCACGTCGTACCACGCGTCCTGGACCCCACCGAGCGACCGGAGGTGCCGGCCCACGACGGCTGAGGCCTCCTCGGGTGACGTGTCGGCGGGCAGCCGCACCTCCGCGAAGTCGTCGTACAGGCGGACCGTGGCGCCGTCGGGGAGGCCGTCGCCGAGCTCGTCGAAGAGGGCGAGCACCTCGGTGCCGGGGAACGCCTCGTCAGCACTGACCAGCCATCCGGACCGGCCGCCGCTCTGCACGCGCCAGCCGGCGTCCGGGATGTCGGCGTGCTCCGTCTCGAGCGTCGCGAGCTTCTCCAGCACGCTCTCGCGGCCCGGCTCCTCGACCGCCACGCTGAAGGTGGTGAACACGTGTGGCTCCTTCGAGACGTCCTGGGTGTTGATGTCCGCGCGGACCTTCCCGCCGGGCAGCACGGCGACGGCCTGCACGGCGGCCTCCTGGACCGCAGTGACGTCCGCCTCCGGCTCGAAGCTGCGCAGGTGCAGGACGTCACCACCGACCCGGACGTCCAGGTCGCCCTCCTCGGCGCGGTGGGTGTCGGCGAAGGCGGCGTAGGTCGTGGCGACGACCTCGGTGACCTGGTCGGCGTCGGCATCCTTCGACATCGCGACCTGCAGCTGCAGCTTGCCGGAGTCGAGGGTCACCGGCTCCGTGTAGTCGAGGGTCGCCTTCGAGACCCCGGGCAGTGCCGCCAGCTGGTCGCGCAGGGCCTCGGCGTCGCTCTGGTGGCTCGGCCCCGCGCAGGCGGCGAGCAACGGCAAGGAGAGGGCGGCGAGGCCCACGAGCACAGCGGTGCGTGTCATGGCTGCAGCCTGGCCTGTCGGCGTCGGTGTGCGCGTGAGTCGGCGTACTCAACGGGCTGTCCACAGATCCACCACCCCTGAGCTGGGGCACTGCGACACCGCCGGCGCGGTCCTCGCCCACGCCCGCTCCTCACGCGCAGCCCGCGACCGGGCCGCGGTCGACCTGTACGAGGCCACCGTGGCGTGGGCCGTCATGCACTCCACTTTCGACGACCGTCAGGCGGCCGTGCTGCCCGGCACCGACATGATGATCGAGCTCGCCGGTCTCGGAGCCCCGAAGGTCAGTAGCGAAGCGGTGCCCGCTCTTCGGCATTATGCACAGGATCGGGGCGGTCGCTCATGATGCTTCGCCTTCCGTGAGGCCGGTGAGGAGCTGGCCGAAGAGGTCGGCGCGGTGGTGTTGGCCCTTCTTCTCGGCGTCGTCGTGCTGGGCCTGGAGTGTGGGTCGGAACTCGATGCTGGTCTGGAAGAAGCTGCAGTTCTCGCAGATCGACTCGAAGGCGCAGTCCAGCTCGGCGGGGCGGGTGCAGTGGCCGTTGCCGAGGAGTCGGTGGTGCTCGCGGCGCAGCCGGGCCATTTTGGGTCCGATGGCGTCGGCGGGCAGCGGTTCGGTCTTGGCGTAGAGGGCGTCGACCTGGTCGGTGACGGCGAAGTACTCATCGGCCACGGTGCGGTTGGCGATCTTGGCGTAGCGCAGCGTCATGTCCATGCTGCGGTGGCCGAGCATCGCTGCGATCGCCTCCAGCGACATGCCGCGGTTGATGGCCTGGGTGGCCAGGGTGTGTCGCAGCTGGTGGGGGTGGATGTGCGCCAATCCGGCTGCGGTGCCGGCCTTGTTGATGAACCTGGTGACGGTGTGGCGGTCCAACGCTCGCCCGTTCTCCCGGGGCAGCAGCAGCGGGTGTTCGGCGGGCACGTGAGCGGTGCGGTACTGCTCGATGAGAACCACCAGGTGTGGGTGCAGCGGCAGGTAGCGGTCCTCGCGCAGCTTGCCGACCGGGACGTGCAGCCAGGGTGCGGCGCCGATCTGGACCACCGCGTCGGCAGACAGCGCGGTGAACTCGCTGACCCGCAGCCCGGTGCGCAGGAGCACCTCGATGGTGACGCGGACCAGCAGCCGGGGCTCGGCCTGGGCGGCGCGGAGCAGCTTCGCGGCCGCGGCATCGTCGAGCGCCTTGGGCAACGGATGGTCCTGGCGGGGCAGGTCGCCGGGGAACATCGGCACCCGTGGTGGTGCCTGGTCCCAGCCCCACTCATCGATGCGGACGAAGAACATCCGCAGTGTGCCGAGCCGGTGTGCCAGGGTCGCGATGGTGACCCGGTCCTTGTTCTGGCCCGGACGGGCCGCCAGCCAGGGCTTGTAGTCCTCGACGTGGCGCCGGGTGACCTGGGCGATGCTGGTGACCTCCGGGGCGGCCTCGACCAAGTACGCAGCGAACGAGCGCAGCGCCAGGTCGGCGCCAGCGACGCTGCCTGGGCGCAGCACGCATCCGAGCTGCTCCAGGTAGCGCCGCATCGTGGCCACCACCTGCGGGCGCACGCCCAGCTCCTCCCAGGTCGGCAGCAGCAGCGGCCCGCTCACCGGGTGCTCCCACCGGTGGGGTCCTGGTGCCCGGCGTAGAGCTGGGCGTCGAGGACCTCAGCGGCCTTGCGGTACTGCGCCGCGAGCCAGTCATCGGCCAGGTGCAGGTAGATCCGGGTGGACTCGATCGAGGCGTGTCCGGCCTGGGCCTGGACCGCCTCCAGTGCCATCCCGGCCTCGCGGAGCCGGGTCAGGCAGGTGTGGCGCAGCTCGTGGCAGGTCGCGTGCGCCAACCCTGCCCGCCGCTTGGCGCCGGCGAGGACCTCGTCCAGCCCGCGTACCGACAACGCGCGACCGCGGGTGGGCCCCTTGAGGACCACGAAGACCCGGTCGGTGTCCGCATCGGCTGGGCGTTCGGTGTCCAGGTAGGCCGCGAGGGTGGCGAAGAAGCGCGATGAGACCGGCACCAGCCGCTGGTGGCCGCCCTTGCCGTCGGCGATGAACACCCGCCGTTCCGCGACCCGCAGGTCCTCCAGCCGCAGCCCCAGGACCTCGCAGCGCCGCAGCCCACCGAACACCATCGCCGCGACCATCGCCCGGTCGCGGTGCGTGCGCAGCGCGGCGGTGAGCTGGTCAACCTCGAGGGGAGTCAGGATGCGCGGCAACCGACGCGTGCGCCGGGTCAGCGGCACCCCCTGCCCCGGACGCGAGCGTTCCCTCCGCGTGGGCAGACCGCGCGGTACCGGGTTCGCGGTGATGTCACCACGAGCCTGCAGATAGGCGAAGAACCCCGAGATGATCGACAACCTCCGCGCCACCGTGCTCATCGACACCCCCACCGTGCCGTCGTCCTCACCGACCGGCTGCAGCGCCTCGGTGCTGGTGCGACCGGTGCGCTGAGCGGTGATGAAACCGAGCACGTCGCAGGCACGGACCTCGTGGGCCGGCTTGGCCACCACCGCGAAGAACACCCGCAGGTCATAGGCCGCAGCCAGCACCGTGTTCGGTCTACACCGCCCCTCCAGGAACTCCAGGTAGTCATCGACCAGCGGCACCCCGAGCCGGGCCACCACCTGCCCCGACGGCCCTCGAGAACGGATCAGACACGGATCGAGCAGCGACATCTCGGGGCCTCCAGCTCCGTCGACAGGCAGCCACAACGGCTGGTCGAAATGTCCTGCTGGATCACGTGCATAACAAGCACGAGCGGATGGTGCGAGGGCTTCGTAGTCGGAAGGACCGAACGGCCTTGGCGTCGACGGGCCCCCGCCTGGCGGCTCCCCCTCGAGGGGTCTTCGGTCCTTCCGGCTACGGCGCGACCGACCGGGACGGCGACCAGGGAGCCCTCTGTGTCGACGTGTCCGCTGCGACGAACGTCTGAGACGCGGACCCCGCTCAGGTCAGCTGGCGCCGGGCACCGTCAGGTCGTCCAGGGCGCCGGCGAGGTCGGCCCAGAGGTCCTCGACGTCCTCGACGCCGACCGAGAGCCGCACCAGCGCGTCGGAGACGGTGGCGGACTCGGTCTTCCACCGGCGACGCCGCTCGAAGGTGGACTCGACGCCGCCGAGGCTCGTGGTGTGCACCCACAGGCGGGTCTTGCGGGTGAGCAGGTCGGCGGCCAGCGCGCCACCGGCGAGCTCGACCGAGACGATCGCCCCGAAGCCGGGGTAGCGCACGAGCTCGACCGCCGGGTGCTCGCGCAGCCGGCTCACCAGCTCGGCGGCGTTGGCGGTGGCGCGCTCGACGCGCAGGTGCAGGGTGCGCATGCCCCGCAGCGCGAGCCATGCCTCCATGGTCCCGGGCACCGAGCCGAAGAGGTCGCGCCGACCCTTGAGGACACCGGCGAGGGTCTCGTCGTTGGTCACCAGCGCACCGAGCAGGAGGTCGCTGTGCCCACCGAGGTACTTCGTGGCCGAGTGCACGACGATGTCGGCGCCGTCGGCCAGCGGGGTCTGCACCAGGGGAGTGGCGAAGGTGTTGTCGACGACCACGTAGGCGCCGGCCGCGTGCGCAGCCTCGGCGATGCGGCGTACGTCGGCCACGTCGAGGTTCGGGTTGGTGGGCGTCTCGATCCACACCAGGGCCGCGTCGTCGCAGGCGGCCACGACGGCGTCGGTGTCCGCGACGTCGACGAGCAGGCTGCGCACCCGGCCGCGCATCTCGAGGTCGGCCAGCTGGCCCAGGGTGCCGTTGTAGGCGCTGTCCGGGGCCACGACGAGCGCGCCGTGGCCGACCAGGTCGAGCACCGTCGCGACCGCGGCCAGGCCCGAGGAGAAGGCCAGCGCGGTGCCGCCCTCGAGCTCACCCAGGGCCTCCTCGAACGCCTGCCAGGTCGGGTTGCCGTAGCGGCCGTACTCGCGATCGCCGAGCGCCACGAAGGTCGAGGCCATCGTCAACGGGTGGTTCAACGGCTGGTCGGGCTCGTGGGGCGGACGGCCCGCCGTCACCGCGACGGTGGACGGGCGGAGTGCAGCGGGCAGGGAGTCGTCGGCCATGCCCACACACTAAGGTGACGGGCCATGACCTCGATGCCCGGGACCGCACCCGGAGTGGCCCCCGGAGCAGCACGGTGATCGCCCTGACGCTCGCCCGGATCGCCGAGGTGGTCGGCGGCGAGGTCGTCGCCGACCCCCCTGTCGCCAGCGAGCCCGTCACCGTCACCGGCCCGGTCGTCATCGACAGCCGCGAGGCCCGGCCCGGCGGCCTGTTCGTCGCCTTCGTCGGCGAGCGCACCGACGGGCACGAGCACGTCCCTCAGGCCGCCGAGGCGGGCGCTGTCGCGGTGCTCGGCAGCCGCCCGACCACCCTCCCGACCGTGGTCGTGGCCGACCCGCAGCAGGCGCTGCAGCGACTGGCCGCGCACGTCGTCGCCGAGGTGCGCCGCGCCGGCCGCCTCACCGTCCTCGCGATCACCGGCTCCCAGGGCAAGACCTCGACCAAGGACCTCCTCGGCGCCGTGCTCGAGCACGCCGCGCCGACCGTGGCCACGCGGGGCTCCTTCAACAACGAGCTGGGGATGCCGCTGACGGCGCTGCGCACCGAGGCCGACACCCGCTTCCTGGTGCTGGAGCTCGGCGCCCGCGGGCGGGGGCACATCGCCGAGCTGACCGACCTGGTCCGGCCAGACATCTCCGTGGTCCTCAACGTCGGCCAGGCGCACCTGGGTGAGTTCGGGTCGCAGGACGCCATCGCCGAGGCGAAGGGCGAGCTGGTGCAGGCCCTGACCGCGACCGGGACCGCCGTGCTCAACCACGGCGACGAACGGGTCGCAGCGATGGCGCGGCTCACCGACGGATCCGTCGTCACCTTCGGGGACGGTGCGGGGGCCGACGTGCGCGTCGAGGACCTGACCCTGGACCGTCTGGGACGGCCGTCCTTCGTGCTGGCGACCCCCCAGGGCTCGGTGCCGGTGGCGTTGCAGGTCGTCGGCTCGCACCAGGCGCTCAACGCGGCCGCTGCGTGCGCCGCCGCCCTGGCCGCGGGCCTCGACCCGGCCCAGGTCGCCCAGGCGCTGGACGAGGTCACCACGCTCTCGCAGTGGCGCATGGAGCTGCGGGAGCTGGACCGCGGGGTCATCGTGCTCAACGACTCCTACAACGCCAACCCCGAGTCGATGCGGGCCGCGCTCGACGCGCTCGCCTCCATCGGCGCCGACCCCGGCGTGCGCCGCACCGTCGCCGTGCTGGGCGAGATGCGCGAGCTGGGGGACTCCGGCCACGAGGAGCACGAGGGCGTCGGCTCCTACGCGGCCGCGCTGGGAGTCGACCTGGTCGTCGTCGTCGGAGACGCCGCGCACGGCATCCGGGACGGCGCGGGGGAGCGGGCCGTCGCCGTGGCCGACAACGTGGAGGCCGTCGCCTGGGTCCAGGAGCACATCGGCGACGGTGACGCAGTTCTCTTCAAGGCCTCGCGCGGGGCGCGCCTGGACGAGGTCGCTGCGGCGCTTCAGTAGGGTCGCGGACCATGACCGAGACCCCTCCCCGCAAGATCCGGGTGGCCCTCGTCTTCGGCGGCCGGTCGGGCGAGCACGCCATCTCCGCCGCCACCGCCGGTGGCGTGATGAAGGCGATCGACACCGACGTCTACGACGTGCTGCCGGTCGGCATCACGCGCGAGGGCCGGTGGGTCCTGGCCAGCGGTGACGCGTCCCGCTGGCAGCTCAGCGCCGGCAACCTGCCCGAGGTCACCGCCGACTCCGGCCGGGAGATCGCCAGCCTCAGCGAGGCCGGCCCCGTGGACGTCGTCTTCCCCCTCCTGCACGGGCCCTACGGCGAGGACGGCACCATCCAGGGCCTCCTCGAGCTCGCCGGGGTCCGCTACGTCGGTGCCGGCGTCCTGGCCTCCGCGGTCGGGATGGACAAGCACTACATGAAGCTGGTCTTCGCGGGCCACGGCCTGGCCGTGGGGCCGTACGTCGTCGTGCGACCCGGCGACTGGGAGCGGCGCCAGTCCGAGGTCGTCGACCGCATCCAGGCCGAGCTGGACTTCCCGGTCTTCGTGAAGCCGGCCCGGGCCGGCTCGTCGCTCGGGGTCACCCGGGTCGATGACGTGACCGGGCTCGCCGACGCCATCGAGGAGGCCCGCTTCCACGACCCGAAGGTCCTCGTCGAGCAGGGACTCCAAGGCCGCGAGATCGAGTGCGCCGTCCTGGGCGGTCGCCAGGGCGGTCCGCCGCGCGCCTCGGTGCCGGGCGAGATCGTCGTCGACCACGGCGCGGCGTCGTTCTACGACTTCGAGGCCAAGTACCTCTCCGACTCCCAGGCGCGCACCGAGGCGCCGGCCGACCTGCCCGACGACGTCGCGGAGCGGGTGCGCGAGGTCGCGGTCCAGGCCTTCGAGGCGATCGGCGGCGAGGGGCTCTCGCGGGTCGACGTCTTCGTCGCCCGGGACGGCGAGGTGGTCGTCAACGAGATCAACACGATGCCCGGGTTCACCCCGATCTCCATGTACTCGAAGATGTGGGAGGCCTCGGGCCTGTCCTACACCGAGCTGGTCGACGAGCTCATCCAGCTCGCGCTGGAGCGCCCCCTCGGCTTGCGCTGAGTCGCCCCGGCGCTGCGGTGCTCAGCCGCGCAGCACGCGCCGGACGGAGTCCAGCGTGACCTGGCCCAGGCTGGTGCCCGACAGGGTGCAGGCGTAGGGCATCACCGAGGTCTCGGTGGTGCCCGGGGTGATCGCGACCTCGAGCACGACGTAGCTGCCGTCAGGGGAGACGATGAAGTCCGAGCGCGACACGTCGCGCAGCCCGAGCACCCGGTGCGCCTCGACCGCGGTGCGCCCGAGCTCCTCGATGAGCTCCTCGGGCAGCTCGGGGCGCGAGAACGAGACGAACTCGGCGGTGTAGCGCGCCGCGAAGTCGAACTGGTGACCCTTCTCGTACTCCACCGCCACCGGCGTGAGCGCCTGCACACCCTCGTCGGTCTCGACGCACACGACGCTGACGTCGGTGCCGTCGTGGAAGCGCTCGACCAGCGCGTGCTCGCCGTAGGAGTAGGCGGTGACCAGGGCTGAGGGGAGCGCGGCCAGGCCGTCGACGCCGGTGACGCCCAGGGCGCTGCCGCAGCGGGTCGGCTTGACGACGACCCGCTCGCCGAGGCGGTGCATGACATGCTCCATCAGCGCGGGCGCACCGATGTCGCGGAAGGTCTGGGCCGAGAGCCCGACGCTCTGGGGGACGGGCAGTCCGGCGCGGCGCAGCAGCTCGCGCGCCGACCCCTTGTCGTAGGCGACCCGGCAGGCGCGGCTGTGGGAGCCGACGTAGGGCAGGTCGATCAGCTCCAGCAGCGTCTGGATCTCGCCGTCCTCACCGAACTGGCCGTGCAGCGCCGGCACCGCCGCGACCACCTTGTGCTGCTCCAGCGTGTGCAGCAGGTTGCGGTCGAAGTCGTAGGCCTCGGCGTCGACACCCACGGCGCGCAGCTCGCGCACCAGGTTGCGGCCACTGGCCAGGGACACGTCACGCTCGTGGCTCAAACCGCCGGCGATGACGGCGACAGGTCCGGGAAGCAGGTCCTCGCTCATGGCACGAGCGTCCCACACGCCTCCGACGACCCGTCACCTCACCGGCAGCGCTGGACGAGGTCGAGGTGCTCCTCGATGGGTGCGGCCAGCGCGGACAGGACCGCGAACGAGGTCCCGCCGCGGTAGCCCTCGGGCACCTCGAGCTCCACGCGGGGCCGGTAGCCGATGGTGGTGCCGGTGACGGGACCGTCCTCGCGCCCCAGCTGCTGGGGCGGGAAGAACCAACCGATGCCGACGATCTCGTCACACGAGGGCGCGATCAGCTCACGGAAGGCAGGGGGCTCCTCGACGCCGCAGGTCACCACCAGCCCGTCGCCCCACGCCCGCGCCGGCGCGTCGGCGGGGGAGACCTCGGCGCTCTCGAGACCGGCCAGCTCGTCGGGCAGGTCGTCGAGGAACGTCGAGCAGGTGGCGGCGTCGTCGGCGCTCAACACGGGCGCGGTGACCTCGACCGCCCCGCTGCACCCGCCCAGGAGCAGGGCCAGCGACAGCGTCAGGGCGGAGGCCCGGATGGGCTCGATGCTCAGATGTGGACGACGGGGCAGGTCAGGGTGCGGGTGATGCCGTCGAGGACCTGGACCTTCGACACGACCAGCTTGCCGAGCTCGTCGACGTTGCGGGCCTCGGCGCGCACGATCACGTCGTAGGGACCGGTGACGTCCTCGGCCAGGGTCACGCCCTTGACCTGGGCGATCGCGGTGGCGACCTCTGCGGCCTTGCCGACGTCGGTCTGGATCAGGATGTAGGCCTGCACGACCATCGTGGAGCTCCTCAAAGGTTGTCGGCACGGCACGGGGCCGCGGACACGTCACCCGGATGTGTCGGCGACAACCTACCCGCTGCGAGTCACCTGGTCACCGTCCGGCCCGGCAGGTGCCTCGACGCCCCCGCCGTCTGGTGGGATGGGGACATGGCCACCGACCAGCACCCGGACCCCGCAGCCGCGCTCGAACCCGGTGCCACCCTGGGCGACATCGGTGAGTTCGCCCTCATCTCGGCGCTGACCCAGCGCTTCCCGCAGGGCGAGCAGGTCCTCATCGGGCCGGGGGACGACGCCGCGGTGCTGCGGGTGCGCACCGGTCACGTGGTGGTCTCCACCGACCTGATGGTCGAGGGGCGCCACTTCCGTCGGGACTGGGCCTCGGCCGCCGACGTCGGGCACCGTGCCGCGGCCCAGAACATCTCCGACATCAACGCGATGGGCGGCACGGCCACCTCGCTGACCATCGGGATCGCCGCCCCCGTCGACCTCGAGGCGCAGTGGCTCCTCGACTTCGCCCAGGGCTTCGCCGACGAGTGCGCGCTCGTGGGCGCCAGCGTCGTGGGCGGGGACCTGACCCGGGGCGACCAGGTCGTCGTCGCGGTCACGGTGCTGGGGGCCTGCACGGTCGCGCCCGTCGTCCGCTCAGGGGCCGGGCCCGGGGACGTCCTCGCCGTGGCCGGGCGCCAGGGCTGGGCCGCCGGGGGACTGGCCGTGCTCGGCCGCGGCTTCCGCTCCCCGCGGGTGCTGGTGGAGGCCTACCGCCGACCCGAGCCGCCGTACGCCGCCGGGCCGGCCGCCGCCGACGCCGGCGCCACCTCGATGATCGACGTCTCCGACGGACTGCTCTCCGAGGTCGCCCACCTCGCCACCGCCTCCGGGGTCCGCATCGACGTGCGCAGCGCCGACCTCGAGGTGCCCGAGCCGCTGCACGCGGTCGCGGCGGCGCTGGGCGGGGTCGACCCCGTGGGGTTCGTGCTCTCCGGGGGCGACGACCACGCGCTGCTGGCGACCTTCCCGGCCGACGCCGACCTGCCGGAGGGCTGGGCCGTCATCGGCAGCGTCGCCGAGGGCGAGGGCGTCACCGTGGACGGGGCGGTCCGCACCGGCGACACCGGGTGGACGCACTTCTGACGCACGAACGGCCGCCACCCGGTGGGGTGACGGCCGTTCGACGGCGGAACGAGGGGGAGGTCAGCGAGAGACCTTGCCCGCCTTCAGGCAGCCGGTGCAGACGTTGAGACGCTTGGGGGTGCCGTTGACCGTGGCACGCACCCGCTGGATGTTGGGGTCGAAGCGGCGCTTCGTGATCTTGCGCGACCACGGCCGGTTGTTGCCGAAGCCAGGCTTCTTGGCGCAGATGTCGCAGACGGCAGCCACCGTGAACTCCTGAAGGATCGAGGTTGGGACGTAAAGTGTTCGAGCTTGTCGAGCGAGGTTCGAGCAAAGATCGAGGGGCCCGATGCTTCGGGCAACCGGTCCAGAGTATCCGAGGGCCCCGGTAGGTCGGAAATCCTGGTGTCCTGGACCCCCTGGTGCGCGTCACACCGCGCCTCCGGGGTCGGTGCACACTAACGTGTCGCCCCGTGAAGGCAGTGGGAGCGACCGGTCCGGGGGTCAAGCTGGACGTCGTGCTGCTCTTCGTCGACATCGCCGTCGACGCCCTGGGAGCGGCGCGGGAGGAGATCGACGCCCTCAACGTCTACCCGGTGCCCGACGGCGACACCGGCACCAACATGTACCTCACCGTCTCGTCCGCCCGCGACGCGGTGCGGGAGTCCACCGGGGGTGACCCCGACGCCCACGTCGGCGAGGCGCTCGCCGCCTTCAGCCGCGGGGCGCTGCTCGGAGCGCGCGGCAACTCCGGGGTCATCCTCAGCGAGATGATGCGCGCGATCGCCCGTCGCCTGGCCCGGGCGACCCCCGGCGAGCGCAACGCCGAGGTGCTCGCCGACGGGCTGCGGCTGGCCACCGACGCGGCGTACGCCGCCGTGGGCACCCCGGTCGAGGGCACGATGCTGACGGTGGCCCGCGCCGCCGCCGACGCGGCCGAGAGCGCCGCGAGCGACCCCGCGGCCCGGACCCGCGACGTCTTCACCGGCGCCGCCGAGGCGGCTCGGACCGCGCTCGCCGCCACCCCCACGCAGCTGCAGGCGCTCGCCGACGCCGGGGTCGTCGATGCCGGCGGTCGCGGGCTCAGCGTGGTCCTGGACGCGGCCGACACGGCGCTGACCGGACGCCGCCACGACCCCCTGCCGCCCCGCCTGGGCAGGCACGCCCTCCCGGTGACGGGCCACGGCGTGCCCGGCGCCGACCTCACCCCCGGCGGTCCGTCGTACGAGGTGATGTACCTGCTCGACACCGACGCCGAGCACGTGCCGGCGCTGCGGGAGCGGCTCGCCGCAGTGGGTGACTCGCTGGTGGTCGTGGGCGACGAGCGCCTGTGGAACGTCCACGTCCACGTCGACGACGTCGGCGCCGCGATCGAGGCCGGCATCGAGGCCGGTCGCCCGCACCGCATCCGGGTCACCCACTTCCACGACCAGGTCAACGAGCAGGCCGAGCAGGCGCAGCCGCCACGCCCGCGCCGGGGCCGGTGCGTCGTGGTCGTCGCGGCCGGGCCCGGGTTGTCGACCCTGTTCAGCGGCGCAGGCGCCGTCGTGGTCGAGGGCGGTCCCGGACGACGCCCCTCGACCGGTGAGCTGCTCGAGGCCATCACGGGCTGCGGTGCGCAGGAGGTGGTGGTGCTGCCCAACGACGGCGACTCGGTGCGCTCCGCCCAGGTCGCCGCCTCCACCGCCACCCAGGACGCCGGGGTGCGGGTGGCGGTGATCCCCACCCAGGCGCAGGTGCAGGGCCTGGCCGCGCTGGCCGTGCACGAGCCGGGTCGCGCGTTCGACGCCGACGTCCTCGAGATGACCGCCACCGCCCGTCACGCCCGCCACGGTGCGGTCACCGTGGCGGCGCGCCGGGCGATCACCATGGCCGGGCCGTGCGAGCCCGGCGACGCCCTCGGCGTCGTCGCCGGTGACTTCGCGGTCGTCGGCTCCGACCTCGCCGTCGTCGCGACCGACGTGCTCGACCGCCTGGTCGCCGGTGGCGGCGAGCTCGTGACGATCGTCTCGGGCGCCGACGACGCGGACGGCGCGCTGGCCGAGCACTGCGTCGCCTGGCTGGCCGACCACCACCCCTATGTCGACGCCGTGGTGTACGACGGTGGGCAGGAGCGCTACCCGCTGCTGCTCGCGGTGGAGTGACCGACCAGGAGGTGGTGCAGTCGTGGTGATCTCGATGGACTCGCCCGTCGAGAGCGTGCTCGGCGACACCCGGACGAAGGTCGACAAGATCGTCAAGGGCCTGCGGCTGCGCACGGTCGGCGACCTCGTGCACCACCTGCCGCGGCGCTACGTGCAGACCGGCGAGCTGACGACGGTCGACTCGCTGCAGGACGGCGAGCTGCTCACCGTGGTCGGACAGATCGGGGAGACCCGACGCTTCGAGTACACCGACCGGCGCACCGGCCGCACGGCGTACCGCGTCGACACGGTGCTGCGCACCGACGGGCCCAGCCTGCGGATGTCGTTCTTCGCCAAGAAGGCGCACATGGCCGACTGGCACGTGCGCCGCCTGCCGACCGGTCGGCGGGGCATCTTCCAGGGCAAGGTCGGGCGCTTCCGCGACGAGTGGCAGCTGACCAACCCGCAGATGGTGCTGATGGGCACCGAGGGCGAGGACTCCGCCCAGCTCTCCCTGGAGACGCTCGGCGACCTCTACCCGATCTACCCGCTCACCAAGGGCGTCGACACCTGGGACCTCCAGCGCGCGATCACCTTCGCGCTGACCGTGCTCGACGAGGTGCCCGAGCTGCTGCCGGAGGCGGTGCGTGCCGAGGCCGGGCTGGTCGACGCCGGCACCGCCCTGCAGTGGGTGCACCACCCCCTGGACCACGCCCAGGTGACCCGGGCGCTGCAGCGGCTGCGCTTCGACGAGGCGATCGTGACCCAGCTGGTGCTGGCCCGGCGGCGGCGGGCGCTGGCCGCGCTGGGCGCCCGGCCGCGGACCGGACGCAGCGGGGGACTGCTCGACGCCTTCGCTGCCCGCCTGCCCTTCGAGCTGACCGGCGGGCAGCGCGAGGTGGGGGCCGAGATCGAGGACGACCTCGACCGCGACCGGCCGATGAACCGGCTGCTGCAGGGCGAGGTGGGCTCCGGCAAGACGCTCGTCGCGCTGCGCGCCATGCTCCGGGTGGTCGACTCCGGCGCCCAGGCAGCCCTGCTGGCGCCCACGGAGGTGCTCGCCCAGCAGCACCACCGCTCGATCACCGCCCTGCTCGGGGACCTCGCCGCGGGCGGGCTCCTCGGCGGTGCCGACGAGGCCACCGCCGTCGAGCTGCTGACCGGCTCGATGGGGCGCACCCAGCGCCGCGGCCCGCTCTCGCGCCTCGCCTCCGGCGAGGCGGGCATCGTCATCGGCACCCACGCACTGCTCGAGGAGGCCGTCTCCTTCGCCGATCTCGGGCTGGTCGTGGTCGACGAGCAGCACCGCTTCGGCGTCGAGCAGCGCGCCGCGCTGACCGACAAGGCCGGGACGCCCCCGCACGTGCTCGTGATGACGGCCACCCCGATCCCGCGCACCGTGGCCATGACGGTCTTCGGCGACCTCGAGGTGTCCACCCTGACCGAGCTGCCGGCCGGGCGGGCGCCCATCCAGACCACCGTGGTGCCGCTGGCCGATGCGCCGCGCTGGATCGACCGGGTCTGGCAGCGGGTGCGCGAGGAGGTCGAGCGCGGGCACCAGGTCTACGTCGTGTGCCCGCGCATCTCCGGGGACGAGCCGGAGGCCGGCGACGGCGCCGACGCACCCGACGACGACGCGCCGGACCGGCCCCTGGCCGCCGTCGAGGAGGTGGTCGAGGAGCTGCGCGAGGGACCGCTGACGGGCCTGCGGGTGGCGGTGCTGCACGGGCGGCTGCCCGCGGACCAGAAGGACGCCACGATGCGGGCCTTCACCGCCGGCGACGTCGACGTGCTGGTCTCCACCACGGTGATCGAGGTCGGGGTGGACGTGGCGAACGCCACCACGATGGTGCTCCTCGACGCCGACCGCTTCGGCGTCTCCCAGCTGCACCAGCTGCGCGGGCGGGTCGGTCGGGGCGGACTGCCGGGACTGTGCCTGCTGGTCTCCCACGCCGAGGTCGGCAGCCCCGCCCGGGGCCGGTTGGAGGCGGTCGCGGCCACCACCGACGGCTTCGAGCTCAGCCGGGTGGACCTCGAGCAGCGTCGCGAGGGCGACGTGCTCGGAGCCCACCAGTCCGGCTACTACTCGAGCCTGCGGACCCTGCGGGTGCTGCGCGACGAGGAGACGATCCTCGCGGCGCGTCGCGTCGGCGTCGACCTGCTCGAGCACGACCCGGACCTGCTCGGCGCCCCGCTGCTCGCGGCGGCCGTCGACGAGATGGAACGGTCCGTGGCGGGCGAGTTCGTCGACCGCTCCTAGGATCGGACCCCATGACCCGCATCATCGGCGGCAGCGCCGGCGGCCGCCGCCTGGCCACCCCGCCCGGCACCGCCACCCGTCCCACGTCCGACCGGGTCCGCGAGGCGCTGTTCTCGTCCCTCGAGGCGACGTTCGGCCCCTTCGCGGGCCTGCGCTTCCTCGACCTGTACGCCGGCTCCGGCGCGATCGGGCTCGAGGCACTCTCCCGCGGTGCCGAGGCCGCCACCCTCGTCGAGTCCGACCGGGACGCCGCAGCGCTGATCGCGAGCAACGCCCGCACCCTGGGCCTCCTCAGCGCCCAGGTCCTCGCCGCCCCGGTCGCCTCGACGCTCGCCCGTCCCGCGGCGGCGGCGTACGACGTCGTGTTCAGCGATCCGCCCTACCCGCTGGGCGAGGAGGAGCTCGACGCCGACCTCGCGGCCCTGGCGGGCAACGGCTGGTTGGCCCCCGATGCGCTGGTCGTCGTCGAGCGATCGCGACGCAGCCCGGAGCCCGGGTTCCCCGCCGGGTTCGTCGAGGTCCGCTCGCGCAAGTACGGTGAGACGATCCTGTGGTCGGCCCACGCACCCGTGGCAGCACCGACCGCACCACCACCAGCACCGGAAGCAGGGGAGCGTTGATGCGTCGAGCCGTCTGCCCGGGGTCCTTCGACCCCGTCACCAACGGGCACATCGACATCGTCGCGCGAGCCGCCTCGCTCTTCGACGAGGTCGTCGTCGCCGTCGGGGTGAACAGCTCCAAGAACCGGATGTTCAGCGCCGAGGAGCGGATCGCGATGCTGACCGAGGCCTGCGCCGACTTCGACAACGTCCGCGTCGACCACTTCAAGGGCCTGCTGACCGACTACTGCTCCGCGAACGGCATCCACGCCATCGTCAAGGGACTGCGCGCGGTCAGCGACTTCGACTACGAGCTCCAGATGGCGCAGATGAACTCCTCGCTCACCGACGTCGAGACCGTCTTCGTGCCCACGAGCCCCGAGTACTCGTTCCTGGCCTCCAGCCTGGTCAAGGAGGTCGCGACCTTCGGCGGCGACGTCTCCTCGCTGGTGCCCGACTTCGTGCACTCCCGCCTCACCGCCCGCATCGCGGAGCAGCGCGGATGACCCGGGGCGCGCGTTTTGCTCCCCTGTTCACCCGAGGGATACGATTCCCGCTGTTCTGTTCGTGCCCGGACCCGGAAGTGATCCCCTGACCAGCCTGGACCCGAGAGCGCCGCTCGTGATCGACACCCGCGAGCTCGGTCGCCAACCCGGGTCCCAGCGTGAGGTGACGCTGTCGGTGCCGGCACCGGCAGATCTGGGTATCGACGTCCTCAGTGTCCCCGAGGGTGCGCAGGTCGAGCTTGACCTGCGTCTCGAGGCGGTCCTGGAGGGAGTCCTGGTCACGGGAACGGCGCGAGCCGGGCTCGTCGGCGAGTGCGCACGGTGCTTGGAACCTCTCCACGAGGACCTCGAGGTGGGATTCCAGGAGCTGTACGTCTACGCCGAGCACCAGACGCCGCACGACGAGGACGACGAGGTCAGCCGGCTCGAGGACGACCTGGTCGACCTGGAGCCACAGCTGAGGGATGCAGTGGTGCTGGGACTGCCGTTCCAGCCCCTGTGCACCGAGGACTGCCCCGGCCTGTGCCCCGAGTGCGGGGCACGTCTTGCCGAGGACCCAGAGCACGCGCACGACGACCCGATCGACCCGCGCTGGGCCGGACTGGTCGCACTGGCCCAGGACGACCCGCCCGAGAAGTAGCGGTCCGAACACGCAGGACCACCCAGCAAGACCACCCCAGGCCGGGGAGATCACCCGGCCTCGCAACGAGGAGAAAACAGTGGCTGTCCCGAAGCGGAAGATGTCGCGCAGCAACACCCGTCACCGTCGCTCGGCCTGGAAGGCCGTCGCCCCGACCCTGGTGACCTGCGCGAACCCCGCGTGCCTCGCCAAGCACCTCCCGCACCGCGCGTGCGGGTCGTGCGGCCAGTACGGCGCCAAGGCGGCGCGTCGTCAGGTCCTCTGAGACTCTCAGTGCCCTGAACGACTACGCCGAGCTGCGTGCAGCGCTCGGGGATCCTGTCCTGGACCCCGGGCTGCTGGACCGCGCCCTGACGCACCGGTCCTTCGCCTACGAGAACGGCGGCCTGCCGACCAACGAGCGCCTGGAGTTCCTGGGTGACTCGGTGCTCGGTCTCGTCGTGACCGAGGCGTTGTACCGGACCCACCCGGACCTCTCCGAGGGTCGGTTGGCGAAGCTGCGGGCCGCGGTCGTCAACGCGCGCGCCCTGGCCGAGGTCGGGCGCGCCATCAGGCTCGGCGAGCACGTCAAGCTCGGTCGCGGCGAGGAGAGCACCGGGGGGCGCAACAAGGCCTCCATCCTCTCCGACACCGTCGAGGCGGTCATCGGCGCCGTGCACCTCTCCGGTGGCGGCATCGACACCTCCTCCGCCGTGGTGCACCGCCTCTTCGACCCGCTCATCGAGGCCGCCTCCGCGATGGGCGCCGGGCTGGACTGGAAGACGTCGCTGCAGGAGCTCTCCGCCGAGCACGCCCTCGGTGTGCCGGAGTACGTCATCGCCGACACCGGTCCGGACCACCAGAAGACCTTCACCGCACAGGTCCGGGTCGGGGACCGGCTCTACGGCAACGGCACCGGCCGCTCCAAGAAGGAGGCCGAGCAGGCCGCCGCGGAGACGGCGTACGGCGAGATCGCGTCCCAGCTCGGGGTCACCGACCCGGCCGAGACCGCCGCCGAGGCGGCCGCCGGCAACGCCGCGGCCGGCAAGTCCGGCACCGGACCCAGCGGCTCCTAGGCCCCGCGTGCCCGAGCTCCCCGAGGTCGAGGTCGTCCGCGCCGGTCTCGAGCGCCACGTCGTGGGCGCCCGCGTCGTCGGCGTCGACGTGCTGCACCCCCGTCCGCTGCGCCGCGACGCCCGCGGGCCCGAGGGGTTCGCCGCAGCCCTCACCGGGCGCACCATCGCCGGGGCCCGGCGCCGGGGCAAGTACCTCTGGCTGCCGCTCGACGACGGTGACGCCCTGCTGGCCCACCTCGGGATGAGCGGACAGATGCTCGTCCAGCCCGGCGACGCCGTGCCCGAGAAGCACCTCCGGGTGCGGCTGCGCCTCGAGGGCGCGGCGGACGCCCGCAACCTGCACTTCGTCGACCAGCGGATGTTCGGCGGCCTCTCCCTGTCCGAGGGCGGCGCCGCGCTGCCGGCCGAGATCGCCCACATCGCCCGGGATCCCCTCGACCCCGACTTCGACGAGGACGAGTTCGCGGCACGGGTGCGCCGCCGCGCGTCCGGCATCAAGCGCCAGCTGCTCGACCAGAACCTGGTCTCGGGCGTCGGCAACATCTACGCCGACGAGGCGCTGTGGCGCGCCGGCATCCACGGCGAGCGCCCGGGGGAGCGGTTGACCCGGACGCAGGTCCTGGCCCTGCTCGGGCACGCCCGCGAGGTGATGACCGACGCGCTGGCGCAGGGCGGCACCTCCTTCGACGCGCTCTACGTCAACGTCAACGGCGAGTCGGGGTACTTCGACCGCTCGTTGCACGCCTACGGCCGCGCCGACGAGCCCTGCGACCGGTGCGGGACCGCCATCCGTCGGGTGCCCTTCATGAACCGTTCGTCCTACTTCTGCCCGGCCTGCCAGCCGGTGCCGCGACGTCGCCGGGTGATGACGGCGGGGACCGCACCGCTCGATTGACCCCCCGGGCCACCGGTGGGACTCTTGAAGATGGTCCGCATGGCCGGACCCGCCCCCATCGCACGCCCCCACTCCGAAAGGTCCACCCCATGGCCAAGGCGCTGATCGGCTACCGCAGCAGCGACCTGTTCGACCCGCACCTGGCGACCGACAACGCGCGGCTGCGCGCCCGTGTCGGTGAGCTGGAGGCTCTCGTGCTGAGCCTGTGCTCCGAGAACGACCGGCTGAGCGCCCAGGTCGCCGAGCACGGGCTGCGCGAGGAGATGCAGGACCTGTCGGAGATGCAGCCGGCCTGAGCCTGCGTGACCCCGGCGGTCACGTGTCGTTGGGACGGCATGACCCGTCGTCCTCGTCATCTGCCCGTCGCGCTCGCTGCAGCAGCCGTCGCGCTCACCACGATCGGGCTCGCGGCACCTGCGGGTGCCGCCGACAGCGACGAGGTGCGCGAGCAGATGCGCGAGCGGGCGGCCCAGCAGCCGGGGACCACCGCCTCGCTGGTCTCCAGCGACAACATCGCGCAGGTCTCCACGAACCCCACCCAGGTCGGGATCTCGGGCTGCTTCACCTCGACGGCGCCCCTCTTCGTCACCAGCGGCCTGGACACCCTGCGCGTCTTCGACGTCTCCGACGCCGCGAGCCCCGCCCTGACCGGGGTGCTGCCCAGCGTGATGTTCGAGAACGAGGCGATGAACTGCGGCGAGCGGCGCACCAGCAGCGGCACCCGTCGGTTCGCGCTGATCGGGGTCGACCTCGTGCAGGCCTCGCCCGACGACATCGAGCACGTCAACGTCGGTGGCGGCGAGCTCGTCGTGGTCGAGGTGACGGATCCCTCGGCGCCCACCGTGCTCTCGCGTGCCCCCGGCACGACCAGCACCCACACCGTCGCCTGCATCGACGACACCAACTGCCGCTACGCCTACTCCGCGGGCGGCCGCTCGACGTTCTCGATCTTCGACCTGCGCGACCTGGAGAACCCGGTCGAGGTCGATGCCGACCGCTCCACGCCCGGGGTGCAGCCCTTCGAGACGCCCACCGGCGGGCACAAGTGGAACTTCGACGACGCCGGCATCGGCACCCACACCGGGTGGAACGGCGCGTCCATGTGGGACGTCTCCAAGCCCCGTCGCCCCCGTGTCCTGACCACCACCGGTGAGGCCGGGCAGGGCGTCGACCCCGACCACGAGGGCTGGAACGACTTCATCCTCCACAACTCCTACCGCCCGCACGCGAACCGGTTCAAGCCCGGGCGCAAGCCCTCACTGCGCCGCGGCAACGTGCTGCTGGTGACCGAGGAGGACTACGAGCAGACCGACTGCAGCCAGGCGGGCTCCTTCCAGACCTGGTGGGTCAAGAAGCTCAACGGCAAGCCCGGCAAGATCGTGCCGCTGGACAAGGTCGAGCTCTCCGACCTCGGCACGTTCCCGCTCCCGCGCGGCGCGTTCTGCTCCTCGCACTGGTTCGACTACCGCTCCGGCGGACTGGTGGCGGCCGGCTTCTACGGCGGCGGCACCCAGGTGCTCGACGTCAGCGACCCCCGCCGCATCCGTACCCACGCCCACGCGGTGTGGGGCCTCTCGGAGGTCTGGGACTCCATGTGGGTGCCGGTCTTCGACGCCCAGGGCCGCCGGACCTCGAAGCGCACCAACCTCGTCTACAGCATCGACCTGGTGCGCGGCCTCGACGTGTACGCCGTCGACGTGCCCGGTGACGGTCGTGGCGCCGAGCCGCCGGCCGACGCCCTCGCCCCCGTGTCGGCCTCCGACCGGGCCGCGGCCAGTGCGTTGCCGCTGGGGTTGGTCGGGGTCGCGATGGCCGGCGCGCTCCTCCTGCGGCGCCGGCGCGCCCAGGGGTAGCCTGAGCCCCTCCGCGGCGGAAGGGCGCCAGCCTTGTACCTGAAGAGCCTGACCCTGAAGGGGTTCAAGTCCTTCGCGTCCTCGACGACCCTCCAGCTCGAGCCGGGGATCACCTGCATCGTGGGGCCCAACGGCTCGGGCAAGTCGAACGTGGTCGACGCGCTGGCCTGGGTGATGGGCGAGGCCAGCGCCAAGAGCCTGCGCGGCGGCAAGATGGACGACGTCATCTTCGCCGGCACGTCCGGGCGCCCGCCGCTGGGGCGCGCCGAGGTGATCCTGAGCATCGACAACACCGACGGTGCGCTGCCGATCGAGTACGCCGAGGTGACGATCAGCCGCACCATGTTCCGCTCCGGGGGCTCGGAGTACGCCATCAACGGACAGACCTGCCGGCTGCTCGACGTCCAGGAGCTGCTCAGCGACTCCGGCATCGGTCGCGAGATGCACGTCATCGTCGGTCAGGGCCAGCTCGACCAGATCCTGCACGCGACCCCCGAGGACCGCCGCGGCTTCATCGAGGAGGCCGCCGGCGTCCTGAAGCACCGCAAGCGCAAGGAGAAGGCGCTGCGCAAGCTCGACTCGACCGAGGGCAACCTGACCCGGTTGAACGACCTGCTCAGCGAGATCCGCCGCCAGCTCAAGCCGCTGGGCCGTCAGGCCGAGGTGGCCCGTCGCGCCGCGACCGTGCAGGCCGACGTCCGCGACGCGCGGGCCCGGCTGTTGGCCGACGACCTGCTGACCGCACGCACCGCGCTGGCCCAGGAGATGGCCGACGAGTCGGTGCTGGTGAAGCGGCGCGAGGAGGTCGAGGCCGCCATGACGCAGGCGCGCGAGGCCGAGGCCGCCCTCGAGGCCGCCCTGCGCGAGGACCTGCCGGTGCTCGCCGCGGCCCAGGACACCTGGTACGCCCTCTCCGGCCTGCGCGAACGCCTGCGGGGCACCCAGTCCCTGGCGGCGGAGCGGGTCCGCAACGCCGCGGCGAGCACCGAGGTCGAGACGGCGAGCGGGCGCGACCCCGCGGACCTCGAGGCCGAGGCCGCCCGGGTGCGCGAGCAGGAGCAGCGCACCGCCGCCGACGTGGACACCCGCCGGACCGCGCTGGAGCAGGCCGTGACCGCCCGCAAGGCCGCCGAGGACGCCGCCAGCGAGGAGGAGCGCCGCATCGTCGCCCTCCAGCGCGCCGCCGCCGACCGGCGCGAGGGCCTGGCGCGCCTGCACGGCCAGGTCAACGCCCTGAGGTCGCGCGCCGCCGCGGCCGACGAGGAGGTCGGCCGGTTGCGGCACAGCCGCGAGGAGGCGCTGGCACGAGCCCAGCAGGCGCAGAAGGCCTTCACCGCGCTCGAGACGGAGGTCGCGGGCCTCGACGCGGGCGAGGAGGGCCTCGACGCCGAGCACGAGCAGGCCGTCGAGGCGCTCGACGAGATCGAGGGCCAGCTGGCGCAGGTGCGGGAGCAGGCCCAGGCCGCCGACCGCGACCGGCACACGCTCGCCGCCCGCAAGGACGCGCTGGAGATGGGGCTGAACCGCAAGGACGGCGCCGGTGCTCTCCTGGGCGCCACCGACGTCACCGGGCTGCTCGGCTCGGTCGCCGCGCTCGTCTCGGTGCGACCGGGCTACGAGGCCGCGGTCGCGGCGGCCCTGGGCCCGCACGCCGACGCCGTCGCCGCCGAGGGCGCCGGGGCCGCGCTCGGCGCCGTGGACCACCTCAAGGCGGGCGACCTCGGGCGCGCCGGGCTCCTGCTCGGCGACGGCCCCGAGGTGCCGGGACCCCGGACCTGGCCCGCCCTGCCCGACGCGGCGGCGTACGTCGTCGACGTGCTGGAGTGCCCCGCACCGCTGCGTCCCGCCCTGACGCGGCTGCTGGACCGGGTCGCCGTCGTGGAGGACCTCGACGCCGCGCGGTCCCTGGTCGGGCTCGACCCGACGCTGGGCGCGGTCACCCGCGACGGCGACGTCGTGGGCGCCCACCTGGTGGCCGGCGGCTCCAGCGCCCAGCCCAGCCTGATCGAGGTGCAGGCCGCCGCCGACGAGGCCGCCGCATCCCTGGCCGAGGCGGTGGCCGCCAGCGAGCGCGCCGGCTTCGAGATCTCGCGGCTCGAGGCCCGCCGCCACGACGCCCAGCAGCGCGTCGACGTGGCGCTGGCCCGGCTGCACGAGTCGGACGCCACCCTGGCCGCAGTGGCCGAGGAGCTCGGCCAGCACGGGTCCCAGGCCCGCTCGGCCCGCGCCGAGGCCGACCGCGTCGAGCAGGCCATCGCCAAGGCCGAGCAGGCCCGGGTCGACGCCGTGGCCGGGCTCGCCGACCTCGAGAGCCGCCTCGAACGAGCCGAGGAGGCCCCCGAGGAGGAGCCGGACACCACCGGACGTGAGCGGCTGACCGAGACGGCCCGCGAGGCCCGGCAGAGCGAGATGGACGCCCGGCTCGCGCTGCGCACCGCGGAGGAGCGGGCCCGCGCCATCCACGGGCGCGCCGACTCCCTGCTGCGGGCCGCGGCCAAGGAGCGCGAGCAGCGGGCCAGGGCCGCCGAGCGGCGCGAGCGGCTGCTGCGCGAGGGCCGGGCCGCCGAGGCCGTCGGCGCTGCCGTCACCTGGGCGCTGACCCGCCTGGAGGTCTCGGTGCACCAGGCCGCCGACGCGCGCGCCGCGGTCGAGGAGGCCCGACGCGAGCGCGAGGAGAAGCTGCGCGAGGCCCGCGGGCTGCTGCGCGACCTGGCCCGCGAGCACGAGGAGCTCGTGGGCTCGGTGCACCGCGACGAGATGGCGCGCGCCCAGCAGCGGATGCGCATCGAACAGCTCGAGGAGCGCGCGCTCGACGAGCTCGGGATCGAGCCCGACGGACTGGTCGCCGACTACGGCCCCGACCAGCCGGTGCCCCAGGCGCCGGCGGACGACGCCCCGGACGACGCCCCGACCAGCGTGCCCTTCGTGCGCGAGCAGCAGGTCAAGCGGCTCAAGGCCGCCGAGCGGGCCCTGGCGATGCTCGGCAAGGTCAACCCGTTGGCGCTCGAGGAGTTCTCGGCCATGGAGGAGCGGCACAAGTTCCTCACCGAGCAGCTCGAGGACCTGCGCCGCACGCGCAAGGACCTCCTCGACATCGTGCGCTCCGTCGACGACCGCGTCGAGCAGGTCTTCCGCGAGGCCTACGCCGACGTCGAGAAGGCCTTCGACGCCACCTTCGCCCGGCTCTTCCCGGGCGGCGAGGGGCGGCTGGTCCTCACCGACCCCAGCGACATGCTCACCACCGGCGTCGAGGTCGAGGCGCGCCCGCCGGGCAAGAAGATCAAGCGCCTCTCGCTGCTCTCGGGCGGCGAGCGGTCGCTGGTCGCGGTGGCCTTCCTGGTGGCGCTCTTCAAGGCCCGGCCCTCGCCGTTCTACATCCTCGACGAGGTCGAGGCGGCGCTCGACGACACCAACCTGGGCCGGCTGCTGGAGATCTACGAGGAGCTCCGCGAGAGCTCCCAGCTGCTGGTGATCACCCACCAGAAGCGCACCATGGAGGTCGGCGACGCGCTGTACGGCGTGACCATGCGCGGCGACGGCGTCTCGACGGTCATCAGCCAGCGACTACGAGAGACGGAGACCGGATGAGCGAGCGACCCGGCCGGACCGACCGGCCCACCCGCGGCGACTACGTCGCCTGGCGCACGGTGACCACCCGCTGGCGTGACGACGACGCCTACGGCCACCTCAACAACGCGACCTACTACGAGATGTTCGACACCGCGGTGAACGCCCACCTCTTCGAGGCCACCGGCACGAACGTGCGGCTGCTGCCGCAGATCGGTGTCGTCGCCGAGACCTCCTGCCGCTACTTCCGCGAGATCGGCTTCCCCGACCCGGTCGAGACCGGCCTGGTCGTCGACAAGGTCGGCACCTCCTCGATCGTCTACCGGATCGGGCTTTTCCAGGGGGAGAGCGACGAGGCGGCCGCGGAGGGCCGGTTCGTGCACGTGTACGTCGACAACACCGACCCGGCGCGGTCGGTCACGCCGATGCCCGACGTGATCCGCGCCGCAGTCGAGCCCCTGCTGCGTGTGCCCGGGAGCGCTTGACACCGGGGTGTGCCACCGTGGGGGGTTCCTGCTCGCCCCACTTCTCGGAGGACCCCGTGCTCTCGATCGTCGTCGCGATGGTGGTCATCGTGGCCGTGGCCGCCCTGGTCCTCTACTACGTCGCCTACCCGCACCGCGAGGGCAGCGAGGGCGAGGGGACCTGGCTCGGCCGGGCCCTGGGCCGGGCCCGCGGGTCGATGCGCACGCTCGGTGACCCCGACGACCGGGACGACCCGCCCGCTCGCTGAACCCGCCCTTCCCGGTGGTTGGATGAGCGGCATGGATGTCCTCGCCCTCGTGATCCTCGCCATCGCCGTCCTCGGCGTCGCCCTCGTGGGCAGCGTCCTCGGTCTCGTCGTCTCCCGGCGCCGCAAGCCGGCGCCGCTGCCCGACACCCACACCGACGTCCTCGTCGTCCCGCCGGTCGACCCGGACGCGCCCCCGGTCGAGCTGAGTGCGCCGCCCGCCACCCTCGAGCCCGAGGCCCCTGCTGAGTCGCTGGCACCCGAGTCGCTGGCCCCCGAGGTCGAGCGCCCGGAGAGCACCGCGTCCCGCCTGGTGCGGCTGCGTCAGCGGCTGGCCGGCTCGCAGGGTGGGCTGGGCCGCGGTCTGCTCGCGCTGCTCTCCCGGGACCGCCTCGACGAGGACACCTGGGAGGACATCGAGGACACCCTGCTCACCGCCGACATCGGGGTCGCGCCCACCCAGGAGCTCGTCGACCGCCTGCGTGCGCGGATGCGCGCCGAGGGTGGCGCCGACGCGCGTGCGGTGCTGCGCGAGGAGCTGTTGACCCTGGTCGACCCGACCATGGACCGCAGCCTGCGCATCAGCGGCGAGGACGGCAACCCCGGCATCGTGCTCGTGGTCGGCGTCAACGGCGCCGGGAAGACCACCACCGTCGGCAAGATCGCGCGCATCCTCGTGGCCGAGGACCGCAGCGTCGTGCTCGGTGCCGCCGACACCTTCCGCGCCGCCGCCGTCGAGCAGCTGAGCACCTGGGGCGAGCGCGTGGGCGTCGACACCATCAAGGGCGAGGAGGGGGCCGACCCCGCCAGCGTGGCCTTCCGGGCCGTGGAGGAGGGCCGCCGCACGGGCGTCGACACCGTCATCGTCGACACCGCGGGCCGGCTGCAGAACAAGCAGGGCCTGATGGACGAGCTCGGCAAGGTCAAGCGCGTCATCGAGAAGCAGGCGCCGGTCACCGAGGTGCTGCTGGTCCTCGACGCCACCACCGGCCAGAACGGGCTGATCCAGGCCCGGGTCTTCAGCGAGGCCGTGGCCGTCACCGGGATCGTGCTGACCAAGCTCGACGGCTCTGCCAAGGGCGGCATCGTCGTGGCCGTGCAGCGTGAGCTCGGGGTGCCCGTCAAGCTCGTCGGCCTCGGCGAGGGCGCCGACGACCTGGCCCCCTTCGACTCAGGTGCCTTCGTCGACGCGCTGCTCGGCGGCTGAGCGGGAGCGTTCACGCAGACGTAACACCGGCGGCACCTTCGTCGCCGGGGCGTAACACCCACGGCCGCACGTCGAAACACGGAGCAGCCAAGGTCAGCACCGATGGGGACGCACCCCGTGCCCGACACCGCAGTCGGGTGCCGGGGGAGCGTCCTACGGAGTTGATCTTGGAGGTTCTGTGGACGGCTACAACGCGTTCATGCTGGTGGCCACGCTGCTGGTACTGATGATGACCACCCCGGCCCTGGCCCTCTTCTACGGCGGTATGACGCGGTCGAAGTCGGTGCTGAACATGATGATGATGTCGTACGCCGCCATGGCGATCGTCGGCATCATCTGGGTGCTGTGGGGCTACTCGATGGTGTTCAGCGACGAGGGGGGCATCGACACGTTCTTCAACTCGCCGTTCGCCAACTTCGCCCTCGACGGCGTGGGCTACGACGGCTACACGTTCATGATGTTCCAGCTGACCTTCGCGGTGATCACCACCGCGCTGATCAGCGGTGCGATCGCCGACCGGGTGAAGTTCTCGGCCTGGCTGGTCTTCGTGCCGATCTGGGCGACCCTGTCGTACTTCCCCTTGGCGCACATGGTCTTCGGCTGCACCGACGGTGCCCTGATCTGCAGCCAGATCGGTGCCCAGGACTACGCCGGAGGCACCGCGGTGCACATCAACGCCGGCGTCGCCGGCCTGGTCCTGGCCCTGGTGATCGGCAAGCGGGTCGGCTTCGGCCGTGAGCCCATGCGCCCGCACAACCTGACCCTCACCATGCTCGGCGCTGCCCTGCTGTGGGTCGGCTGGTACGGCTTCAACGTCGGCTCGATCGTCTTCAGCGACGACCTCGACGCCAGCGACCAGTTCCTGGCCGAGACCGGTCTCACCTTCGCCAACACCACGCTGGCCACCATGGCCGCGATCATCGGTTGGCTGCTCGTGGAGAAGGTCCTCCACGGCAAGGCCACCACCCTGGGAGCCGCGTCGGGCATCGTCGCCGGGCTGGTCGCGATCACCCCGGCCGCCGGAGCGGTCAACATCCTCGGCGCCCTGGCCATCGGCCTGGTCTCGGGTGCCCTGTGCGCCTGGGCCGTGGGCCTGAAGTTCAAGCTCAACTACGATGACTCGCTCGACGTGGTCGGCGTGCACCTGGTCGGCGGCATCGTCGGCACCCTGATGATCGGGCTCTTCTCGGTCACCGCCGGTGAGGGCGACAACATCGCCGGCGGCGCCGTCGACGGCCTGTTCTACGGCGGTGGCCTCGGCTCCCTGGTCGACCAGCTGCTCGGTGTCCTGGTGGCCGTGGCGTGGTCCGGTGCGGCCACTCTGCTGATCGCCCTGGCCATCAAGTTCACGATGGGCTGGCGCATCGACGAGGAGTCCGAGGTCGAGGGCATCGACTTCGACCAGCACGGCGAGTCTGCCTACGATCTGCACACCAGTCTCTCCAGTGGCAGCGGCGGTCTCGCCGCCGCCACGAGGCCCGATCCCGCCACCCGCACGGAAGGGGCACGCGCATGAAGCTCGTCACCGCGGTGATCAAGCCGCACAAGTGGGAGGACGTCCGCGAAGCCCTCGAGACCTTCGGCGTGACCGGGATGACGGTCAGCGAGGTCAGCGGCTACGGACGGCAGAAGGGTCACACCGAGGTCTACCGCGGTGCCGAGTACGACGTGGCGCTGGTACCGAAGATCCGGCTCGAGATCGTGGTCGACGACGGTGACGCCGACGACGTGGCCGGCATCATCGTCACCGCCGCCCGGACCGGTCGCATCGGCGACGGCAAGGTGTGGACGAGTCCCGTCGACAGCGTGGTGCGCGTGCGCACCGGGGACCGGGACTCCACCGCGATCTGAGCGACCCGTGACCGGCCCGTGACCCGGCCCACCCGTGCGGTGGGCCGGGTCACGGCCGCTTCCGGCATGATCGAGCCCCCACCCACGCGCTGCGACGACCCCAGGAGACCGATGTGACGGCCACCGAGCGGGAGCAGCGCAGCACCGGGGCCGACGCCCTCTGCGCGGCGGCGTACGACGAGGTGGGCGGCGCCCGGACCGGCATGGCCCTGGTGGCGGTCGGCGGCTACGGCCGCGGCGAGCTGGCGCCGTACTCCGACCTCGACGTGGTGCTGGTCCTCGACGAGGGCGTCGAGGCGGGGGAGGTCGCCGAGCGGCTGTGGTACCCGCTGTGGGACTCCGGCACCGCGGTGGACCACTCGGTGCGCACCCTGCCCGAGATGGTCGCCGCCGCCGACAGCGACCTGCGGGTCGCGCTCGGACTGCTCGACGTGCGCCACCTGGCCGGCGACGCCGACCTCACCCTGCGGCTGCGGGGCACGATGCTGGCGCACTGGCGTCGCCACGCCCGGGAGCGGCTGCCGGCGCTGCGCGAGCTGGTGCGGGGTCGGCACGAGCTGGTCGGCGAGCTCGCGCACCTGTCGGTGCCGGACGTGAAGGAGGCCGAGGGCGGCCTGCGGGACGCGACCGTGCTGAAGGCGCTGGTCACGACCTGGCTCGTCGACGTGCCGCACACCGAGCTCGAGAACAGCCGGCAGGCGCTGCTCGACGTGCGCGACCTCGTGCAGCAGAGCGCCGGCCGGGCCAGCGACCGCATCCACCCCGAGGTGTGGAGCGAGCTCGCGACCGGGCTCGGGCTGGCCGACGCACGCAGTGCCCAGGTGCACGTGCGCACCCTGGGGCGACGCCTGACCCACCTCTCCCGACTCACCTGGCGCCGCGTGGACGACTACCTCGCCCGGCCGGCCTCGGTGCGTTCGGCCCGACGTCCCGCGCTGTTCCCGATCGCCCAGGGCGTGGCGCTCTCGGGTCGCGAGATCGTCCTCGACCGCACGGCGCGTCCGGCCGAGGACCCCGTCCTGCTGCTGCGGGCGGCGGCGGCCGCGGCCGAGATGGACGCCGTGCTCGCGCCCCCGACGGCGGCGCGCCTGGCCCGGGAGGTCGCCGACCTGCCGGATCCGTGGCCCGACGAGGCCCGCCACCTGCTGGTCCGCCTGCTCGCCTCCGGGCGGGGACTGCTGCCGGTGTGGGAGACGCTCGAGGAGACCGGGGCGCTGCCGCGGCTGCTCCCGGAGTGGGAGCGCATCCGGCTGCTGCCGCACGCCTCGGCCATCCACCGCTTCACCGTCGACCGGCACGTGGTCGAGACCTGCATCGAGGCGTCCTCGCTGATCCGGCAGGTGAACCGGCCCGACGTGCTCATGGTCGCCGCGCTCCTGCACGACATCGGCAAGGGCAGCCTCACCGAGCACAGCGTGGCCGGCGAGCCGATCGCCCGGGGGATCGCGACCCGGATGGGCTTCGAGCCGGCCTCGGTCGACCTGGTGGCGACGCTGGTGCGCTGGCACCTGCTGCTCGCCGAGACCGCCACCACCCGCGATCACGACGACCCCGCCACCATCGAGCGGGTCGCGTCCCGGGTCGGGTCGACCGAGGCGCTCTCGCTGCTGACGGCGCTGACCGAGGCCGACGCCAAGGCCGCCTCGCCGCAGGCCTGGTCCAGCTGGCGCGCCGGCCTGGTCCTCGAGCTCTCCCGCCGGGTCCACACCTCCCTGGACACCGGGCGGCCCTTCCCGTCGGCGGTCGACGAGGAGGTCGAGATCCCGCGCGCCGTGCGCAACGGCGCGGTCTCGTTCGCCGTCGAGGCCACGCCCGACGGCACCCGGGTCACCGCGATCGCTCCCGACCGGGTCGGGCTGCTCGCCGACTTCTCCGGCCTCTTCGCCCTGCAGCGCCTCCCCGTCCGCTCCGCCCGTGCGTGGGTGCAGGAGGGCTACAGCGTCTCGTCGTGGGACGTGGCGGAGAGCGGGCTCGACGTCCCCTTCCTGCGCGAGCGGTACGCCGCCATCGCGGAGGGCCGGGTCGACCCCACCAGCCGCCTGCGGCCCGACCCGCGCGCCCTGGCGCCCACGGTCGAGGTGCGCGCCGACGCCTCTCTCGCCGCCACCGTGCTCGAGGTCCGCGCCGCCGACCAGCCGGGCGTGGTGCACCGGGTCTGCGCGGCGCTGGCCCAGCTCGACGTCGCGGTGCGCTCGGCGCACGTGGAGACGCTCGGCCCCCAGGCCGTGGACGTCTTCTACCTGCAGGAGGCCGCGGCCGGGGTGCTCTCGGACACCCGGGCCTCCGAGGCAGCGCACGCTGTCCGTGCGGCTCTTGCGGGCCAGCCCGGTTAGGCTGGAGCCAGCTCCGCCCGTTGCCGACTCACCTGAGGGACGCCCTTGTTCGCCACACTGTCCGACCGGCTCGCCGACACCTTCAAGAACCTCCGGGGGAAGGGTCGCCTGTCCGAGGCCGACATCGACGCCACGGCACGCGAGATCCGCATCGCGCTGCTCGAGGCCGACGTCGCCCTGCCGGTCGTCAAGGAGTTCGTCGGCGCGGTCAAGGACCGGGCCCGCGGCGAGGAGGTCAGCGGTGCGCTGAACCCCGCCCAGCAGATCATCAAGATCGTCAACGAGGAGCTCGTGACGATCCTCGGCGGCGAGACCCGCCGGCTGCGCTACGCCAAGACCGGCCCGACGGTCATCATGCTCGCCGGCCTCCAGGGCGCCGGCAAGACCACGCTGGCCGCCAAGCTGGCGCTGTGGCTCAAGGAGCAGGGCAAGGCCCCCATGCTGGTGGCCGCCGACCTGCAGCGCCCCAACGCCGTCAAGCAGCTCCAGGTCAACGGTGAGCGCGTCGGCGTCACGGTCTTCGCCCCCGAGCCCGGCAACGGCGTCGGGGACCCCGTGTCGGTGGCCCGCGCCTCGATCGAGCAGGCCAAGCGCACGCTGCACGACGTGGTCATCGTCGACACCGCCGGCCGCCTCGGCATCGACGCGGAGCTGATGAAGCAGGCCTCCGACATCCGCGACGCGGTCGACCCCGACGAGGTCCTCTTCGTCGTCGACGCGATGATCGGCCAGGACGCCGTCACGACCGCGCAGTCCTTCCTCGAGGGGGTCGGCTACGACGGCGTCGTGCTCACCAAGCTCGACGGTGACGCCCGCGGTGGTGCGGCACTGTCCATCGCCTCGATCACCGGCAAGCCGGTCATGTTCGCCTCCAACGGCGAGAAGATGACCGACTTCGACCTCTTCCACCCCGACCGCATGGCCTCGCGCATCCTCGACATGGGTGACGTGATGACCCTGATCGAGCAGGCCGAGAAGAGCTTCGACTCCGAGCAGGCCATGAAGGCGGCGCAGAAGCTCAGCGGGCAGGGCGGCGAGTTCACCCTCGACGACTTCCTCGAGCAGATGCAGCAGGTCCGCAAGCTCGGCTCGATGTCCAAGATCATGGGGATGCTGCCCGGCATGGGGCAGTTCCGCGAGCAGCTCGAGAACTTCGACGAGCGCGAGATCGACCGGATCCAGGCGATCATCCAGTCGATGACGCCGGCTGAGCGCGCCAACCCCAAGATGATCGACGGCTCGCGCCGCGCCCGCATCGCCAAGGGCAGCGGGCGCCAGGTCTCCGACGTCAACCACCTCGTCGACCGGTTCTTCGAGGCGCGCAAGATGATGATGCAGATGGCCCGCGGCGGCGGCATCCCAGGGATGCCGGGCATGCCGGGGATGCCGGGCATGGGTGGCGGCAAGCGCGGCAAGGCGAAGGCGCAGCCGAAGAAGGGCAAGGGCGCGAAGCGCTCGGGCAACCCGGCCAAGGCCGCCCAGGAGGCGCAGGCCGCCAAGGAGAAGGCTGCAGCGGCACCGAGCAACCCGTTCGGCACACCGGGCGGTGAGCCGGTCGACTACGCGCAGGCAGCAGCCGACCTGGACCTGAGCAACGACTTCTCGAAGTTCCTCAAGTGAACGCCGTCGTGGTGGTCGACGCGGCCAACGTCGTCGGCAGCCGTCCGGACGGGTGGTGGAAGGACCGCGCCGCCGCGACCCGGCGCCTGCACGAGGCGCTGCTCGTCGGCGACGTGCCCGGCGACGAGATCATCATGGTCCTCGAGGGCGGTGCGCGCGGCGGTGCCCGACCGGGCAAGGACGCCCACGTGCGCATCGTGCACGCGCCCAAGGAGGGCGACGTGACGATCCTCGCCGAGGCCCAGCGGGCCGCCAAGCGTGGCTGCACCGTCACCGTCGTGACCGCCGACCTCGCCCTGGGTGCCAACGCGGCCGCCACCGGCGCCACGGTCGTCGGCCCGTCGTGGCTGCTGGACCACCTCGAGCAGGTCTGAGCACGCGCTAGCCTCGCGTCCATGAGCGCGCTGAGGTTCTCCGGACCGGTCCTGCCCGACGGCGAGAGCCGCGACCTGTACGTCGTCGACGGCCGGGTCACCTTCGAGGCCCAGCCGGGGGCCGAGACCGTCGCCCGGGGCTGGATCGTGCCCGGGCTGGTCGATGCGCACAACCACCTCGGCCTCGAGGACCACGGCGCCGTCGAGGACGACCGCGTCGAGGAGCAGGCGGTCGCCGACCGGGACGCCGGCGCCCTGCTGCTGCGCGACTGCGGCTCCGCGGCCGACACCCGCTGGGTGCACGAGCGCGACGACCTGCCCCGCCTGCTGCGTGCCGGGCGGCACATCGCCCGCACCCGGCGCTACATCCGCGACTACGCCCACGAGGTGGAGCCCGAGCAGCTCGCGGCGTACGTCGCCCAGGAGGCCGACGCCGGGGACGGCTGGGTGAAGCTGGTGGGGGACTGGATCTCCCGCGACAGCGGCGACCTGGCCCCCTCGTTCCCCCAGGACAGCTTCGCCGCGGCCATCGCGGTCGCCCACGAGCACGGCGCCAAGGTCACCGCGCACTGCTTCGGCCACGAGGTGCTGCAGGGCCTGCTGGACGCGGGCATCGACTGCATCGAGCACGGCACCGGGCTGGCCCTCGACCAGATCGAGCAGATGGCGGCCGGCGGCGTGGCGCTGGTGCCGACCGTGATGCAGACCGGCAAGTTCCCCGAGTTCGCCGCGCAGGGGCGCGAGAAGTTCCCCGACTACGCCGCCACCATGGACCAGCTCCACTCCCGGCGCCGCGAGGTGCTGATGTCGGCGCACGAGGCCGGGGTGGCGCTCTACGTCGGCAGCGACGGCGGGGGAGCCCAGCGCCACGGCCACCTGGCCGGCGAGGCGTTGGCGATGACCGAGATGGGGATGCCGGCGGGCGACGTGCTCGCCGCGGTGTCCTGGAAGGCCCGCGAGTGGCTCGGCTTCGAGGGCCTCGTCGAGGGCGCGAGCGCCGACTTCGTGGTCTACGACCGCGACCCCGCCGCGGACCTCACCGCCCTGTGGGAGCCGACCTGCGTGGTGCTGCGCGGGCGCGTGGTGGCCTGAGTCCCGGCCGTTCTCCTGGCCGATTTCTCCCGGCCCCGCGGCGTCTGGCATCATCGGACGCTGAGTCCTGCGTCGCTGGCCCCTCTCAGCCGGTGGCGCAGAGCCCATCGAGGCGTCCGTCCCCGGTCCCCACCTGGAGTGCCGGCCCTCACCACCACGACCTCAAGGAGACACCACAGCTGTGGCCGTCAAGATTCGTTTGAAGCGCCTGGGCAAGGTCCGGGTGCCGCAGTACCGCATCGTCGTCGTCGACTCGCGCAAGAAGCGCGATGGTCGAGTGATCGAGGAGATCGGCAAGTACCACCCCAAGGAGGAGCCGTCCTACATCGACGTCGTCTCCGAGCGGGCGCAGTACTGGCTCGGCGTGGGCGCTCAGCCCAGCGACGCCGTCGCCGCGATCCTCAAGATCACCGGTGACTTCCAGAAGCACCACGGGCTCCCGGGCACCGAGGGCACGCTGAAGGTCGCCGAGCCCAAGCGCGACAAGCTCGAGATCTTCAACGAGGCCCTCAAGGAGGCGCACGGCTCCGCCGGCGCCGCCGCGACCACGAAGAAGGCCGCTGCCAAGAAGGCCGACAAGGCTGACAAGGCCGAGACCAAGGCTGACGACAAGGCCGAGGCCAAGTCGGACGACAAGGCTGACGACAAGGCTGACGACAAGGCCGAGACCAAGGCTGACGCCAAGGTCGAGGAGCCGGCTGCCGCCGCCGAGCCGGAGGCCACCTCCGACGACGCGACCAAGGCTGAGGCCTGAGCGCCATGCTCGCCGAGGCGCTGGAGCACCTCGTGCGCGGCATCGTCGACAACCCCGACGACGTCAGCGTGCGTGACAAGCAGCTGCGCCGCGGCTCGGTCCTCGAGGTCCGGGTCCACCCCGACGACCTCGGCAAGGTGATCGGCCGCAGCGGTCGGACCGCTTCGGCGTTCCGCACCGTGATGGGTGCGCTCGCCGGTCGCGACGGGACGCGCGTCGACTTCGTCGACGTCGACCGCCGGAGCTGAACCAGCACCACCCCAGCACGTCTGTACGTCGACCCGTCCGGGGCAGCTCGGGCGGGTCGACGTCATTTGGCGGCACTCATCTCTCATACGCACTTCAGGAGGCAGCGGTGGAGACCATCGACGTGGTCGTGGGTCGGCTCGGCAAGCCGCACGGGCTCAAGGGCGAGCTCACGGTCGACGTGCGCACCGACGAGCCCGAGCACCGGTTCGCGGTCGGGGCGGTGCTCGAGGTCGAGAAGCCGCGGGACTCCACGACCACCTTCCGCACGCTCACGGTGGCCCGCACCCGCTGGCACCAGGGGGTGCTGCTCGCGACGTTCGAGGAGATCGGCGACCGCAACGAGGCCGAGGCGGTCCGCGGCATCGTGCTGCACGCGCAGCTGCGCGTCGACGCGACGCCCGCGGACCCCGACGAGTACTACGACCACCAGCTGGTCGGTCTCGACGTCGTCGACCTCGAGGGCGCCCCGCTCGGCGTGGTGACCACCGTGGTGCACGGCGGCTCCCAGGACCTGCTCGGGATCCGGGCGCTCGACGGGCGCGACACCCTCGTGCCGTTCGTGGCCGTGCTGGTGCCCGAGGTCGACCTCGAGGCCCGTCGGGTCGTCGTGGCGGACCGTCCGGGACTGGTCGCGCCGCTGCCCGAGGACGCCTGAACCCCGTGCGTCTCGACTACCTCACGATCTTCCCCGACTACCTCGCACCGCTCGGGCTCTCGCTGCCCGGCCGCGCCGCGACCCGGGGCCTGGTCGAGATGCACGTCCACGACCTGCGCGACTGGACCCACGACCGGCACCGGACCGTCGACGACACCCCGTACGGCGGTGGCGCGGGCATGGTGATGCGCCCCGAGCCGTGGGGCGAGGCGCTCGACGACCTGCTGGGCCCGTCGGTGGGCGGGGGAGCGGCGACAGTCGTGGTGCCCAGCCCCGCCGGGCGGCCGCTGACCCAGGCGCTGGCCCGCGAGCTGGCCACCCGGTCGCGGCTGCTGTTCGCGTGCGGGCGCTACGAGGGCATCGACCAGCGGGTCATCGACCACGCCCGCTCGCGCCCGGACGTCGAGGAGGTCGTGGAGATCTCCCTGGGCGACTACGTCCTCAACGGCGGGGAGGTGGCCGCGCTGGCCGTCACCGAGGCCGTCGTGCGGCTGCTGCCGGGCTTCATGGGCAACGCGGCGTCGCTGGAGGAGGAGTCCCACGAGCAGGGGCTGCTGGAGTACCCCGTCTACACCAAGCCCGCGACCTGGCGCGACCACGAGGTCCCGCCGGTGCTGCTGAGCGGCAACCACGCCGCCATCGCCGCCTGGCGCCACGAGCAGGCCGTGCAGCGCACCGCCGAGCGGCGCCCCGACCTGCTGCACCCCAGCCACGCCGCGGGGCAGTGGCAGGTAGTCCCGGCCGTGCCCTCCGACGCCGCCGAGCTGCACGTGCTGACCCTGGCCTGCTGGGTCGAGGAGGCGCTGGTCCACGACGACCTGACGATCCCCCCGCTGCAGGAGGGGGTCGAGGACGCCGTCGCCGCCCTGACGGAGTGGGACACCTACGTCGTGCGCGCCGGCGGCCGGCTCGTGGGCTCGGTCCGGGGGCGCCTCGAGGGCACCACGTGGCAGATCGGCCGGCTGATGGTGGCCCCGGACCTGCGGGGACGCGGGCTGGGCCGGGTGCTCCTCGAGCACGCCGAGCGGGTCGCCCCGCCCGCGGCCTCGACGTACCTGCTGCACACGGGGAAGGGCAGCGAGACCAACCTGCGTCGCTACAAGCGCGCCGGCTACCGGATCCGCGAGGTCCTCGACGGGCCGTCCGGGCCTGCGGTGCTCACCAAGCAGCGCCGGCGCACCGCCCGCGGCTGATCCGCGGCCGGTCCTCGGTGGCCCCAGTCTGATTTCGGGGCGCCGCCTCCGTTGTGGCAGACTCGGACGCTGGTCCTGTCGGACCGGAGGGCCGCCCCGAGGAACGCACGGGGGACCCGCGTCGGACGCCTGCCACAGAGGGCGGCCCACGCAGCCGGAGAAGTCGACGTACCGACCCCGTTCACGCACCACCTGATTCCGCGGCTGATCTGTGGCACTCGCGAGGAGACAACATGCCCAACATCCTGGTCGCCCAGCTCGGCAACGAGCTCAAGCGCGACGACATCCCGCACTTCCGTGCCGGTGACACCGTCAAGGTCCACGTCAAGGTCGTCGAGGGCACCCGCGCGCGTGTCCAGATCTTCCAGGGCGTCGTCATCCGCATGCACGGTGCCGGCGTGGGTCGCACCTTCACCGTCCGCAAGGTCTCCTTCGGCGTCGGTGTCGAGCGCACCTTCCCGCTGCACTCCCCGATCTTCGAGACCGTCGAGGTCGTGACCCGCGGTGACGTGCGTCGCGCCAAGCTGTACTACCTGCGCAACCTGCGCGGCAAGGCCGCCAAGATCAAGGAGCGTCGCGACTTCTGATCCGCGACCTCAGCCTTACACTCGCCGCGTGAGCAGCGACGACCGCGACCCCGCCGGCCCGACCACCGTGGCCGACGGGGTCGTCCCGTCCCCGGCCGAGCGCGTGGCCGCGGCCCGGCAGAAGCACCAGCGCGGCGGGCTGCCCGTGTGGCAGGAGTCGCTCCTGCTGCTGGGGCTGGCCGTGGTGTTGGCGGTCCTGCTCAAGACGTTCGTCGTGCAGGCGTTCTACATCCCCTCGGAGTCCATGGAGCCCGGTCTCGTCGAGGACGACCGGATTCTGGTGGAGAAGTGGTCGGGCTGGTTCGGCGGCGAGGTCGAGCGCGGCGACGTCGTGGTGTTCGAGGACCCGGGCGGCTGGCTGAACGCCGGTGAGGTCGAGGAGCCGGGCAACCCCGTCTCCTCCACCCTGGCCGCCATCGGGCTGATGCCGGACACCGGCTACCTGGTCAAGCGGGTGGTGGGCGTCGAGGGCGACGTCATCGAGTGCTGCGACAGCGAGAAGCGGCTCACGGTCAACGGGGTCGCGCTGGACGAGGACGACTACGTGCTCGAGGACCAGCGCGTGCGCGGCTGCCGTGGCCCGATGACCGGCAACTGCAGCTGGAAGGCCGGGCCGGTGCCGAAGGGGTCGGTCTTCGTGATGGGCGACAACCGCGGCCGCTCGGCCGACTCGACCGTCCACATGTGCCTCGAGGACGAGACCGACTGCGTGCCCGGCGACGAGTTCGTGCCCACGGACCTGGTGGTCGGCAAGGTGTGGCTGCTGCTGTGGCCCACCGACCGCTTCGGTCGCCCCGACGAGGTCGACGCGTTCGACGACGTGCCCGACGCCCCCTGAGCCGATGTCCGTCCTGCCCCGAGGGTCCACCGTCCGGCGTGATGCCGGGCTCTACGGCTACGAGCGCGCCCTGCGCCGCCACGGCATCGAGACGATCGCCGGCGTCGACGAGGCGGGGCGCGGGGCCTGCGCCGGACCGCTGGTCGCCGGTGCCTGCATCCTGCCGCCGGGCCGCGCGGGCATCGTGCCCGGTCTCGCCGACTCCAAGCTGCTGACGGAGAAGGCGCGCGAGCGCTGCTACGACCAGGTGGTGCGCCGCGCCGTGGCCTGGTCGGTGGTGGTGCTCTCGCACGAGGAGTGCGACCGGCTGGGCATGCACGTGGCCAACATCGAGGCGCTGCGCCGGGCCGTGGCGCTGCTCGACGTGCCGGCCGACTACGTGCTCACCGACGGCTTCCCCGTCGACGGCCTCGGCGTGCCCGGCCTCGCGGTCTGGAAGGGCGACCGGGTCGCCGCCTGCATCTCGGCGGCCTCCGTGCTGGCGAAGGTGACCCGCGACCGCCTGATGCGTGAGCTCGACGGTGAGTGGCCGGCGTACGACTTCAAGACGCACAAGGGCTACATCACCGACACCCACACCCGGGCGCTGGCCGAGCACGGCCCCTCGCCGGTGCACCGGATGCGGTTCGTCAACGTGCGCCGCGCCGCCGGGCTGGTCTGACTCGTCGCCGAGCTGCTGAGCAAAGGCAGGGTCGTCACCGCTGCCTGAGCGTGGCCGGAGCCACCCGGGCCGACGTTTGCTCAGCACTTCGGCGACGGCGTCGGTCCCGAGGTGGGTGCTGGAGTCCGGCGGGCCCGGTCACAGCGGCTGCGGGAGGCCGAACTGGGTGCGGACGCCGGGGGAGTGCAGGACCGAGACCGGCGCGCTGGTGGCCACCCCGGGCAGGCCGGCGGCGCTGACGAGCTCGTCGTGCAGGTCGCGGAGCCGGGCCCCGCGCAGCGGCCACGGGCCGTGCGTGTTCGGCACCCACAGGGTGCGGCCCAGGACCGAGGTGTGCAGGCCGAAGCGGGCGGTGAGGAACAGCTCGAGCGGGTCCGGCTCGACAGGTGCGCCGACCTCGACGTCGATGAGGCTGCGGGGCCGGGAGCCGGTGCGGCGGCGCATCTCGTAGCGCCACCCGTCGTCGGTCTCCTTCGCCGCCATCCGTGCCCACTTGTACGGCACCCCGAATCCGGCGTTGGCACCGGCGACGACGGCCAGGCGGTCGGCGTCCAACGAGCGGAAGACGACGCCGTGGCGGCCGCGGTCGTCGGTCGAGTAGAGCCGCACGTTGGTCTCGAGGAAGCTGCCCAGCCACGGCACGGGGTGCCCGGCGCCCACGCCCGCGTCGACCATGCGGAACGGGATCAGACCGACCCAGGCGGCACCGTCGTACAGGTCCGGGCGCACGCCGCGCGGGAGCAGCGGCGCCACCGCGGCGGGGTCGACGGGCCAGTGCAGGAACGTGATGTCGCGCCACCACTGGTCCATGATCGGTCGGCCGGGCAGCGGTGGGCCCTGGCCCGGGGGAGTCGCCTGCGAGTGTGGTCCCACGCGTCTACGATGCCAGTGCCGACCTCACCAGCAGGGTGGGCGAGTGCGGACGAGGTCGAGTGAAGGAGCACGTGTGAGCGCCGAGGAGCTCGAGCAGTACGAGGCCGAGATGGAGCTCACCCTCTACCGCGAGTACCGCGACGTCGTGTCGATCTTCAAGTACGTCGTCGAGACCGACCGCCGCTTCTACCTGTGCAACCAGGTCGACGTGAAGGCGCGCACGGAGCAGGGCGACGTCTTCTTCGAGGTCTCGATGAGCGATGCGTGGGTGTGGGACATGTACCGCCCGGCCCGCTTCGCCAAGAACGTGAAGGTGCTGACCTTCAAGGACGTCAACGTCGAGGAGCTCCAGTCCTCCGACTTCGACCCGCCCAAGACCTGAGCCCTCCGCCACCCCTCGAGGGGGCCGAGCGACCACGATGACTAGTCCTTCTGGGCCATACGACCCCGCGAACCCACCCGCGGCTCGCGACGGCTCCCTATGGTCGTCGAGACGGATGGGGAGTCCGTCGAGATGACGGGTGGGGAGCATGTTCGGAGGGGACCGGCGCGAGCGTGAGCGCGGCGCTGCTGCGGTCGAGTTCGCGCTCGTGGTGCCGCTGCTCCTGCTGCTCGTCTTCGGGATCATCAGCTACGGCTACATGCTCAGCTTCCGTCAGGCGATCAGTCAGGCGGCAGCAGAGGGGGCGCGGGCCGCCGCTGTGGCCCCGGCGGCCTTCACAACAGGCGAGAAGCAAACGGCCGCGAACAACGCTATCAAGCAGGCGCTCGACAGCTATGGAGTCGTGTGCGGTACCGGTGCCATGACATGCAGCGTCGTCGTAAAGGCATGCCCTGCGGACCTGTCGCGGGACTGCGCCGTGGTCACGCTTGACTATCTTTACTCCAGCCAACCATTGATTCCGAAATTCCCTCTGGTGCCTTTGCCCGAGCACCTGGCGTATTCGGCTGTGGCGGAGGTCAGCTGATGGCTCTGGGGAAAGGGGGGAGTCGCCACGAGCGTGGCGCGGTCGCACCGTTCCTAGCTGTGACGATGACGTTGCTCATTGTCATGGCAGCTTTCGCCGTCGACCTGGGTATGCAGCGAGTCGCCCGGCGCGACATGCAGGCACTTGCGGACGTCATCGCTCTCGACATGGTTCGGCATCTCGACGGGCGCAGCCACGCCGTGATCAAAGCTGCCAACGAATGGAGGTCGGGGCTTGCGGAGTCGCTTTCTCACAACCTTCAGGACAATTCGAGCCCCGGCATCAGTGTCCAGCAGAAGCAGGAGACGCTGACAGCCACCGTCGCGGGTTCCCCGCTGACAGTCACGGTCGAGATGGGCCAGGTAAACCTGCTTACCGGGGAGTTTTCGCCCATTGATTACCCGGAAATTCCGAACGCCGTCCACGTCGAAGCCTCGACCAGCATCGACTTCGCCTTCGCGCCGGGCTCGGGTGGAGCCGTGCGCACCGCGAACGCCATGACGGAGGCCAACACTTGCTTCTCGGTCGGGTCCTGGGTCGCCGGGCTCAGCAAAGAACCGGAGACCGTGGTCGCGCTGCTGAACCCGATCCTCGGTAACAGCGATTTGACGGCCGTCGGGTACCAAGGTCTCGCCGACGCGAACGTTTCGTTGCTGGACCTGATGTCAGCCCCCACAATCAACGTCGGAAGCATCGAGGGCCTGGCGTCGGCAACCGACATCACGCTCAACGACATCCTCCTCGCGAGTGCCTTCGTCCTGCGGAACGAGGGCGATACTGCTTCAGCCGAGTTGCTCGATGACTTGGCGAGAACCTCGGTGGTCGGTGACATCGAGATCCAATTCGACCGTCTAGTCGCCCTGACGACTGCCAGCGGAGGTGCCTTGGACGCCGAGTTGAACGTGCTTGACCTGGTGGCGGGCGCCGCAAGCATCGCCAACAAAACAAACTTCGCTGGCCTGGTGGTTGCGCTGCCCGGCGTCCCTATGAAGACGGAGACGACGATCATCGAAGGGCCGCGGCAGGCCTGTGGCGGGAGTGGTGCCAAGGCGTCGACTGGTCAGATCGTGGTCGACGTATCTGGGGACGTCGGAACGTCAGTGCCGGCTCTCATCCCCGGAACTGGCGCCGTCACCATTGGTGGGTACCTAACGGTTCACTCCGAGGTCGGCGCGGCCACCGGAACCCTCGGAGACGTGACATGCGGGCCCGACCTGATCCCAGTGGAGGTCCAGACCGACGCTGTAACGGCGAGCCAGAGCCTGATATTGAAGATCGAGGCCAATGATCTCGGTATCGGGTCGGGGATTATTCCCGGAGTCCCCGGCCTCGTCACGCTGGACCTAGCCGCGAGTCAGAGCATCGGGGCCGCGGCACCCGTTGCCCTTGACGAGCCAGAGGACCTGGTTTGGGACATCCCTAAGACCGACACGTACAAGACCGTCAAAGAGATCTCCGGAGGCTCGCTCCTGGGGGTCCCCACGCTGTCGGCCCCGACGGGAATCAAGATCAGCGACCTTCGCTTAATGGGCGTGCCTATCAACAACGTTCCTATCCTGGGGCCTCCTCTCAAGAAGCAGCTTGAGCGGACAGTCTCGGACCTCGTCGACGTGTTACTCGGCTCCACCGGATTAGTGGGGACAGCAGTCTCTGGCCTTGCCTCTGGTGTGGTTGCTCCCGTAATTACCGCCACGAACGATCTGGTTGGCGACCTCTCCGGGGCACTCGGCCTCCAGCTCGCTGGGGCGGACGTGCGAGTCCAGCCTTATGCAAAATGCAACGCGCCGGTTCTTCGCGGGTGAGAACCGACTGACGTCAGAAGTGGGCTGCCTTCATGCCCGGGACCGGACTGCTTTGCCCGGAACCTCCCACACTCATGGTTGGAAAGCCGGTGGTGCACAGGTTCGCCCCTTCGCCTTCTTGAGACTGTCCGGTCGGCAACTCTCTGACCAGGAGGTCGGAGATGACGGCGACAGCAGCGAGCAGGCAGGCCCTGGGGGCCTATGGCGAGAAGGTGGCGGCACGCCACCTCGTGGCGCAGGGGATGACCCTGCTGGAGCGCAACTGGCGGTGCCCGGTGGGCGAGGTCGACCTCGTGCTGCGCGAGGGCGACGTGCTGGTGGTGTGCGAGGTGAAGACCCGGGCCGGTGAGCAGGGTGGCACGCCGCACGAGGCGGTGACCCCGGCGAAGCTCGCCCGGCTGCAGCGGCTGGGGGAGGAGTGGCAGGTCGCCCACGAGGTGCGTCTGCCCGAGATGCGCGTCGACCTGGTGGCGGTCCGGCTCGCGGCCCGCGGCGCTGCTGAGGTCGAGCACGTGCGGGGGCTGGTCTGATGCCGTTCGCGACCGCCCGCACTGTCTCCCTGCACGGCGCCGTCGGACACCTGATCCACGTCCAGGCCGACGTCTCGCCGGGTCAGGTCGGCACCACGCTCGTGGGACGGCCCGACATCGCGATCAACGAGGCCCGTGACCGGGTCCGGATGGCGATCATCAACTCGGGGCTCGGCTGGCCGGCCACCAAGCGGATCACGATCCTGTTGTCCCCGGCCGACCTGCGCAAGCGGGGCACCCACTTCGACCTGGCCATGGCCCTGGCCGTCCTGGCGGCCGACGACGCCCTCACCGAGACCGCCCTCGACGGCTGCTTGTTCATCGGTGAGCTCACCCTCGACGGCGGGTTGCGCTCGGTCACGGGGGTGCTGCCGATGGTGCTCGCGGCCCGTGAGTCCGGCATCCGCACCGTCTTCGTGCCCGAACCGCAGGCGGCCGAGGCCGCGATGGTGCCCGGCACGACGGTCTTCGGGATGCGCTCACTGCGCCAGGTGGTCGCCCAGCTCAGCGGCGCCGAGGTCCCCGACGCCGTCCCCGTCGCCGCCTCGTCCGGCGCCAGCCTGCTGACCTGGCGCGGGTCCCATCGGCACGACGAGGTCGACATGTCCGACCTCATCGGCATGGCCGACGCGCGGTACGCCGCCGAGGTCGCCGCCGCGGGCGGGCACCACCTGCTGCTGGAGGGGCCGAAGGGGTCGGGCAAGACCACGCTCGCCGAGCGGATCCCGACGATCCTCCCGGACCTGGGCCCGGAGGAGTCCCTCGAGCTGACCGCCATCCATTCGCTGGCCGGCGTCCTCGACCCTGCGCGGGGCATGCTCACGCGGCCGCCGTACGCCGCGCCGCACCACGACGCGAGCAAGGCCAGCATCGTCGGTGGTGGCAGCGGACAGGTCCGGCCCGGTGAGCTGAGCAGGACGCACTGCGGCGTGCTCCTGATGGATGAGTTCCCGCTTTTCCGCGCCGACGTGATCGAGGCGCTGCGCGAGCCCCTGGAGAACGGTGAGATCACCGTGGCCCGCGCCGAGGAGCTGGTGACGCTTCCGGCGCGGGGAATGGTGGTGCTCGCCGCCAACCCCTGCCCCTGCGGCGACTTCCGCGCGGCTGCCGGCGCGAACCGCTGCAGCTGCCGGGAGACCGTGCGGCGCGACTACCGTCGCAAGGTCACCGGCCCGGTCACCGACCGCATCGACATCACCCGCCAGGTCGACCCGCTGCGCCCCCACGAACGGCAGGATCCCCTTGCCGTCCGGGAGACCTCCGAGGTCGTGCGGGCCCGGGTGACCCGGGCCCGGCGTCGACAGGCAGGTCGGTACGCCGGCTGCACCTGGCGGCTGAACTCGCAGGTGCCCGGCGCCGCCCTGCGCGAGCGCTGGCCCCTGGGCGAGGACGGGCAGGCCCTGCTGGACGACGGGCTCTACCAGGGCGAGGTCAGCAGCCGCGGCGCCGTACGCGTGCACCGCCTGGCCTGGACCGTGCTCGACCTGTCGGCCGAGACCGACGACGACCGCCGACCCGGCGCCGCCGAGGTCGACACGGCGCTGCGGTTGCGCTCGGGCTCCCCGCTCCTGCTCAGCGCTCTCGAGCGAGGTGCCTGATGCGGGTCTGGCAGGACGACCGCCTCGCCCGCGTCGCGCTCTCGCGCATCGTCGAGCCCGGCCACCCCGGCTTCCTCGCGAGCGTGAGCAGCATCGGGGCCGTCGAGACGCTGCAGCAGCTCGCGGACAGCCACCCCGACCTCGCCGAGCTGCAGGGCGAGACCCAGGCCCGCAGCGACGGGCTCGAGCCCGAGCGGGTCCTGGCCACGGCGGCCCGGCAGGGCATCCGCTTCGTGATCCCCACCGACGACGAGTGGCCGACCCAGCTCGCCGACCTCGAGCACCCCCGGGTCCAGGGCCGCGGGGGAGTGCCGGTCGGGCTGTGGGTCCGCGGACCGCAGCGCCTCGACACCCTCGCCGGGTCGGTCGCCGTGGTCGGGGCCCGGACCGCCACCGGGTACGGCGGATCGGTCGCCGCCGAGATCGCCGCGACCGTCGCCCGCGAGGGGCATCCGATCATCTCGGGCGCGGCGTTCGGCATCGACCAGGCCGCCCACCGCGGCGCCCTCGGCAGCGACGCCTCCACCGTCGCGGTGCTGGCCTGCGGCGCCGACCGGATCTACCCCTCGGCCCACCGGGACCTGATCGAGCACCTCGCCGCCCGGCACGCCGTCATCTCCGAGGCGCCGCCCGGCTGGTCGCCGATGCGGGTGCGCTTCCTGAGCCGCAACCGCCTCATCGCAGCCCTGAGCCGTGGCACGGTGGTCGTCGAGGCGGCGCTGCGCAGCGGCGCGCTCAACACCGCCAACTGGGCCCAGCAGCTCAACCGCACCGTGATGGGGGTGCCCGGCCCGGTCGGCTCCGCCCAGTCGCAGGGGGTGCACCAGCTGATCCGCGCCGGTGCGGCCCACCTGGTGACCTCCGGGCCCGAGGTGCTGGAGATGGTGGCCGAGGCGGGCCAGCACCTGCTCGAGATCCCGCGCGGACCCGAGACGCTGCGCGACCAGCTGAGCCTCGTCGACCGGCAGGTGCTCGACGCCGTGCCCGTCTCCCGTGGGGTCGCCAGCGACTCGATCGCGCGCACCGCGGGAGTGGGGCCCACTGCGGTGCTCGCGGTGCTGGAGCGCTTGCAGGAGGTCGGTCTAGTGCGTCAGGAGGGCAGCGGCTGGCGGCTCGCCGGGCTCGCTCTGCCCTGAGCAGCGAGCGGCTTCCTAGACTCCGGGCATGACCGACGCCGACGTGGAGCTGCTGCCCGAGGCGTTCGTCCGGCTCCTGGGCGACTACGAGCAGCACCTCGCCGTCGAGCGGGACCTCACCCCGCACTCGGTGCGGGCCTACACGACCGACATCGCCGGTCTGCTGGAGCACGCGCGCCGGCTCGGGATCGACGACGTCACCCGTCTCGACCTGCGCACCCTGCGCAGCTGGCTGGCCCAGCAGCAGAGCCTGGGCCGCTCGCGCACGACCATCGCGCGTCGCGCCAGCGCCGCGCGGGTCTTCACCGCGTGGCTGGTCCGCACCGGGCGGGCGGAGCAGGACGCGGGCGCCAGCCTCGCCAGCCCCAAGGCCCACCGGCCCCTGCCGCCGGTGCTGCGCCGCGACGAGGCCGACGAGCTGATCCGCGCCGCCACCGAGATCGCCGACGACGGCGGGCCCGTCGGGCTGCGCGACGTCGCGATGCTCGAGCTGCTCTACGCCACCGGCATCCGCGTCGGTGAGCTGGTCGGCCTCGACGTCGACGACGTCGACCGGGAGCGCAACGTCGTACGGGTCCTCGGCAAGGGGCGCAAGGAGCGGATGGTGCCCTTCGGGCGACCCGCCGCCCGGGCTCTCGACTTCTGGACCAAGCAGGGGCGACCCCACCTGGTCGTCGAGGGCTCCGGCCCGGCGCTCTTCCTCGGCGTCCGGGGCAAGCGTATCGACCAGCGAGCCGTGCGCACCCTGGTGCACCGCTCCGTCGGTGACGTGCCCGGTGCCCCCGACATGGGGCCGCACGGCCTACGGCACACGGCTGCCACCCACCTGCTCGAGGGCGGCGCCGACCTGCGCTCCGTGCAGGAGCTGTTGGGCCACGCCTCGCTGGCCACCACCCAGATCTACACCCATGTCACCACCGACCGGCTCCGCGCCGCCTACCGGCAGGCACACCCCCGAGCCTGACCGGAGCCGGTCCCCGGGGTCAGTTCGCGCCGGCTCGGCGAGACATGTGGGCCGGGTCGCGGTGGTCGGGGCGCCCTCGAGGGGGAGGAGACGGACGGGGCCCTGCCCGACCAGGCGCAGCGGGTCGAGGTAGGTGTCGCCGTAGGTCCCACCCCCCTCGATCCAGCCCCAGTGCAGGCAGGTGCGGGGGACGCAGTGCGACGGTGCCACCTCGAGGCGGCCCAGCACGTCGCCGGCGACCACCGCGTCGCCGAGGCTCGCGCTCGCCGCCACCGGTTCGTACGTCGTCCGCGTCGCACCGTGGGAGACCACGACGACCCCGCGCCCCGCGATCCGGCCCGCGAAGGAGACCTCGCCGTCCAGCGCCGCCCGGACCGGCTGGCCCGCGCGACCCAGGAGGTCGACCCCGCGGTGCCCCGGCCCGTAGGGCGAGGACGGTGGGCGGAACGCCTCGACCACCTCGGGCTCGGGCCGCAGCGGCCAGGTCCCGACCGGGTCCGGTCCGGGATCGAGCGACGGCCACCAGGACAGGGTCAGGGCGGCGAGCAGCGTGGCGGTGGGGGAGAGCAGCATCGGTCCAGCCTCGGGCGGAACGGGCCGCGTCGTGCAGGCCGAACGTCGCTCTGGGGACGGGCGGCGCGTGAGGGGTCGGTGTGCGCGCCCGGCGGCCCTGCGACGGATTGGCGGGCACCGGCAGGACTGGCGTACGCTGGCGGACGCAATCCTCATGGATTGACTTCGCACGTCCGCAGACCGCGACACCCCTCCGCAAGGAGGAGTGGCCACCCGTGGGCGACGATCCTCGGTCCCGGACCGACAGGCGTGAGCCTGGAGATCCGGGTGGGATCGCGCGCAGACGTCAGGGCGACCGGCACCCGCTGGTCGCAGTGAACTGAAAACCCCAACCGGAGCGTGACCCCGGCGCGTCCTGGCCACCAGGCCTGAAGGACGCCACCGACGGGAGTCGCCTCCACCACAGGAGAACACCACCATGGCAGTTGTGACCATGCGCCAGCTCCTCGAGAGCGGCGTCCACTTCGGGCACCAGACCCGTCGTTGGAACCCCAAGATGAAGCGCTTCATCATGACCGAGCGCAACGGCATCTACATCATCGACCTGCAGCAGTCGCTGAGCTACATCGACCGCTCGTACGCCTTCATCAAGGAGACCGTCGCCAAGGGCGGCACCGTGATGTTCGTCGGCACCAAGAAGCAGGCGCAGGAGGCGATCGCCGAGCAGGCGACGCGCGTGGGCATGCCCTACGTCAACCAGCGCTGGCTCGGTGGCATGCTCACCAACTTCCAGACCGTGCACCAGCGGATCAACCGCCTCAAGGAGCTCGACGAGATCGACTTCGACGCGGTGGCCGGCTCGGGCCGCACGAAGAAGGAGCTCCTGCAGATGAAGCGGGAGCGCGACAAGCTCGACAAGACCCTGGGCGGCATCCGCGAGATGGGCCGCGTGCCCTCCGCCGTGTGGATCGTCGACACCAAGAAGGAGCACCTCGCTGTCGAGGAGGCCCGCAAGCTGCGGATCCCCATCATCGGCATCCTGGACACCAACTGCGACCCGGACGAGGTCGACTTCCCGATCCCGGGCAACGACGACGCCATCCGCGCCGTCGGGCTGCTGACCCGCGTCATCGCGGACGCCGTCGCCGAGGGCCTCATCGCCCGCTCGGGCGGCAAGTCCGAGTCGGCCTCCGGCACCACCGACGAGCCGCTGGCCGAGTGGGAGCGCGAGCTGCTGGCCGGCGAGGCCGACAAGGCCGCCGAGAAGGCCACCTCCGCCGACGACGCCGCCGCCTCCGAGGCCACCGGCGCGTCGACCGAGGCCGCCGCCTCCGACGAGGCCGCTGCTGAGACGACCGAGGCGACCGAGGCCCCTGCGGCCGAGGAGACCACCGAGGCCCCCGAGGCGACCGAGGCCCCCGCGGCCACGGACGCCCCCGAGGTCAAGGACGAGGCCAAGGCCTGATCGCTCTGTGCTGACCGCCGTCCGCGAACCCCCGGGTTCGCGGACGGCGGTACGCCCGGGGCTCTCCCTGCTACTCCCACCACTTTCTCTTCGAGGGACGGAACGTCAATGACGAACATCTCCGCGGCCGACGTCAAGAAGCTCCGCGAGCAGACCGGCGCCGGCATGATGGACTGCAAGAAGGCGCTGACCGAGGCCGAGGGCGACCTGGACAAGGCCGTCGAGATCCTGCGGGTCAAGGGTGAGGCCAAGGCCGCCAAGCGCGGCGCCGAGCGCGAGGCCTCCTCGGGTCTCGTCGTCACCGCGGGTGGCGCGCTGGTCGAGCTCCGCTCCGAGACCGACTTCGTGGCCAAGAACGCCGACTTCGTCGCCGCCGCCCAGAAGATCGCCGAGGCCGCCAACGAGGCGAAGGCCGCTGACGCCGACGCGCTGAAGGCCGCCCCGCTCGACGGCAAGACCGTCGGTCAGGTCGTCGAGCAGCTCGCCATCACGATCGGCGAGAAGATCGAGCTCGGCCGCGTGGCCTACTTCGAGGGCTCCGTCGTGACCTACATGCACAAGCGTGCCGCCGACCTGCCGCCCGCCGTGGGTGTCCTGGTCGAGTACGACGGCTCCGACGAGGCCGCCCGCGGCGCTGCGATGCAGATCGCTGCGATGCGCCCGCAGTACCTCACGCGCGACGAGGTCCCCGCGGACGTCGTCGCCCAGGAGCGCTCCATCGCCGAGCAGAAGTCGCGCGAGGAGGGCAAGCCCGAGCAGGCGATCGCCAAGATCACCGAGGGTCGGGTCAACGGCTTCTTCAAGGAGGTCGTCCTCCTGGAGCAGCCGTCGGTGACCGAGGCCAAGAAGAGCGTCGAGGCCGTCCTCAAGGAGTCCGGCACCACGCTCAAGCGCTTCGCCCGGTTCGAGGTCGGTGCCTGAGAGGCACTGATCCGCTAGGTTGCACCTGACGCCAAGGAGGCCGGTCCGCTTGATCCCCCACCAGATGGATCAACGGGCCGGCCTTCGTGCTGTGCCCACACCCCCACGAAGGGAATCTCGATGACCCAGCCGACGACCCAGCCCACGAACCAGCCCTACCAGCGTGTCCTGCTCAAGCTCTCGGGCGAGGTCTTCGGCGGCGGCCGGGTCGGCGTCGACCCCGACGTCGTGCAGAAGATCGCGCTCGACATCGCCGAGGTCGCCCGCTCGGGTGTCCAGATCGCCGTGGTGACCGGTGGCGGCAACTTCTTCCGGGGCGCCGAGCTGCAGCAGCGCGGCATGGACCGGGTGCGCGCCGACTACATGGGCATGCTCGGCATCGTCATGAACTGCCTGGCGCTGCAGGACTTCCTGGAGAAGATGGGCGTCGAGACCCGGGTGCAGACCGCGATCACGATGGGCCAGGTCGCCGAGCCCTACGTGCCGCGCCGCGCGATCCGGCACATGGAGAAGGGGCGCGTGGTCATCTTCGGCGCGGGGATGGGCATGCCGTTCTTCTCCACCGACACCGTCGCGGTCCAGCGGGCGCTCGAGAGCCGGTGCGACGCGGTGTTCTTCGCCAAGAGCGGCGTCGACGGCGTGTACGACGCCGACCCGCGCAAGGACCCGAACGCCACCAAGTTCGACACGATCACCTACACCGAGGCCATCCAGCGCAAGCTCGAGGTGGTCGACCAGACGGCCTTCACCCTGTGCGCTGAGAACAAGCTGCCGATGGTGGTCTTCGGCATGGAGCCCGAGGGCAACATCCCGCGGGTGCTCAAGGGTGAGAAGATCGGGACGCTGGTCAGCGCCGACTGACCCCACCGACCTTCCACCGACGTACGCGACGACACCAGGAGCAGCCGTGATCAACGACATCCTCAACGAGGCCGACACCAAGATGCGCAAGTCGGTGGAGGCGACACGCGAGGAGTTCGCCGCGATCCGCGCCGGCCGCGCCCACCCCTCGATGTTCAGCAAGATCGTCGTCGACTACTACGGCTCGCCGACCCCGCTGCAGCAGCTGGCCTCCTTCACCGCGCCCGAGGCGCGCGTCATCCTCATCGCGCCCTTCGACCAGAGCGCGATGAAGGGCATCGAGCGGGCCATCCGCGACTCCGACCTCGGCGTGAACCCCGCCGACGACGGCAAGATGATCCGCTGCGTGTTCCCCGAGCTGACCGAGGAGCGCCGCAAGGAGTACATCAAGGTCGCGCGCGCCAAGGCCGAGGACGGCCGGGTCGCGGTCCGCAACCTGCGCCGGGCCGCCAAGCAGGGCCTGGAGAAGCTCGAGAAGGACGGCGAGGTCGGCAAGGACGACGTCACCGGCGCCGAGAAGAAGCTCGACGTGACCACCAAGAAGCACACCGACGCCATCGACGAGATGCTCAAGAGCAAGGAAGCCGAGCTGATCGAGGTCTGAGGACCTCGAGGCAGCAGCGCAGATGACGACCCCGACGCCCCCGACGGCCTCGCCTGCCCCCGTGAAGAACCACGGCCGGGCGGGCCGGGACCTGCGCGCCGCCTTCCTCTCGGCCTTCGTGCTGATCGGCGCGATCCTCGCCTCGCTGCTGCTGTGGAAGACCGCGTTCATGGTCATCGTGGTGGTCGCGGTCGTCGTCGCGATCTGGGAGCTCGGTCGCGGGCTCAGCGCCAAGGGCATCGACCTGCCCGAGGAGCCGCTGATGCTGGGCGGTGCGGTGATGGTGGTGGTGGCCTACGTCTTCGGCGCCGACGCCCTGGTCACGGCCACGGCCGTCACCGCCCTGGTGACCATGCTGTGGCTGCTGCGCCGCGGCATCGACGGCTACGTCCAGGACGCCTCCGCATCCCTGTTCACGTTGGTCTACGTGCCCTTCCTCGGGGCGTTCGTGGCGCTGCTGCTGCGTGAGGGCGGTCTGTACGGCGGCGGCCTCGAGAACGACGGCGTGCGCGGGATCATCGTGTTCATCGCGGTGACCGTCTTCTCCGACACCGGCGGCTACACGTTCGGCGTGCTGTTCGGCAAGCACCCGATGGCCCCGGTCATCTCGCCCAAGAAGTCGTGGGAGGGCTTCGTGGGCTCGGTGGTCTTCAGCGTGGCCGCCGGCATCGGCCTGATGGTGTGGCTGCTCGAGGGCCGCTGGTGGGTCGGGCTGCTGCTCGGCCTGATCGTGGCGGTGATGGCGACCCTGGGCGACCTGTGCGAGTCGGTCGTCAAGCGCGACCTGGGCATCAAGGACATGAGCCAGGTGATCCCGGGCCACGGCGGCCTGATGGACCGGCTCGACTCGTTGCTGGCCACCATCGCCCCGGTCTGGCTGCTGCTGCACCACCTCGTCTTCCGGGCATGAGCCTGCACCTGGTCCGGCACGGGCGGCCCCTGGTCGTGCCCGGGACCCCGGCGGCCACCTGGGAGCTCGACCCGGCCGGCTTCGACGACGTGTGGGCGCTGCGCGAGTCCGGGCGCCTGCCACGCGGCGCGGTGTGGTTCTGCTCCCCGGAGCCCAAGGCGGTGGGCACCGCCCAGCTGCTCACCGAGGCCGAGGTCGGCGTCGTCGACGACCTGCGCGAGCACGAGCGCGGTCCGGCCTGGATCGAGGACCTCCCCGGCACGGTCGCGCGCGCGTTCGCCGACCCCGATCGGGCGGCGTACGACGGCTGGGAGCCGCTGGCGCGCTGCCGCGAGCGCGTCGTGGCCGCCGTCGAGCTGATCGCCGACGTGCACCGGGACCAGGACGTCGTGCTCGTCGGTCACGGCACGGCCTGGACGCTCGCGGCGGCAGCCCTGAGCGGCACCGAGCCCGACCTGGAGCGCTGGCGCGCCCTCGCGATGCCCGACGTGCTCGTCGTGGCGATGGTCGCGCCTGAGGACCAGGGCCGCGGCGGGGTGCGAGACTGAGCGGATGGTGGACACCGACGACGCCGCGACCTCGCGATCGGCCGAGACCGACGCAGCGCCGAGGCGGTGGCACCGCGACCACCCGGTCTTCACGTCACTGGCCGGGTTCTTCACCGGGCTGGTGTTCGTGCTCGTCGTGCCCAGCGTCTACGCCGGGGTGCTGAACGCCGTCACCGACGACGAGACCGCCACCGCGCTGTTCCCCTTCGTGCTGGTCGCCCTGGCGCTGCCGGTGGGGCTGCTGGTCGCCCCGCACACCCGCCGGTTCGGGCGCTACATGCTGCTCGGGGTCGTCTCGACCGCGCTCGTGGTGGTCGGTGTGACCGCCCTCGTCCTGTGGATCCTCATCAGCAGGACCTGACGTGTAGAACCCCGACGAGATGGGTAGAGAGGTGACGCACCTCACATCGACCCGCTCGGAGGACTGATGTCACGCCACTCCAGACCAGCCATCGTGGGAGAGGTGTGTGCCGAGTTCGCCGGCACGATGATCCTCATCCTCTTCGGGGTGGGGGTGGTGGCCCAGGTGGTCACGGCCCCCGACGGGTCGCTCGGCGACCACGACTCCATCGCCTGGGCGTGGGGCCTCGGCGTCACCCTGGGCGTCTACGTCGCGGCCCGGATCTCCGGGGCGCACCTGAACCCGGCGGTGACCCTGGCCTTCGCGGTCTTCAAGGGCTTCGAGTGGCGCAAGGTGGCGCCGTACGTCGTCGCGCAGACGCTGGGCGCGTTCGTCGCGGCGCTGATCGTGCGCGTCGGCTACGCCGACCTGCTCGCGAGCGTCGACCCGGGGCACACCATCAAGACCCAGTTCGTCTTCTCCACGCTGCCCGGCAACGGCTCCGGCCCGGCGTCCATCCAGACCGCGTTCTTCGACCAGGTCGTGGGCACCGCGATCCTGGTCTTCCTGGTCTTCGCGCTGACCAACGCCTGGAACAACCCGCCGATGGCCAACCTGGGCCCGTTCATCATCGGTCTCGTCGTGGTCGCCATCGGGATGGCCTGGGGGGCCAACGCCGGCTACGCGATCAACCCCGCGCGTGACTTCGGCCCCCGGATCGCCTCCCTCATCACCGGCTACGGCGGGGCGCTGCGCGACCAGAACGGCTACCTGTACTTCTGGTTGCCGATCGTGGCGCCCCTGCTCGGCGCGCTCGTGGGCGGGGCCGCGTTCAAGTACCTCGTCGACATCCACCTCGAGCCCGACGAGGATGAGGCCGAGCGTGACGAGGCCGTCGGGGAGCCGGTCCCCGAGACCGCCGCGGAACGTCCCGCCGGACCCACCACCTGATCCCACCACCTGATCCGCCACCTGAGGAGAGCACAGCATGGCCGACTACATCGGTGCCGTAGACCAGGGCACGACCAGCACCCGCTTCATGATCTTCGACCACGACGGCGAAGAGGTGGCCCGACACCAGCTCGAGCACGAGCAGGTGATGCCGAAGGCCGGCTGGGTCGAGCACGACCCGGTGGAGATCTGGGAGCGCGCCCGCTCGGTGATCCAGAAGGCGATGGGCAAGGCGGGGCTGCACGCCGAGGACCTGGCCGCGATCGGCATCACCAACCAGCGCGAGACCACGGTGGTGTGGAACCGCTCGACCGGGCGTCCCTACTACAACGCGATCGTGTGGCAGGACACGCGCACCGACAAGATCGCCTCCAAGCTCGAGCGCGACGGCCACGGCGACCTGATCCGGCACCGCGCCGGGCTGCCGCCGGCCACCTACTTCGCCGGCGGCAAGATCCAGTGGATCCTCGAGAACGTCGACGGGGTGCGCGAGGCCGCCGAGAAGGGGGAGGCGCTGTTCGGCACCACCGACTCGTGGCTGATCTGGAACCTCACCGGCGGCACCGACGGGGGCGTGCACGTCACCGACGTCACCAACGCCAGCCGCACGATGCTGATGGACCTGGAGACCTGCGAGTGGGACGACGAGCTGCTCGCGCTCTTCGACGTCCCGCGCGCGATGCTGCCCGAGATCCGTTCCTCCAGCGAGCCCGAGGGCTACGGCACCACCCGTGCCGACGGTCCGCTCGGCGGCGAGGTGCCGATCACCGGCATCCTCGGCGACCAGCAGGCCGCCACGGTCGGGCAGGTCTGCTTCGAGCCCGGCGAGGCCAAGAACACCTACGGCACCGGCAACTTCATGCTCCTCAACACCGGCACCGAGCTGATCCGTTCCGAGCACGGGCTGCTCACGACGATCTGCTACCGCTTCGGCGACGAACCCCCCGTCTACGCGCTCGAGGGCTCGATCGCGGTGACCGGGTCGGCGGTGCAGTGGCTGCGCGACCAGCTCGGCATCATCTCCGGGGCGTCGCAGAGCGAGTCGCTGGCCCGTCAGGTCGAGGACAACGGCGGGGTCTACTTCGTGCCCGCCTTCTCCGGCCTCTTCGCCCCGCACTGGCGCTCCGACGCCCGCGGCGCGATCGTCGGGCTCTCGCGCTACAACACCAACGCCCACCTGGCCCGGGCGACGCTCGAGGCGATCTGCTACCAGAGCTGCGACGTCGTGGCGGCCATGGAGCAGGACTCCGGGGTGAAGCTCGAGGTGCTCAAGGTCGACGGCGGGGTGACGGCCAACGAGCTGTGCATGCAGATCCAGGCCGACACCCTCGGCGTCGACGTGAGCAGGCCCGTGTGCGCGGAGACCACCTGCCTCGGGGCGGCGTACGCCGCCGGCCTGGCCGTCGGGTTCTGGTCGGGCACCGACGAGCTGCGCAAGAAGTGGAACGAGGGCAAGCGCTGGTCCCCGCAGTGGGACGACCAGCAGCGCGCCGAGGGTCACGCCATGTGGACCAAGGCCGTCCAGCGCACCCTGGACTGGGTCGACGTCGAGTGACCCGGTGGGCCCGGCACCCACCCGTCGGGCATCGTGGTCAGTCCAGCAGTCCCCTGAGACCCGAGAGCGTGAGTGAGCCCCGTGCAGTCCGTTGCCCTGTCCCCGCAGTTCCGTGACAGCTCCCTGCGCGAGATGGCCGCCCAGGAGCTCGACGTGCTCGTGGTCGGGGGAGGCGTCGTCGGCACGGGTGCCGCCCTCGACGCCGCCACCCGAGGACTGCGCGTCGGGCTGGTCGAGGCCCGCGACTTCGCCTCGGGCACGTCGAGCCGCTCCAGCAAGCTGATCCACGGTGGCCTGCGCTACCTGGAGATGCTCGACTTCGCACTGGTGGCGGAGGCGCTCAAGGAGCGCGGGCTGCTGATGCAGCGACTGGCCCCGCACCTGATCCGCCCGGTCGGGTTCCTCTACCCGCTGCAGCACCGCGGGTGGGAGCGTCTCTACGCCGGCTCCGGCGTCGCCCTGTACGACGTCCTCTCGCGCCTGTCGGGCCGCTCCGGGCTGCCGCTGCACCGCCACCTCACCCGTCGGGGCGCGCGCAGGCTGGTGCCGGCGCTGCGCAAGGACGCCCTCGTCGGGGCGCTGCACTACTACGACGCCCAGGTCGACGACGCGCGGCACACGATGTTCCTGGCCCGCACGTCCGCGGCCTACGGCGCCCACGTCGCCTCCCGGGCCCGGGTCGTGGAGCTGCTGCGTGAGGGGGAGCGGGTCACCGGTGCGGTGGTGCACGACCTCGAGAGCGGCGAGCACATCACGGTGCGCGCCAAGCAGGTCGTCAACGCGACCGGGGTCTGGACCGACGAGACGCAGTCGCTCGGCGGGCAGCGCGGGGTCTTCCGGGTGCGGGCCAGCAAGGGTGTGCACCTGGTCGTGCCCAAGGACCGGATCCGGTCGGAGAGCGGGCTGATCCTGCGCACCGAGAAGTCCGTGCTCTTCGTCATCCCGTGGGGCCGGCACTGGATCATCGGCACCACCGACACCGACTGGGAGCTGGACCGGGCCCACCCCGCGGCCAGCAGCGCCGACATCGACTACCTGCTCGACCACGTCAACGCCGTGCTCGAGACCCCGTTGACCCGCGACGACGTCGAGGGCGTCTACGCCGGGCTGCGCCCGTTGCTCGAGGGCGAGTCCGACGCGACCTCCAAGCTCTCGCGCGAGCACGCCGTGGGCCACCCCGCACCCGGCCTGGTCGTCGTCGCGGGCGGCAAGTACACGACGTACCGGGTGATGGCCAAGGACGTCATCGACGAGGCCGTCTTCGGGATGGTCCGCCACGACGACCGGCAGGTCCCGCCGTCGGTGACCGAGGACGTGCCGCTGCTGGGAGCCGAGGGCTACCAGGCGCTGTGGAACGCCCGGCACCGCCTGTCCAGCGAGTCCGGGCTGCACCAGGTGCGCATCGAGCACCTGCTGGGGCGCTACGGCTCGCTGGTCCACCAGCTCCTCGCGATGGTCGCCGAGGATCCGTCGCTGGGCGAGCCGCTGGCCGGGGCCCCGGACTACCTGCGCGTGGAGGTCGTCTACGCCGCCACCCACGAGGGCGCCCGGCACCTCGACGACATCCTGTGCCGCCGCACCCACATCTCGATCGAGACCTTCGACCGGGGGCTGGGCTCGGTCGACGAGGTCGCCGCGCTGGTCAGTGGACCACTGGGCTGGAGCGCCGACCAGGTCGAGCTCGAGATCGAGCACTACCGGGCGCGGGTGGCCGCGGAGCGGGAGAGCCAGCAGCAGCCCGACGACGAGACCGCCGACGCAGCGCGCCTCGGCGCGCCCGACGTGGTGCCGCTGACCTGAGCCGGACGCCGTGAGTTCGCCGGGGCGACCGGGCCGGTGGGAGACTGGGCGTGCTATGCCCGAGAACCCCGCTGCCCCTGTGCCCGCCGTCGCCGCCGTCCCGCCGCGCGCTCCCGAGCCCGCGGAGGGAGTGACAGCGCTCCCGCTGGTCTTCGACGAGCCGCGCGGACGCAAGAAGCCGCCGCGTCACCTCGCCGACCTCACCGCGCCCGAGCGCAAGCAGCTGCTCGAGGACAACGGCCTCCCGGGCTTCCGGGCCAAGCAGCTCTCGACGCACTACTTCGCCCGCCTGGTCGACGACCCGGACCAGATGACCGACCTGCCCGCCGGTCAGCGCGCCGAGCTGGTCAGCACGCTGCTGCCGCACCTGATGACGCCGCTGAAGACGATGGAGGCCGACAAGGGCACCACGCGCAAGACGCTGTGGAAGCTCTTCGACGGCGCCCTCGTCGAGTCGGTGCTGATGCGCTACCCGGGCCGCACGACGATGTGCGTGTCCAGCCAGGCCGGCTGCGGCATGGCCTGCCCGTTCTGCGCCACCGGCCAGGGCGGCCTGCAGCGCAACATGAGCACCGCCGAGATCGTCGAGCAGGTCGTCGCCGGCGCCCGCTCGCTGGACCGTGACGAGGTGCCCGGCGGCCGGGGTCGCGTCAACAACGTGGTGTTCATGGGCATGGGCGAGCCGCTGGCCAACTACAAGGCCGTCATCGGCGCCGTGCGCCGCCTCGTCGACCCCGCGCCGGACGGGCTGGGCATGTCGGCGCGCGGCATCACCGTCTCGACCGTCGGTCTGGTCCCACGCATCCGCCAGCTGACCGAGGAGGGCATCCCGGTCACCCTCGCGCTGAGCCTGCACGCTCCCGACGACGAGCTGCGCAACACGCTGGTCCCGATCAACACCCGCTCCTCGGTCGCCGAGACCGTCGAGGCGGCCTGGGACTACGCCCGGGTGACCAAGCGCCGGGTCTCCATCGAGTACGCCATGATGCGCGGCATCAACGACCAGGCGTGGCGCGCCGACCTGCTCGCCGACGTGCTGCGCGGCTACGGCGACTGGGGCTGGGTGCACGTCAACCTGATCCCGCTCAACCCCACCCCGGGCAGCAGGTGGACCGCCTCGGACCCCGCCGACGAGCGCGAGTTCGTGCGCCGGCTCGAGGCCAAGGGCATCCCGACCACGGTGCGCGACACCCGCGGTTCGGAGATCGACGGGGCCTGCGGCCAGCTGGCCGCCACCGAGGACTGACTCCCCGGGGCGACCAGCCGGCGCCTCAGCGGCGCAGGCGCGGCTTCGGCAGCACCAGCTCGCAGTTGCGGTCGAGACGGGCACCGGCCCGGTCCTTGGTGCCCTCCTGCCAGTCGTTGGCCGCGAGCTCGCGCGCCAGCGCCGCCAGCGCCAGCGGCGAGTCGAGGCCGGGATCGCCCACCGGTGCCGCGTGGTCGAGGACCGTGGTGAAGATCGACAGCGTGCCGTCCCGGTTGTCGGCGACCTCGACGATGCGCGACTGCTGAGGCCAGTCGATGTGCGAGGCCGTGTTGACCTCCCAGAACCCACCGCCGCCCTCGCGGGCGTGCGGGGTGATCCGGTTGCGGTGCGAGTGCCCGTTGACCCAGGCCACGACCGTGGGGGTCGCGAGCAGCGCGGCCACGACCTCGGGGCCGAGCACCCGGGGCGCGACGTCCCCGCCGGTGCCGACCAGCCGGTTGCCCATCGACGTGGAGGTGTGGTGGCTGGCCACGACGACGTACCGGTCGGCGCTCGCGGCGAGCAAGTCCTGCAACCAGGCGAACTGGGTGGCGTCCAGGGACCCGTCGGACTGGCCGTTGGGGTTGACGGAGTCGAGCACCACGAACCGGAAGGCGCCGGTGTCGAAGGAGTAGTAGGCGGTGCCGGCGGCGCGGTTCTCCTCGGTGAAGCCGTGCCCGACCGGGAGTCCACGGGTGCTGAAGTGCTCCTCGACGACCTGGGCGCGCGAGAGCAGGCGGCGGCCCTCGTCGGGGGTGACCTGCTTGGTGCCGGGACCGTCGACGAGCTTGGCGAGCAGGTCGGTGACCTTGCCGGTGGCCAGCGCCTGGAGGACCTCGCTCTGCTTGACGCTCGGCGGCGGGGTGATGACCTTGAGGTCGCCCCGCGCGAACGCGTCGAAGACCCCGTCGGCGGGGAAGTTGCCCTGCACCAGGCCGTCGTGGTTGCCGAAGGCGCTGTACCAGGGCAGGCGCAGCCCCTGGGCCCGGAACGGACGGCGCACGGCGTCGAGCAGGCCGGGCACGACCGGGAAGCCGTAGCGGCTGCGCGGCAGGTCGTCCTCGGCGCCCTCGGGGGTGCCCTCGGGGTGCCAGTAGCTCGGGTCGTACGTCGTCGGGTCGGCGTCGGCCACCCCCTCGTAGCGGCTCAGGTCGCCGGAGTCCGGGGTGAGCGTCCCGCCGTCGAGGACGTCGATGTTCCAGCGGATCTCGTTGAGCTGGCTGTTGTCGGAGTTGTCGCCGGTCTGCACGACGAGGTCCAGGCGGCGCCCGGTGGCCGGGCCCCGGCGGATCGCGTTGACCTGGCGCACCATGGAGTCCGCGACCTGGGCGGAGAGCACCTCCTGCGGCCGCCACGCGGAGCTGAAGAGGCCCAGCGCCAGCGGCGAGCCGGGGTCGTCGTACCGGTCGGTCCACTCCACCCGCAGCGGTGACTGCGCGTCGACGATGTGCACGTCGGAGATCTGCACGAAGGCCAGCAGGGGGCGGCGACGGCGACGGCGGCCACGCCGCGGACGCTCCGCGAGGTCCAGGCGCATCCGGTGCCGCTCGCCCGGGGCGGTCACGATGGCGCGCCACCCGTTCGCGCCGGGCTCGCCGCGCTGCAGCACCAGGTCGAGCGTGGTCAGCCCGCGGACCCGGGCCCGCCCGAGGCCGGCGACGGCGTGGCCGGCCAACCCGCTCGCGGAGCCGGCCATCCCGGCCAGGGCACCGGCGACACCGATGCCGGCACCGCCGCGCAACAGCTGGCGGCGCCCCAGAGCGGTGCGGTCGGTGGCGGATGACGCGTGCGACTCAGGGGTCGCAGATGACTCGGACGACAAGGTCCCTCCCCAGGGTGTGACGACCGGCTCACCCTAGGGCTGGGAGGCCTCCCGCGGAGGCGCTTTGCACGACCTCGAGTGCTTCCTCGACGGTGTCGACGAGGTGCACGTGCTGCTCCATCGCCCGTCCGGCGGCCAGCGCCTGCAGCAGCGGCCAGGCCGGCAGGTCGACGGTCCAGTGCTCGCGGCCCACGAGCACCATCGGCGCCACCGAGGCCTCGTCGGCGTAGTAGTTCTCGCAGGCGTCCTGGAAGACCTCCTGCACGGTCCCGCCGGCGCCGGGCAGGAAGACGATGCCGGCGTCGCAGACCTCCAGCAGGATCGCCTCCCGGGTGGCGTTGCGGAAGTACTTGGCGATCGCGGTGCCGAAGACGTTGGGCGGCTCGTGGCCGTAGTGCCAGGTGGGGATCGCGAGGTTGGCGGCCGGGCCGCCGTCCTCGGCCGGGGTGTCGAGGCTGGCGAGGACGTCGAAGGCGGAGAGGATCCACGCGTCCACGGACGGGCGGTACGACGGCACCGTCGCCAGCATCTCCAGGGCCCGGTCGAGCACGTCCTCACCGCGGGGGGAGAGCCGGGCGCCGAGGTTGGCGGCCTCCATCGCGCCGGGGCCGCCGCCGGTCGCGACGGTCAGCCCCGCCGCGCCCAGACGGTGCCCGAGCCGCGCCGCGTCGGCGAACAGCGGCGTACCCCGTGCGGCGGCGTGGCCGCCCATCACCCCGACGATGCGCCGGTCGGCGCGCCAGTGGTCCAGGGCGGTGTCGATGGCGTGGTCGTGGAGCGCCTGGGCCAGGGAGGTCTCGCCGGTCGACCGGCCGGTGTCGCCGGGCGTGGCCTTCGACCAGGCGTAGGCGCGTCCGTCCAGGGAGTCGCTCCAGCGCAGGGTGTCGAAGAGCTCGCGGGCGACGTACAGGTCGTGGCGCGCGGTCTCGACCGGCACGTCCACGATCGCGGGCAGCACCAGCGCGCCGGCTTCCTCGACCCGCTCGGCGTCGCCGTCGGCGAACCGGCAGCCGAGGAAGGTCGCGCCGGCCAGGCGGCAGCTCCGCAGCGCCTCGCCGCGCTCGCGGAGGTCGACCGAGTGCACCCGCCAGCCGGTCAGGTACCAGGCACCGTCCTCCAGCCGGCGGTCGAGGTCGGCCAGGGAGGTGATGTCGACGACGCGTCCGCGGGTGTGCCTCACCCGGGCAACGTATCGGGTGGCGGCACCGGGTCGCCGCGGTCCACCGCATCCGCCGCGCGGCGCAGCTCCTCCAGCGCCAGCGCGATCTCGGGCTGACCGGCGGTGCCGCGACGCACGCCGGTGCGGACGTGGCGCACCGGGGTCGCCGCCCCGCGCAGCGGGACCCGCACCAGTCCGTCGTCGGCGGGCAGCCGCGCCATCCGGGGCACCAGGGCCACCCCGAACCCGGCGGCGACCAGCGCGGCGCCGGTGTCCCACTCCGTCACCTCGTGCACCTGGTGGGGGGTGAACCCCGCGGCGGCGCAGGCCGTGCTGACCATGTGGTGGTAGGGCCGCCCGGGCCGGTCCATGATCCAGGGCTCCCCGGCGACCTCGGTCAGGGAGACCCAGGACCGGACGGCGAGGCGGTGCCCTCCGGGCACCAGCAGGTCGAGGCTGTCCTCCATGAGCGGCTGCTGCTCGAAGCGTGGGTCGTCGATCGAGGGCAGCACGTCGGTGGCCACCACCACGACGAGGTCGGCGCGGTCCGCGACCAGCATCTCGAAGCAGACCTCCGGGTCGGCCTCCAGGATCCGCACCGTCGAGCGCGGGTGTGCCCGCATCACCGCCGTGGCCACCGAGGGCAGCAGCACCGAGGCCGCGGTCGAGAACCCGGCCAGGCGCAGGTGCCCGATGCCGGTGAGCGAGGTGCCGAGCACATCGGTGCGGATCTCCTCCCAGAGCGCGTGCAGGTCGGTGCTGCGCGCCAGCAGGGTCAGGGCCGCCGGGGTCAGCCGGACGCGGCGCCCGTCCGGTTCGAGGAGGCGGACACCGAGGTCGCGACCCAGGGTCCGCAGCTGGTGGGAGACCGCGGACGGGGTGTAGCCGAGGTGGTCAGCGGCGGCGGAGATCGTGCCGCGGTCGGCGACGACCTGGAGCACCCGCAGCCGGTGATCGATCATGTGACCAGATTGCACGATGATGGACGAAAACGTGCGCTTTTCCTCGTGATTATGTGACGCGCATCATGGTCGTGTGCACCAGCTGGACCCATTGCTCGGGGAGTACCTGCTCCGCGGGGTCGCTCTGCGCAACCGCGTCGTCAGCACGTCGCACGAGCCGGCGTACACCGAGGACGGGATGCCGAAGGACCGCTACCGGCTCTACCACCTCGAGAAGGCCCGCGGCGGGGTCGGGCTGACGATGATTGGGGGCTCCGCGGTGGTCTCGCCGGACAGCCCGCCGGCCTTCGGCAACATGCTGCTCTACCGCGACGAGGTGGTGCCGTGGCTGCGCCGGCTCTGCGACGACGTGCACGAGGCGGGCGCCGCGGTGATGTGCCAGGTGACCCACCTCGGCCGGCGCACCAGCAGCGCGAGCGGCGACTGGCTGCCGCTGGTCTACCCCTCACGGCTGCGCGAGCGCCAGCACCGCTCGTTCCCCAAGGTCGCCGAGGCCTGGGACGTCGACCGGATCGTGCGCGACTACGCCGCCGCGGCCGCGCGCTGCCAGGCCGCCGGCCTGGACGGCATCGAGATCGAGTCCTACAGCCACCTCTTCGACTCCTGGGCCTCCCCGGCCACCAACCTGCGCACCGATGCCTTCGGCGGCGACCCCGAGGCCCGGCTGGTCTTCCCGCTGCGGGTGCTCGACGCCGTGCGGGCGGCGGTGGGTCCCGACTTCGTCGTCGGGCTGCGGATGGCGATGGACGAGGACCTGCCCGAGGGGCTGGGTCTGGAGGACACCCTGCCGATCGCGCGGCGCTACCTCGAGCACGGCGTCGACTTCCTCTCGGTCATCAAGGGGGGCCTCGACAGTGACGCCCGGCTGGCGGCGACCATCCCGTCGATGGGCACGCCCTCGGCGCCGTTCCTCGAGCTCGCCGGCACCGTCCGGCGGGCCCTGGGGGTCCCGGTGATGCACGCCGCCCGGATCGGCGACGTCGCCACCGCCCGGCACGCGATCCGCGAGGGCCTGCTCGACCTGGTCGGGATGACCCGGCCCCAGATCGCCGACCCGCACCTGGTCGCCAAGGTCGCCCGTGGTGAGGAGGACCGGGTGCGCCCCTGCGTGGGCGCGAGCTTCTGCCTCGACGCGATCTACGAGTCCGGCGACGCCAAGTGCGTGCACAACCCCGCCACGGGTCGTGAGCAGTCGCTGCCGCACGTCATCGCGCCGACGCTCGGTCGGCGTCGGCGGGCCGTGGTGGTGGGAGCCGGACCGGCGGGTCTCGAGGCCGCCCGGGTGCTGGGGGAGCGCGGTCACGAGGTGCTGCTCCTGGAGGCCGGGGACCGCCCCGGCGGGCAGCTGCTCCTGGCCTCCTCGACGCTGCGCCGTCGCGACCTGATCGGCATCGTCGACTGGCGGGTCGCCGAGCTCAAGCACTCCGGGGTCGACGTCCGGTACGGCGTGTACGCCGAGGCCGCCACCGTCCTCGCCGAGCAGCCCGACCTCGTGGTCGTCGCGACCGGCGGGGTGCCGGACCGCTCGGTGGCCGGGGCGGGGGAGGACCTGGTGCTCGACACCTGGGACGTCCTCGGCGGCTCCGGTCCGCGTGCCGGTGAGCGGGTGCTGGTCTTCGACGACCACGGCGGCGAGCCCGCCCTCGACGCGGCCGAGCACCTGGCCCGCCTGGGCGCGCACGTCGAGCTGGTGACCCCGGAGCGGATGGTCGGCATCTCGGTGGGCAGCATGAACAGCCCGGCCTACCTGCGTGCCTTCGCCGAGCACGACGTGCGGCTGAGCGTGGCCCGGCGGCTGCTCTCGGTGCGCCGCGCCGCGCCCGAGGAGGGCGGCCGCCTGGTGGCGGTGCTGGGCAGCGACTACGCCGACGCGGTCGAGGAGCGGGTGGTCGACCACGTCGTGGTGGAGCACGGCACCGTGCCCAACGACGAGCTGTACCTCGAGCTCGTGCCCGGCTCGCGCAACCTCGGAGAGGTCGACCACGCCGCCCTGCTCGCGGGGCTGCCTCAGGAGGTCGCCACCCACCCCGAGGGCCGCTACCAGCTCTTCCGGATCGGTGACGCCGTCGCCAGTCGCAACATCCACGCCGCCATCTACGACGCGCTCCGGCTGTGCGTCACCGTCTGACCCGGCCGCCCAGGAGGAACCGATGACGCTCACCACCACGACCCCTCGACTCGATGCCGGTTGGCTGCTGGACCTCCTCGACACGCGCCCGCGAGGGCACTCGCTGCCCGGTGCCTGCTACTCCGACCCGGCGGTGCACGAGCTCGACCTGCGGCTGATCTGGCAGCGCCAGTGGATCTTCGTGGGCTCGGTCGCCGAGGTGCCCGAGGAGGGCGACTTCCTCAGCATCGACCTGGGCAGCGCCTCGGTGGTGGTGCTGCGCGACGACGACGGCCGGCTCCAGGCGTTCCGCAACGTGTGCCGCCACCGGGGGTCCCGGCTGGTCACCGAGTCCCACGGCTGCGTCGGCAACATCGTGTGCGGCTACCACCACTGGACCTACGCCACCGACGGCCGTCTCCTGCACGCCCCCCAGCTGCCGCCCACCGCCGAGCGTGCCGCTCTCGGGCTGCGCACGGTCCACCTGCGTGAGGTCGCCGGGCTGCTCTTCGTCTGCCTGGCCGCGGAGCCGCCGGGCGACATCGAGGACGTCGCGCGCGTGGTGGCGCCGTACGTCGCCCCGCACGCGCTGGACCGCACCAAGGTCGCCGCGCAGACCGACCTGGTCGAGCACGGCAACTGGAAGCTCACCATGGAGAACAACCGGGAGTGCTACCACTGCGACGGGCACCCCGAGCTGCTGTGCTCGTTCTTCCCGACCTGGGGCCTGGCCGACCACCAGGTGCCCGAGCGGCTGCGCGCCGACCACGACCGCTACCTGCTGGCCCAGGTCGACCTCGAGCGGCGCAGCGAGGACCTCGGCCTGCCCTACGCGCTCGTGGAGGACCTCGGTCGGCCGGTCGGCTTCCGGCTCCACCGCGAGCCGCTCGACGGGGCGGGGGAGTCCTTCAGCCCCGACGGCACCCGTCTGGTCGGCCGGCTGCTCGGTGACCTGCCCGACGCACGGCTGGGCCGGCTGGGGCTGCACACCCAGCCCAACGCGTGGTTCCACGCCCAGGCCGACCACGTCGTGACGTTCGCGGCGCTGCCGGTCTCCGTCGACCGCACCCTCGTGCGCACCACCTGGCTCGTGCACGAGGACGCCGTCGAGGGGGTCGACTACGACGTCGCGAGCCTCACGGCCACCTGGCGCGCGACCAACGAGCAGGATGCGGCGTTCGTGGCGCTGACCCAGGCCGGGGTCGCCGACCCCGGCTACGAGCCGGGTCCCTACTCCGAGGCGGAGGAGCAGGTGGAGGCGTTCGTCGCCTGGTACGACGCCCGCATCCGAGAGGAGGCGGCCCGATGAGCGAGCTGCAGCCGTTCCTGTGCCCCGCCGACGAGGCGACCCTCGCCCCCGTCCCGGCGCTGCGGGTGGTGCCCGACCCCGCGCGCGCGGTGCGACCGCTGGGCGACGGGCTGCTCGGCGAGGAGCTCGACCTCGACCTCGACACCGAGCTGGTGCTGCGCGCCCGGGTCCGCGAGACCCACGACGTCGTGTCGCTGGTGCTGGAGCCGACCCGACCGAGCACGTTCGCCTTCCGGCCGGGGCAGTTCCTGACCCTCGGGGTCGACGTCGACGGGCACCGGGTCGAGCGCTGCTACACGATCTCGTCGCCGCCGACCCGACCGCACCTGCTGAGCATCACGGTCAAGCGGGTCGAGGGTGGCGGGTTGTCGCCGTACCTCCACGACCGGCTGGCGCTCGGGGACCGGGTCCGGGTCAGCGGGCCGCGCGGCGCCTTCACCGTCGCCGCGCACCCGGCTGCGCGCTACCTGCTGCTCTCGGCCGGCAGCGGGATCACCCCGACGCTGGCCACGCTGGGCACGATGGCCGACCTCGCCGAGCTGGGCCCCGGCGCCCTGGACGTGGTCGTGGTGCACAGTGCGCGCACCCCCGACGACCTGGTGCGCCGCGACGAGATCGAGCACCTGGCCGCGGTCCACGAGGGTCTGCGGGTCGTGTGGGTGTGCGAGGACGACGCACCCGGTCGGCCCGGTGCGTGGGTCGGGCCGCGGGGCCGCCTGGACGCCGCGATGCTGCTCGGCGCGGTGCCCGACGCGGCCGACCGGGAGGTGCTGACCTGCGGGCCGCCGGGCTACATGGCCGGCGTCCGCAGCGCGCTCGCCGAGGTGGGGGCCGACCCCGCGCGCTGCCACGAGGAGAGCTTCGTGCTCGGGGAGTCCGGTGCGCCGGTGGCTGGGCCGGGGGCTGGGCCGGTCGCCGACGGCGTGCCGGAGGCACGGGTGCGCTTCGGCCGCAGCGGTCGCGAGGTGCGGTGTCCCCCCGGCATGACGGTGCTGGCCGCCGCCCAGGAGGCCGGCGTACGGCTCCCGTCGTCGTGCGCGGAGGGGCTCTGCGGGACCTGCAAGTCCACCCTGCTCTCGGGCCGGGTCGACATGGTGCACCAGGGCGGCATCCGGCCCCGCGAGATCGCCCAGGACAAGTTCCTGCCCTGCTGCTCCACCCCCGACGGCGACATCGTCGTCGACGCCTGACCACCCACCCGCCCGCTCACGACCTGGGAGAGACCTGTGACCCACACCCTGACCGCTGACGCGGTCGTCGTCGGCTCCGGCGTCATCGGCTCGGCCGTGGCGCTCGAGCTGGCCCGCGCCGGTCGCGACGTGCTCGTGCTCGACAAGGCGGGCGGGCCCGGGCACGGCTCGACGTGCGCCTCGAGCGCGGTCATCCGCTTCCTCTACTCCACCTACGACACCGTCGCGACGTCGTGGGAGGCCAAGTTCATGTGGGAACGGTGGGCCGACCACCTCGGGCTGCCGGGGTTCGAGCCGCTGGCCGACCCGCCGGTGCTCTCGCGCTTCCACCGCACCGGGATGCTGCACCTCGACGTGCCGGCCGTGCCGCACGACGAGGGGATGCGGCTCCTGGAGGCCGCCGGGGTGCCGTGCGAGCACCTCGGGCCCGACGAGCTCGCCGCCCGGTTCCCGCACCTCGACACCGGTGCCTACTGGCCCAACAAGCCGGTGGCCGACGACGCGTTCTGGGAGGACGCACCGGCCCGGCTCGGGGCGATCTGGACCCCCGACGCCGGCTACATGGACGACCCGCGGCTGGCCGCCGACAACCTCGCCGTCGCGGCCCGGCTGCACGGTGCGACGACGGCGTACCGCGCCCGGGTCGTCGCCGTCGAGCGTCGCGGCTCGCTGTGGCACCTCGCCCTGGCCGACGGGCGCCGGGTGGAGTCGCCGGTCGTGGTCAACGCGGCAGGCCCCTGGTCGGGGGCGTTCAACGCGATGGCGGGCATCGGGGCGGAGTTCACCATCGGCGTCCGGCCGCTGCGCCAGGAGGTGCACCAGGTGGCCCAGCCGGAGGGGTACGGCACCGACGCCGCACCTGGCCCGGGCGTCTTCGACATCGACCTCGGCACCTACATGCGTCCCGGGCCGCAGCAGGCCTGGGTCGTCGGCGGCACCGAGCCCGCGTGCGACCCCTTCGACTGGATCGAGGACCCCGACACCATCGACGACCACGTCACGCTGGCGCGCTACGAGTCGCAGGTGACGCGGGCTGCCCGGCGGCTGCCCGAGCTGCGGGTGCCCAACCGGCCCTGCGGGGTCGTCGGGGTCTACGACGTCGCCGACGACTGGACACCCATCTACGACCGCACCGACGCCGACGGCTTCTACGTCGCGATGGGCACCAGCGGCAACCAGTTCAAGAACGCTCCCATCGCCGGGTGCTTCCTGGCCGCGATCATCGCCGCGGTGGAGGACGGCGGCGTGGACCACGACCGTGACCCGGTCACCTACGTCGGCGAGCACACCGGTCTGAAGATCGACCTGGCGGCGTTCTCCCGGATCCGTCCGGTGAACGCCGCCAGCACCCGCACCGTGCTCGGGTAGGTCGGCCCCGGCGGCTCAGAAGGCATGGGCCATGAGCTCGCCGAACAGGTCGTGCTCGTCGACGGCCAGGCCGCGGGCCCGGAACCAGGTGGCCATGTGGGTGCAGTCACGCAGCAGGAAGTCCATCCCGTTCACGTTGCCGACCAGGTCGACGACCTGCGGCAGGTCGATGACGACCAGCCGCTCGCCGGCGGCCAGCACGTTGTACGGCGACAGGTCGCCGTGCACGATCCCGGCCTGCACCATCAGCGCCATCGCGTCGCGGGTCTGCTCCCAGTACGACGCCAGCAGCCCCGGCTCCGGTCTCGACTGCGCCAGCCGGGGCGCGGTCTCGTGCCCGTGCTCGCCCTCGACGGTGATCCACTCCATCAGCAGCTCGGTGCCGTCGACCTGCACCGGGTAGGGCACCGGCAGGCCCAGCGTCCAGAGCCTGGTCAGGGCCTGCCACTCGGCCCAGGCCCACTGGCCCGCGGCGACCGCCCGGCCGTGCGCGGTCTTCTTGGCCATCGCCCGGGCGTCGCGCGTGTTCCGGACCCTGCGCCCCTCGGTGTAGGCGCCGGAGCGGTGGAACGTGCGGTGCTCCTCGCTGCGGTAGCGCTTGGCCACCATGACCACCGACTGTCCAAAGTCGCCCGGAGGGTGGGTCGGGTCGGTGTCGGGCACGGCGCGCTCGAGCAGGAACGCGTCGGCCTCCTTGCCGGTCTTCAGGACACCGAGCTCGGTGTCGACGGCCGCCTGGCTGGTGACCACCCAGGCGGGCCGGGGCTCGGGGCCGCGCGAGAGCGGCTCGACCTCGAGCCAGGTGGACCAGCGCTGGCCCTCGTCGAGGTCGTCGAGCGGGCGGAAGTCGAAGTCGAAGTGCTCGGCGCCGCGCTGGGGGTCAGGGGTGGTGCGGTCGTGCGGGTGCTGAGAGACGTCGTACGTCACGGTGGGTGCTCCATCGGGAGAAGAGGATGTGGTCTGCGGACAGGCCAGGGACAGTCGTCGACATGTCACGCTCCTCTCGACGGGCACGGCTCGGACGCCGTGCTGCTCCGGTCCAGGGTGAAGGGTCTCCGGACGCGACGCAACGGATTTTCGGCCGCCACGACCAGCGTCCCCCACCGAGGGTGCGACTCGGGCCAGGGGGCTCATCGCTCGGCAGGTCATCGGCCGTGCCACTCAGGTGCACCGGGGGCCGGTGTCTCCGACGACGTGCCTGTCGCTGCGATGCACGGCCGGACCGCTCCATACGGATCTGCGACGACCGGGCGGTCCCGACCCGACCTGGTCGTCACGACCAGTCGACCTCCGGCATCGCTCCCGAGCGTGACGCGGGTGCCGGCTGCAACCGCTCGTGAGCCCCCACGGCATCCATGACGTCCTTGAGCCAGCTCACCTGCCGGAAGCCGGGCGCGGTACGGCGGGTCACCCAGCGATAGGCATCGTGCTCCCAGTTGATGGCCAGTCGCTTGACCAGCGTCTCGCCGCGGAAGGTGTGCACCTGCCAGGTGTTCGCCCCGGCGTCGACCAGCTCCACGACGGGTCCTTCGTCCAGCGAGACGAGATCGGCCACTCGGAGCCCGGTCTCCTCTAAGACCTCCGCGAGAGCCTGCTCCAGCGGGCTGACCCCCGGCTCGAGGAACCCCGTCACGCAGTGCCAGAGCCCGTTGTCGTGGGACACCGCGTCGCTGCGTCGCAGGAGCGCGGTCCTGCCTCGCCGCTGCAGGACCACGGCGACGATGTTCTTGGTGTGTGGGGGTGGCACGGTGGCTCCCTGAGGTCAGCGGACAGCGGTCAGACGCCGGCCACGACGCGCGCCTGGTCCAGGAGCGTCACTGCCCAGGCGTGCAGCATCTTGCCGGTGTCGCGCGGGGCCAGGCCCGCGCAGGCCCGAGCATGGGTTCCCTCGATGACGATGGCGAGCTTCCACGATGCCAGCACCTCGTACCAGTCGATGGCGGACATGTCCCGGTGGGACCGGTCCGCGTAGTGCTGGACGAGCTCCGGCTTCGTGACCGCGGACGCCATGGAGTCGACCGACCAGCCGACGCCGTGCGGCCGACCAGGTCGAGGCCACGTGGCCAGCAGCGACCCGAGGTCGAGCAACGGGTCACCGATCGTCGCCATCTCCCAGTCCACGATCGCTGCCACCTCGGCAGTGCTCGGATCGACCAGCAGGTTCGCCAGGTGGAAGTCTCCGTGCAGTATCCCGGGGGTCCAGTCGGCGGGCCGGTTGTCGTCGAGCCAGTCACCGATGGCAGCGACTGCAGGTAGGTCCGGGCCCTGGTACTCGGGGAACCGGGCGTAGGTGGCCAGCTCGGAACGCCACCGCGCGACCTGCCGTTCCAGGAAGCCGTCGGGCCGGCCGACTCCGGACAGGCCCACCGCCTCGTGGTCCACCTCGCCCAGTCCGGCCAGGGCCTCCACGGTCGAGAAGCACAGCCGGCGGGTGCGCGTCACGTCCTCCTCGGCCCACGGCATCTCCACCGTCGGATTGAGGCCGTCGACGAGTTCCATGACGTAGAAGGCCGCGCCGCCGAGGATGTCCTCGTCCGGGCAGTCCGCTACCAACCGCGCGTGCGGGACCCTCGTCCGGCTGAGGCCGTCCAGGACCCGCATCTCCCGGCGGAGGTTGTCGTTCGTGCTGGTCCTCAGGTGACGGGGCCCGCGACGGAGCACCAGGTCACGGCTGCCGCGACGGAGGCGGAGCAGGATGTTCTGCGTCCCGCCACCCAGCAGCCCCACCACCTCGAGCGGCCGTCCCGGTGAGACGCCCTGGTCGTCCAACCAGGCGCGGAGCGCAACCAGGTCGATCAGGCCGTCGATCTGTGTCGAGACCGAGAGGTCGGTGGACGGGCTGCCCACGCTCACCTCGGTCCCCGAGCGACCTCGGCCAGCCGAGCCTTGACGGGCGCCGCGACCTCGGAGGCCAGGTAGTGCATCCGAGCGGTGCCACTGGCCACCGACTCACCAGGCAGCTGGGCGAAGTAGTGCATGTCTCGGACCTGTGGACGCAGCTTCTTGAGCTCGAGGATCTCCTGGATCGCCATCTCGGCATCCTGCAACCGGTAGGCACCACCGGCCAGGACATCGGCCGGTGTCTGGAAGCGGGGGATCTCGTCAGGGTCCCCGAAGGCGCCCCACTCGATGTAGGCGTTGAGCTGGTACACGGCGCACTCGCCGATCTCGGCCCAGACCTTCTCCGGGTCCTCGGCCACCACTGCCCATTGGCCGGCCATGATGCGCGCGTCGTCCAGGTCTCGTCCGTGGCGGGCCCAGGCATCGAGGAAGGCCTCCTGGTGGTGGTTCTGGGTGCTCAGGAATCCATCACCCAGCCGCGCGGCCCGATCGATCGCCTTGTCGGCCATCGCGCCGATGAGAAGCCCGGGGACCTTCTCGGGCAGCGGGTGGACCGGAAGCCCGGGGTAGGTGTGACGCTTGCCCTCGAACGGCTCGGCAGAGCCCGCCCAGGCACGCTTGATGACCTCGATCCCTTCCTCGAGGAGGCTGGGTCGGTTCTTCAGGTTGCGACCGAACGCCTCGAACTCCCGCTTCCAGTATCCCAGGCCGACACCGAGGTCGAACCGTCCGCCGGAGAGGAGGGAGAGGGTGGCAGCGTCCTCGGCGAGGCGGATCGGCTCATGCAGTGGTGACACGATCAGGTTGGTGCCAAGGTGCATGGTCGAAGTTCGCTCCGCTATGGCCGCGAGCAGGACCAGGGGGGAAGGGGTGTACCCGTCGGGGCAGAAGTGGTGCTCCGTCAGCCACACCGACTCCAGCCCCGCCTCCTCAGCCTCGACGACCTGGTCGAGCACCTCGCGGTAGAAGGTGCTGAACGAGCGCTGCGCCGACGGGGGGTTCCGGAAGTCGTACCAGAGCCCGATCCGGAGCGCGTCGAGCTCGTCCTGGTTCGACTGCGCGTGCACGTCGGCCGGGGGGGAGAAGGTCGTGCTCATGCCGGGTCTCCTTCGATCGTGTGGAACTTCCGGTTCTGGTAGACGACCGGTGTGGCACCCGACATCTCCACGTCGACGATCTCGCCGACCAGGATGGTGTGGTCGCCGCCGTCGTGCTTGGCGTAGGCGCGGCACTCCACGCGGACGGGGACGTTCGCCAGGCTGGGCAGACCGGTGCTGAAGTTGAACTCGCCGCCGCCGAACTTGTCAGCGTCCCGCGAGGCGAAGCGGTAGGCCAGGTCGGCGTGCTCCTCGCCGAGGATGTGGATGTTCCACCGGTCCAGGCCCAGGAACGCCGGGTGGCACCGGGCGGTCTTGGCCAAGCAGACCAGCACCAGCGGCGGGTCCATCGACAGCGAGGTGATGGCGCTGGCGGTGAAGCCCCAGGGCCGCCACGCGTCGTCGCAGGTCGTGACGACCGTGACGCCTGCAGGCAGGGCCGCCATGGCGTCCTTGAAGGAGGCCACTACGGGGTCGAGAGCCGTGGCAGTCATGTCGGCGCTCCTCACAACTGGTCGAGGTAGTCGAGCAGTGCTTCCCGGTACTCCGCCTTCGCCTCGATGAAGGGGACGTGACCCGTGTCGAGCGCCACCAGCTTCGCCTGCGGGTAGGTCTCCGCCTGGTGCTCGGCGATCGTGAACGGAACGGTCGGGTCGTGCTTGCCTCCGAACACCAGTGTCGGAGCGGTGATCTTGGCGACTGCCTCGCGGAGGTCGACGTGCGCGAGGTCGAGAAGCGTCTCGTGCGCTCGGGCGCCGGCCTCGTTGAAGATCCACCACATCCAGTCGATGATCGCCGGGTCCAGGGCGACGTGCGCCTGCCCGGCCGACATCGCTCGCAGGAACGTGACCGGGTCGTCGTCGAGCGCAGCGATCATGTCCGGGATGCCGTCAGCGGGGATGCCGTGGGTCCAGTCCTCGGCGTTGGTGAATCGCGGGGCGGCCCCGCACGTCAGCACCAGGCCGGCGCAGCGTCGCCCCAGCGATGCAGCGGCCGAGGTCACCACGGCCCCACCGGCGGACCAGCCGTTCAGCACGACGGGCTCCAGGTCCAGGTGATCGACCAGGGCGACGACGTCGGCGCCGAGCGTCTCGATGCCCATGTCATCGAAGTCACGGTCCGATCGTCCGCAGGCCCGCTGGTCGGCCACGACCACGTCGTGCCCGGCTCGCAGGAGATAGGGCAGCACGTAGTCCCAGACCCGGCCGTTCATCCCCCAGCCGTGGACCAGCACCACCGGGGCACGATCTCCGCCCTTGTGGTGGTCGAAGTGAATCTCCCGGGTGCCCTCTACTGCGAGACGAGCCATGACAGACCTCCTGCATCAGGACCGGTTCGGTCGTCGAACCGGCGCGTATGTGACTTCCTGCACGCTAGGGCCGCTGAGGCGTGTGGAGGAGCATCGGATCCGTCAGAGTTTGGTGATCTCGACAAGTCAGGAGTCAGGGCGGCGGGAGGAGGTCATGCACCTGCAGCGCCAGGCGCACCTTGAAAGCGTCGGTGAAGTCGTTGAGGTCGACCCCCATCGCCTCCCCGGCCTTGCCTACTCGGTAGCGCACGGTGTTCTCGTGGACCCCGAGCGTCCGACTCGCGGCGCGGATGTGGCAGTTGACCGCGAGGAACACGCGGATGGTCTCGATCAGCACGTCGTTCTGGTCGGTGCGCAGCAGCGGTGCCAACAGGGTGACCGCGAACTCCTGTGCCCGTCCGATGCCGGTGTCCTGCAGCAGCATCTGCAGCACCCCGGCGCGGTCCATCCGGAGCAGCTGCGGGCGTGCACCGAGCTCCAGGAGTGCCCGCTCCATGTCGCGCAGCTCGGTTGCCGCCGCAGACATCGAGACCAGTCCGACCTGGGGGAGCGAGAGGACCAGGTGCAGCACCCCGATCGCCTCCAGGTCCGGCCGGAGCGGCTCGAGCCGCTCGGCCAGGTCGATGCCGGGCCGTTCCTCGAGCAGGAGGATGTCCCCTCCAGGGATGCTGGTGTCGACCAGGCCGTCCAGGTCGAGCCGTTCCGAGAGGAGGTCGAGCAGGCCCTGACGCCGGGCTCGACCGGTGTGTCGCTGCTCGTCCCCGTGGCCGTAGCGCACCCGAAGGAGTCGGTAGGTCCCATCGGGACTGATCCCCCGCGCGGTCGCGGCGCGCCGCAGCGAGTCGGAGTCCCTCTCCCCGTTGAGGATGTCAGCCAGGAAGTCGCTGCGGGCCTGGGCCTCGCTCTCGGCCCGCCTCGACTCGGTCTGCAGCTGCAGGGCGATGGCGACGGCCGCACGGTCGAGGATCTCGCGCTCCAGGTCCACGAACGGGCGGCCGAACTCGACGGCTTCGAGGTAGCCGACCCGGCGACGTTCCACGACGATCGGTGCCAGCAGTCGGCGGTGCGGGGACCCGATGGCCGGGAGCGAGGGCAGGAGGGCCGGGCTCGTGTCCTCGGCGGACCGCAGCTGACGAACGACCTGGAGATCGCGCGCGCGCTGCGGCAGCGCGGGCGGGTGGGCGAGCTTGAGGCTGGACGGGGCCTTCCAGGCGAGCACGTTGAGATCAGCCGAGTAGAGCACGACCGGACGGTGCAGGAACCCCTCCACCAGCGTGAGCAGGTCGTCGGTGTCCGCACCCTTGAGGGTGGCGTCGGAGAGCATGCGCGAGATGGTCGCGATCTTGCGGAGCTGCTGGTTCTTGTGCTGGATGACGGCGTTGTGCTGGTCCAGCTCGTCGCGGAGCTCGACCTGACGTACGGCGATCGCCGCCAGGCTGGCGAAGGCCTGGGCCGTGGCCAGCTCGGCGGTGCCGTACGTGTGGTCCCGGTCCTCGTTGTCGACGTAGATGACACCGATCACCTCACCGGCAAGCACCATCGGGACCGCCAGGATGTCGCGGACGCCGAAGTGGATCATCGCCTCGTGGTCGGTCAGCGGGTGGTTGACCGCATCCTTGGCCAGGATCGGCTTCCGTGTGGCCACCGCCTCCTTCGTCAGTCGGTCGCCGCCGCTGACGAGACGGCTGACGAGGTGCCCCATGTCGCCGGCCGCGGACCACCCGGCGTGGCACGCGAACCGACCGTCGCCGCGACGTAGGTAGACGGTGCACCGGGAGATCTGGAGCAGCTCGATGAGCCGGCGTCCGATGGCCTGCAGCACCAGGTGCAGCTCCATGGACTCCTCCATGGAGGCGAGCGCGATCTCTTCGAAAGCCCGCACGACGCCGTTGAGCCGGTTCTCGTCGGCGCGAAGCACATCCTGCCGGGACATGACGCCCACCCTGCCTCTCCTCGTCGGACAGCCCCTGGCTGCCTCTCCTGTCCGGTGTGGACTGTAGACCTCGACAAGATCGGGAGGAAGCGGCTCTTCTCGCTGCGTCGCTCGGGTGCGACGGTCATCTCGGTGCTCGACCGGACCGGAAGGGGGTCACCCCCCACCACCGGTGCCCGAGCACCGGACATCGAACACCGCGAGAACTTCCTCGGATGGGTCCCGGACGCATCCAGCCGCAGGTGCACGCAGCCACCCAGATCACCAAGGAGAACAAGATGGACGTTGGAATTCTGCTCGTCGCGCAGAACTGGTACAAGGACAAGTCGGACGAGGCCGTCTTCATGGACGAGGTCGAGATGGGCGTCGCCGCTGAGGAGGCTGGCTTCGACTCCGTCTGGTCCGCCGAGCACCACTTCGACGACTACTCCATGCTCCCGGACAACTTCCAGGTGCTCTCCTACATCGCCGGTCGCACGAAGCGGGTCAAGCTCGGCATCGGCGCTGCCATCCTGCCCTGGAACGACCCGCTGCGCGTGGCGGAGAAGTCCATCCTCCTCGACCACCTCTCCGGCGGCCGGGCGATGGTGGCCCTGGGTCGTGGCCTCGCCAAGGCGGAGTACGACGCGTTCGGCATCGACATGAACGAGTCGCGAGCCCGCTTCAACGAGTCGGCCGACATGGTCATCAACGCCGTCAAGACGGGGGTCATCGAAGGCTCCGGGCCGCACTACCCGCAGCAGAAGATCGAGCTCCGACCGGCACCCAGCCCCGACCGTCCCTGGGACGACCGGCTCTTCGCCGCTGCGATGTCGCCGGACTCCATCCCCATCGCTGCCGAGCTCGGTGTGCGGATGATGACGTTCATGCAGTTCGACAACGCCACCCACGCCGGCTCGATCAACGAGTACCGCGAGATGTTCAAGAAGCACCACGGTGCCTACCCGGCGGCGCCGCTGGTCCAGGACTTCGTCTTCTGTCACGAGGACCCGGACGTCGCCGAGGCGATGGCGCAGCAGTACATCGGTCAGTACTTCCTCAGCGTCATCAAGCACTACGACTTCGCTGGCGAGCACTGGCGCGCCACGAAGGGCTACGAGACCTACCAGGTCGGTGCGGACATGATCCGTGAGGCCGGTATGGAGAACGCCGCGAAGGGGTACGTGCAGGCGAACATCCACGGCACGCCCGAGCAGTGCATCGAGCAGTACCGTGAGCGCCGCGAGATCTTCGGTTGCGACTACCTGGCGAACGCGGCCTTCTGCTTCGCGGGCATGCCGATCGAGGAGTCGATGAAGAGCATGCGCCTCTTCGGCGAGAAGGTGGTCCCCGCGCTCAAGGAGATGTGACCCGGGTCGAGCGACGACGCGGCACACGGCGGGAGGCCCGGACCGATGGTCCGGGCCTCCCGTGCTGCCGCTCCGACCCTCGGGCTCAGACGTCGCGCTCGCGGTGGATCGGCCTGGAGGACCGGGCCCCGGGTCAGTGCGCGGGGGAAGCGGAGACTGTCGCCAGTGCCAGGTCGCAGTAGCGCTCGGCCATCTCCTCGGGGCTGGCCTCGCCGTCGGGCCGGTACCAAGCGGCGATCGAGTACCCCATGTTGATCACTGCCCGGGCAGCTTCGAGGGGGTGGGCCGTGCCGAACTCGCCGGTGGTCACGCCTTCTTCGACGAGGATGCGGAAGACGGCCTCCTGCTCGTCTCGCAGACCGATCACCAGCCGGCGCCCGCGGTCGTCGAGGCTCCGCAGCTCCGAGGCGCCGATGAGCGCCTCGGACCTCCGGGTGGTGTGGAAGAGGACCCACGTGCGCATGAGTGCGCCGAGCCGGGTCGCCGCGGTGGTCTCGACGGCGGCGACCGAGGCACGCGTCTGCTCGAGGATGTCTCGCATCGTCGACACCATGATGTCCCGCAGGATGTCCTGCTTCGCGGGGAAGTGGTGGTAGATCGACGCGACCGTCACGTCCGCGCCGCGAGCGATGTCACGCATCGAGGTGCCGTGGTACCCGCGCTCCGTGAAGTTGTGCACGGCCGAGGCGACGATCACCGCCCTGCCTCCGCGTGCCCGGGGTCGAGGGCGAGGCTCCATGGCTGCTTCCGCGGGGTCAGTTCTCAGGGCGGGCATCGAGCTGCTCGACGGCCCAGGGACGCAGCTCGCGCTTGAGAAGCTTGGAGTTGGCGTTGCGGGGCAGCGGCTCCGTGCGGACGATGGTGACCCGCGGGCGCTTGTACGACGCGAGCTGGGCCGCGCACGCGGATTCGACGACGGCGCTGTCGAAGTCCGGATCGTCGGTCACGACCACCGCGACCGCGGTCTCGCCGAACCGCTCGTGAGGCACGCCGACGACGGCGGCCTCGACCACGCCGGGCAAGGCGGTGATGACGTCCTCGATCTCACGCGGGTAGAGGTTGAGCCCACCGGAGATGATCATGTCCTTGGTCCGACCGACGATCGTGATGAAGCCGTCCGCGTCGAGCTCGACGAGGTCGCCGGTGTGCAGCCAGCCGTCCCGGAAGGCCTCCGCAGTCTGGTCGGGTCGTTCGTGGTAGCCCACCATCGTGGCCAGGGACCGGACCAACAGCTCACCGGTGCCTCTGCGCCGGATCTCGCCGTCGGCAGCCCGGATGGCCAGATCGGTGTGGGGAAGGGCCCGTCCGGCCGATCCCTCGTGGTCGAACACCTCGTCGGCCATCAGCACGGTTGCGATGGTGGGGAACTCGGAGAGCCCGTAGCCCTGGCACACGTCGACGTCGGGGATGCCGCGGCACACTCCCTCGATGACCGCGCGGGGCACCGGCTCGGCCCCGGTGACGATCCACTCGAGCGCACTGGCCGAGAGACGCTCCATCAGCTCGGGGTGGGACACCAGCTCGCGCAGCAGGCTCGGGACGAGCATCACGTGGGTGATCCGGTCATGTTCGACACCTTCGACGATCGACTGCACCGTCATCCCCCCGGTGCGCCGGACCTCGGAGTAGCCGCCGATCCACACCAGGCCCAGGACGAGGTTGTGGAAGCCGGCTGCCCAGGAGAAGGACGGGATGACCGCGTAGCGCACCTGCGGCGTGAGCGAGAGACCCTGCACCTGACCGATGGCATTCCACAGCACGCCGTCATGGGTGTGCGTGGCGGCCTTCGGCAGACCGGTGGTGCCGGAGCTGTAGTAGAGGATGAAGACGTCGTCCAGCGCGGGGCCGACGTGGTCCGCGGGCAGTCTGCCGCCCACGACGTCGGGGTAGGCCGCTGTGCGGGCGTGGCGCGGGGCCGACGCGTCACCCACGACCACGACGGTCTCGAAGTCGACGTCGAGGGCCGCGACGCTCCGGCTGGCGATCTCGTCCATGACCAGGTGTCGCGCCCCGCTGTCGCGGCACACGTGATCGATCTCGGGACCGGTGAGGAGCACGTTGACCGGGACGCAGACGGCTCCCAGGGCGGAGAGCCCGAAGAAGACCTCCAGCCACTCCAGCCGGTTCCCCATCATCACGGCGACCTTGTCGCCGGGTCGGACCCCGAGGTCGTGCATCCCGCCCGCGAAGCCGAGAGCGGCGTCGCGGAGCTCGACGAAGGTTCGGGTCCGGCCTTCGAACCCGACCGCAGCTCGGGCGCCGTAGGACGACTCCGCCGACCGGTCGAGGATGCCGAAGACATTGCGAGCCAGGGTCATGAGGAGCCTCCGGGGACGGTTGCGGTGGATCGGCCGGAACACTATCCTAACGATCGTTCGGTTTAATGCAAGCGCCTGAATCAACTGGCGGTGCCGCAGCTGCCGGCCGCCCCGAGAGGACACAGCGACATGGAGCAGGACGAGTTCACCGGCAAGGTCGTCGTCGTCACCGGCGGCAGCCGCGGCATGGGTCGAGAGATGGTGCTTGCCTTCGCCGCGCGCGGAGCCCACGTGGTCGTGGCCAGCCGCAAGCTCGAGGCCTGCGAGCAGGTCGCCGCCGAGGTCGCGGACACCTACGGCGTGCGCGCGCTGCCGGTCGGCTTCAACGCCAGCTCCTGGGAGGACTGCGACCGGTTGGTCGACACCGTCTACGCCGAGCTCGGCACGGTCGACGTCCTCATCAACAACGCCGGTCTCTCCCCGCTCTACTCCAGTCTCGAGGAGGTCTCGGAGGCCCTCTTCGACAAGGTGATCGCCGTCAACCTGCGTGGTCCGTTCCGGCTCTCCGCCTCCATCGGGGCCCGGATGGCGGAGGGTGACGGCGGCGCGATCATCAACATCGGCTCCATCGAGGCCATCCGGCCCCAGACCCACGCGCTCCCGTACGCCGCGGCCAAGGCCGGGCTGCACACGCTGACCGAAGGCTTCGCCCGGGCCTACGGACCCCGGGTCCGCGTCAACACGATCCAGGCGGGGGCCTTCCTCACCGACATCGCCGCCAACTGGCCCGAGGGCCTGCAGGAGGAGATGGAGCCCAAGATCGCGCTGGCCCGTTGTGCGCAGCCCCACGAGATCGTGGGCACAGCCCTCTACCTCGCCGGCGCGGCCTCGTCGTACACCACCGGCACCGCGATCCGGGTGGACGGTGGGTGGCAGTGAGCCTCCCGTGAACGCGGCGCGGACCTAGGATGCGGTCATGACAGCTGCCCGCGCCGACACGGCGTCGACGACCGGCCCGGACCGGGGGCACCAGCGCCGTGACGGCACCGGTGCGCGGGCCGAGCTGATCGCGGCCGCCGAGCGGCTCTTCGCCGAGCGGGGCATCGACGGGGTGTCGATGCGCGAGATCACCCGGGCGGCCAGCCAGCGCAACACCACGGCGCTGCAGTACCACTTCGGTGACCGCGACGGACTGCTCAAGGCCCTGGTCGACAAGCACATGGACCATGTCGCCGTGCGACGTGCCGCGTTGCTGGACAACATCGCCTCGAGCGACGGGCTCACGCTGCGCATGGGGGCGTCGGTGCTGGTGCAGCCGCTGGTGGCCAAGATCGTCGGTGACGACGGGGGGCCGGACTTCCTGCAGATCGCCGGCGAGCTCGTCAACCGCACCCAGCGCGTCGTCGACCCGGCCGAACCGGTCGGCGGGATCATCTACGACCACCTGGCGAGCCTCGACCGGTGGTCGGAGACCTTCGAGGTGCTGATGCCGGAAGGATCGACCGGCGCGCCGTTGCACCGTCGGTTCGCCGTCATCCGGTTCGCTCACATCGAGGTCGGCCGACGAGCCCGGGTCGGCCCCCCGATCGACGTGCCGCTCTTCACCAGCCAGCTCATCGACCTGGTGGCCGGGCTGCTGGGCGCGGAGGTGTCCACCGAGACCGCCCGGCTGCTCGCCGTGCGCGAGGAGTCGGACGCCTGAGTCCTGGTGGGGTCAGTGGGGCGGGCCGCCCCACGCCGCCAGCACGGTCTCCCACGACTCGGTACTGCCGATGCCCACGACTCCGGACTCGTCGTCCCGCATCCGGGGTGCCCTCCCAGCCGCCACGAAGCCTGCTGAATCGCGCGTGAGCGATCGTCGTGCCACGACGTGCGGGTGCTGGACGGCCTCGTCGAAGTCGAGGACCGGCGTGACGCACGCGTCGCTGCCGTCGAACACCGACTCCCAGTGGGCGCGCGGCTGGGCGCCGAACGCCACGGCGAAAGTGCTGCGCAGCTGGCCCCAGCGCGTGGTGTCGTCGCGGTCCGGGAGCGAGGCCGGTTCGAGGCCGAGTCCGGCCACCAGCAGCGCATAGAACTGCGGTTCGATGGCGCCAACGGCCATGAAGCCGCCGTCGGCGCACCGGTAGGTGGCGTAGAAGGGGGCGGCGCCGTCGAGCAGGTTGTTGCTGCGCTCGTCGTTCCACGTCCCGTCGGTGCGCAGCTCCAGGATGCCCGCCAGCAGCAGCGACGTGCCGTCGACCATGGCCGCGTCGACCACCTGGCCAGTGCCGGTCGAGCCCCGTTGCACGAGCGCAGCGAGGACGCCGGTGACGAGCAGCATCGAGCCGCCGCCGTAGTCCCCGACGAGGTTCAGCGGGGGCACTGGCTGCTCGGACGTGCCGATCGCGTGCAGCGCGCCCGTCAGGGAGATGTAGTTGATGTCATGACCGGCCATGGCGGCGTAGGGACCGTCCTGTCCCCAGCCGGTCATGCGCCCGTAGACGAGTCGCGGGTTGCGCGCGAGGGCGTCGTCCGGTCCCAGGCCCAGCCGCTCCATCACGCGGGGCCGGAAGCCCTCGACCAGCACATCGGCGACGGCGACCAGGTCGAGGACCCGGTCGCGGTCCGCCGGGTCCTTGAGGTCGGCGACGATCGTGCGCCGCCCGCGCAGGGTGTGCTCGTTGGCGTGGTGGTCCGTCGCCTGGCTCGGCCGCACGACCCGCACCACGTCGGCGCCGAGGTCGGCCAGCACCATGCAGGCGTGGGGACCCGGGCCGATGCCCGCCATCTCCACTACTCGGACGCCGGTCAGCGGCCGGCTCACGGAGTGGTGTCCCCGGTGCCGTACAGAGCGCGGGCGCGTTCGACCTGCTGGTGGCGGATGTAGCTGGGGAACTGTGCCTCCTCGACCTCGAAGTCCTTGAGGACCTCGCGGGCCACGACCATCTTGTGGACCTCGGTCGGGCCGTCTGCCAGGCCGATGTGGAAGGAGTTGATGACCCACTCTGCGAAGGGCATCTCGTGGCTCAGTCCCAGGGAGCCGTGCAGGTGTAGCGCACGCGACGCGATGTCGTTGAGCACCCCCGGCATGATCGCCTTGACCGCCGAGACGTTCTTGCGGATGGACTTCCAGTCGTTGCCCTGGTCGGCGAGCCAGGCGGTCTCCAGGATGAGCAGGCGGAACTGACGCAGCTGCACCCAGGAGTCCGCGATCTTCTCCTGGACCATCTGCTTGCGGGCCAGCACCTCGCCCTTGGTCGAACGGGAGACCACGCGCTCGCAGGTCATCTCGAACGCGCGGGTGGCTTGGGCCAGCGTGCGCATCGCGTGGTGCATCCGACCACCGCCCAGTCGGGTCTGGGCGATCGCGAAGGCCTGGCCGGGCCCGCCCAGCATCGCGGAGTCGGGTACCCGCACGTCGGTGAGTCGCAGATGGGCATGGGTGTCGTCCGGCTCGCCGTAGAAGCCGTAGTTGTGCACGATCTCGATGCCGGGAGTGTCGGTGTCGATGATGAACATCGAGGCCCGCTCGTAGGGACTCTCCGCGTCCGGGTCGGTGACCACCATCATGATGTAGAAGGCCGCGGTCTCCGCCTCGGAGGCGAACCACTTCTCGCCGTTGATGACCCACTCGTCCCCCTCACGCACGGCGCTCGTGCGGAACAGCAACGGGTCCGCCCCACCCTGGGGCTCGGTCATCGAGAAGCAGGACACGACCTCGTTGGCCAGAAGCGGCTCGAGGTAGCGCTTCTTCTGGTCCGCGGTCCCGAAGTGGGCGAGGATCTCCGAGTTGCCGGTGTCAGGGGCCTGGGTGCCGAAGGTGATGGGGCCGAACCGCGACATGCCGAACTTCTCGTTCATCAGCGCGAGCTTCAGCTGTCCGTAGCCGGGCCCGCCCAGCTCGGGCCCGAGGTGGCAGGCCCACAGGCCGCGCGCCTTGACCTCGGCTTGCAGAGGGCGGACCAGCCGGATGAACTCGGGGTCGTGGATGTCCCACTGGCTGCCGAGTATGTAGTCGAGCGGCTGCACCTTCTCGCGGACGAAGGTGTCGATCCAGTCGAGCTCCGGCTGGAAGGCGGGGTCGTTCTCGAAGCTCCACATGCTGGTGTCCGGCCTGCTTCCTGTGGCGGACGGCGGCTCCGGGGGTCGGGCGCCGTCGGGCGTGTCGGGGTGGGCTCAGCGTGCCCGACGCCGGGGATCACAGTCAAGGCGGTTCACTCAATGATTGGCGCAGATGACTTAAACACCTCATTCCGAAGGACTGCTCCGAGAGTCCGCCGTCACTGGGCCTCCAGGACGGCTGCCCCGCGCAGCCGCACGGACAGGCAGGTGACGCAGCCCTCGAGCTTCTCGTACTCGCTCATGTCGACCGCGACCACCCGCAGCCCGCGCGCCTCGAAGAGCGCCCGGCTGCGCGGGGCGCTGGTGGACATCAGCACGGTGCCGGGGTCGAGGACCACGACGTGGGCGCCCGGCTCCTCCGGCACGGCCAGGTAGGACTCCCACACCGATGCGTCGTCGACGACCGGGTCCCAGCCCACGACGGTGCCGTCGGGCAGGGCGGTGACGGCCGACTTCAGGTGCAGCACCTTCGCCAGCGGTACGCCGACCACGCGGGCTCCGAGCGGAGCCAGCAGGGCCCGGAGCTGGTCGACGGCCCCCGGGGTGGTGCGTCCTCCGAGACCGACCCAGACGGTGCCGTCGTGCTTGAGCACGTCGCCGCCGTCGAGGGTGTCGGGCGCCTCCACGTGGGCGACGCGGTAGCCGAGCCGGCGCAGGGCGTCCTCGGTCGCCGGCGTCTCCGGCTTGCGCTCGTCGGCGCCGGGACGGGCGATGACGGCGAGGTCGGCGTACACGACGACGGTGTCCTCGACAAAGACCGCGTCGGGGCAGTCGTCGGCGGGGTCGACCTCGACGGTCTCCCAGCCCTCGGCGTGCAGCGCTTCGACGTAGCCGTCCCACTGGCGCTGCGCCAGGTCGAGGTCGACGGGGGAGCGGTCGATGTGGGTCACGATGCCGTCGGCCAGTCGCGGACCGGGACGGCGGACCAGGGCGAGCTTCCTCATGAGGTCATCCTGCTCCCTGGGAGGCGCTCAGCCGAGCAGCGGCGCGACGGCCCGGGCCACGAGCGAGGGTCGCCGGGTCAGCGACTCCTCCGCGTCGGCGAGCGTCATCGCGCGCAGGCCGGCGTTGATGCCCAGCCAGCGCAGCGGCTCGCGCTCCCAGTCGGGGGAGCGGTGGCCGACCCACGGCAGCGCCGTGAGGTCGGTGTCGTGGCCCAGGACGAGGTCGCGCAGCGTGCGGCCGGCGAGGTTGGTGGTGGCCACGCCGTCGCCGACGTACCCGCCCGCCCAGGCCAGACCGGTGCCCCGGTCCAGGCCCACCGAGGCGCACCAGTCGCGCGTGATGCCGAGCGCGCCGCCCCAGGCGTGCGTGACCCGCACGTCGCCGCGAGAGCGGCCCAGCACGGGGAACATGTCGGTCAGCGTCGCCAGCAGCGCGGCGTGCACGCGGGGGTCGCGGTCGTGGTCCGGCCGGATCGCCGAGCCGAGGTGGTAGGGCGCACCGCGGCCGCCGAAGACCAGCCGCCCGTCGGCGGTGCGCTGGCCGTAGACGATGAGGTGCCGGTGGTCGGTGAACGTCTCGCGCCGCGCCAGCCCGATCTCGTCCCACACGGCGTCAGGCAGCGGCTCGGTGGCGATCACCAGCGAGTAGACCGGCACCACGGCCCGCTCGTGCCCGGGCAGCCGGGGCGTGTAGCCCTCGGTGGCGCGCACGACCACCTCGGCGCGCACCACGCCGTACGGCGTCTCGCAGCGGCCCGGCGCGATCGATGTGACCGGCGTGCGCTCGAGCACCCGGACCCCGCGGCGCTCGACGGCGCGGGCCAGCCCGCGCACCAGCCGCGCGGGGTGCAGCGCCGCGCAGTCAGGGGTGTACGTCGCCCCCAGCGTGCCGCTGGCCCGCAGGATGCTGTCGGCCTCGGCCCGGCCGAGCAGCCGCAGGTCGTCCTGGCCACGGTCCCAGGCGCGGGCGTGCGCGACCTCGGCCCGGGCGCGGGTCAGCTGGGCGGGCGTGCGGGCCAGGTCGATGGTGCCGCCCCGGGCGACGTGGGCGTCGATCCCCTCGGCGGCCGTGGCCCGCTCGACCTCCGCGACGGTGGCGCGCATCGCGGCGTGCTGCGCCAGCGCGCCGGCCCGGCCGTGCGGCCGGCCGCCCGGGCCGGGCAGCGCGGCGAGGGTGTCGGCGGAGGCGGGGAAGAGCGCCGAGCACCAGCCACCGTTGCGCCCGGAGGCGCCGTAGCCCGCGACCTCGGCCTCGAGCACCGCGATCCGCAGCGTCGGGTCGGCCTCGGCCAGGTAGTGCGCGGTCCACAGCCCGGTGAGGCCGGCGCCGACCACGGCCACGTCGACCTCGAGGTCGCCGGTGAGCGGCGCCCGCGGGGTCCAGTCGTCCTCCGCGGTGGCGTGCCACAGCGAGAGGACGCGGTAGTCCTCCGGCGGGAGCGGACGCTGGCTCAGCGGACCCCCCACGAGTAGGTCTGCTTGCGCAGCTTCAGGTACATGAACGTCTCGGTGGCCACCACGCCCTCGATCGTGCGGATGCGCGACGAGATCAGCTCGAGCAGGCGCTCGTCGCTCTCGGCGACCACCTCGGCCAGCAGGTCGTAGGCGCCGGCGGTGATGACGACGTAGTCGACCTCCGCGATCTCCGCGAGCGCGTCGGCGACCGGCTCCAGGGGCCCGGTGCACCTGACCCCGACCATCGCCTGGCGCGCGAAGCCCAGCTCGAGCGGGTCGGTCACGGCCACGACCTGCATCACCCCGCCGTCGACCAGGCGCTGCACCCGCTGGCGCACGGCGGCCTCGGACAGGCCCACGACCTTGCCGATGGCGGCGTACGAGCGGCGTCCGTCCTGCTGGAGCTGCTCGATGATGGCCTTGGAGACGTCGTCGAGGGGAGTGGTCGGACGGGCTCGGCGCTCGTTCATGGCAGCAACCTACCGTCTTCGGACATGAGGGGAACGATTCCAGGCGTGCGACTTGACGATGGATTTCGTTGCGAACGTGTTTCGTCTCAACGGTTTCCCTTGTCCTCAGTGCCCGACCAGTGTCACGATCCTGGTTCAGCCGTCACTGGAGGTAACCCATGTCCGTGGACCCCGCCCGTCTCGATGAGCTCACCCGCGCCGTGCGCGCCGCCGGAGGTCGCGGCGTCGGTCGCCGTTCGCTCCTGCGCGGGGCGTCGCTGTCGGCGCTCGCCCTGGGGGTGCCCGGTCTGCTCGCGGCCTGCGGCACCGACTCCCAGGTGCAGACCTCGGACTCCTGCACCTCCGAGGACCTGTCGGGCACCGAGAAGGCCCTGGTGTTCTCCAACTGGCCGGAGTACATCGACCGCAAGGGCAAGAAGATCCCCACGTTGGCGGAGTTCGAGACCACCAGCGGCATCTCGGTCACCTACAACACCGACATCAACGACAACACCGAGTTCTTCGGCAAGGTGAAGGACCAGCTCGGCGGCTGCGAGCCGGTCGGGCGCGACATCATCACGATGACAGACTGGATGGCGGCGCGGATGGTGGGCCTGGGCTGGGTGCAGGAGCTCGACAAGAGCGCGATGCCGAACGTCGAGGCCAACCTCAAGCCGGACCTCCGCTCGCCGACCTGGGACCCCGAGCGGGACTACAGCGTGCCGTGGCAGAGCGGCCTGACCGGCATCGCCTACAACGCCAAGTACACCGACGAGGTCGGCAGCTTCGAGGAGCTGATGACCCGCGGCGACCTCAAGGGCAAGATCAGCCTGCTCTCCGAGATGGGCGACACGATGCTCTTCATGCTGCTGCTCGAGGGCGCGAACCCCGAGGAGTTCACCTCCGAGGAGTGGTCCGGGGCCCTGGGCCGCCTCGAGGGGTACGTCGGCTCCGGCCAGGTCCGCCGCTTCACCGGCAACGACTACATCCGCGACCTCAACGCCGGCAACGTGGTGGCCTGCGAGGCCTGGTCCGGTGACGTGATCGCCATGCAGTACGACAACCCCGACATCAAGTGGGTGGTGCCCGAGGAGGGTCTGTCCCTGTGGTCGGACAACATGCTGGTGCCGAACCGAGCCGATCACAAGGCGAACGCCGAGGCGATGATGGACTTCTACTACCAGCCGGAGATCGCCGCGAAGCTGGCCGCCTGGGTGAACTACATCTGTCCGGTCGAAGGTGCCCAGCAGGCGATGGAGAAGGTCGACCCGTCCCTGGTCGACAACCCGCTGATCTTCCCAGGCGACGACTTCCTGGCGGGTGCCTACGGCTTCATGGAGCTCGACGAGTCGACTCGCCAGCAGTACGACAAGGACTTCGCCCGGGTGATCGGGGCCTGATGGCAACGCCCACGACCGTCCCGACCGGAGGCGCCATGTCCCAGGAGACCGCACCACCGCAGACCGGCGCCGACCTGGTGCTGCGCGGGCTGACCAAGAAGTTCGCGGGCTTCGTCGCCGTCGACGCGCTCGACCTGACGGTGCCGCAGGGCTCGTTCTTCGCGCTGCTCGGGCCCTCGGGCTGTGGCAAGACGACGACGTTGCGGATGGTGGCCGGGCTCGAGGAGCCCACGGGCGGCACCATCACCCTCGGCTCCGACGACATCACCCACCTCAAGCCCTACAAGCGCCCGGTCAACACGGTGTTCCAGAGCTACGCGCTCTTCCCGCACCTGACCATCGCCGCGAACGTCGCGTTCGGGCTGCGCCGGCGCGGGCGCAAGAAGGTGACCGAGGACGTCGAGCGGATGCTCGACCTGGTCGAGCTCACCGAGCTCGCGGACCGCCGCCCCGCCCAGCTCTCCGGTGGCCAGCAGCAGCGGGTCGCGCTCGCCCGGGCCCTGATCAACCAGCCGCAGGTGCTGCTGCTGGACGAGCCGCTCGGTGCCCTGGACCTCAAGCTGCGTCGGCAGATGCAGATCGAGCTCAAGCGCATCCAGACCGAGGTCGGCCTCACCTTCGTGCACGTCACCCACGACCAGGAGGAGGCCATGACCATGGCCGACACCGTCGCGGTGATGAACGCCGGCCACATCGAGCAGATGGGTCCCCCCGAGCTGCTCTACGAGAGCCCGGCGACCACGTTCGTGGCCAACTTCCTGGGTCAGTCCAACCTGGTCGCGGCCCGGGTCACCGGCACCGCACCGGGCGACGGCGACGGCGACCTCCTCCTCGACGTGCACGGCACCACGGTGCGCGCCGCCCGTTCGCGCGCCGTGGTCACCGAGGGCGACGTCTGGGTCGGCGTACGCCCCGAGAAGGTGGTGCTGACCCCGGTCGGCGGCACGACCTCGGGCCCGGAGGACAACTGCCTGCGCGACGGCGTCGTCAGCGACGTGAGCTTCGTGGGGGTCAGCACCCAGTACCTCGTGCGGATGCCCTGGGGCCAGGAGCTCACGGTCTTCTCGCAGAACACCGGCGCCCACGAACGCCTCCGCGGCGGGGACCCGGTGGACCTGCACTGGTCGGGCGCCCACACCTTCTGCCTCGATGCCTCGCAGGACGCGGCGGCGGGCGTGGAGCCGGAGGACCGGTGAGCACCCGGCGCGGACTGAGCGGCTACCTGCTCCTGCTGCCGGGCGGGGTCTGGCTGGCGCTGTTCTTCGTGGTGCCCACCGTGACCCTGGTGGCGACCAGCCTCTACGACCCCAGCGGGTCGTTGCAGCTGGGCTACCAGATGACCGGGCACGTGCAGAACTACGCCGACTCGCTGCAGGCCTACTCCCCGCAGCTGGTGCGCAGCTTCGTGTACGCCGGCACCGCCACGGTGGCCTGCATGCTCCTGGGCTTCCCGCTCGCCTACGCCATCGCGTTCAAGGCGGGCCGCTGGAAGAACCTGATGCTGGTGGCCGTGATCGCGCCGTTCTTCACCAGCTTCCTGGTGCGCACCCTGTCGTGGCAGTACATCCTGGGCGACAACGAGCCGCTCGTGTCGTTCCTGCGGACCATCCAGGTGCTCGGCCCGGAGGGACACCTGCTGGCCACGCCGTTCGCGGTGGTCACCGGCCTGACCTACAACTTCCTGCCGTTCATGGTGCTGCCGCTCTACGCGTCGCTGGAGAAGATCGACCACCGGGTCCTCGAGGCGGCCGCCGACCTCTACGCCTCTCCGTTCACCGCGTTCCGCACGGTGACGCTGCGACTGGCGATGCCCGGCCTGGTGGCCGGCACGCTGCTGACCTTCATCCCCTCGGCCGGTGACTACATCAACTCCGAGCTGCTGGGGAACCCCCGCACGCGGATGGTCGGCAACGAGATCCAGGACCTCTTCGCCGCCGGCGACTACCCCACGGCCTCGGCGCTGTCGGTCACCCTGATGGCCGCGATCGTGGTGCTGGTCTTCGTCTACGTACGCCGCGCCGGCACCGAGGAGCTGCTGTGAGCACCGCTGCCCCCACCTCTGGGCCCACCTCTGGGCCCACCTCTGGGCCCACCTCTGGTCCCTCCTCCACCCGAGCCGCGGCGCGGCGTCGGCGCGGACCGGTCCGTTGGCTGGCCGACCACCTGGTGCTGGTGCTCGGGCTGCTGGTGCTGCTCTACATGTCGGTGCCGGTGCTCGTGGTGATGCTGATGTCCTTCAACGACCCGGCGAGCCGCAACAGCTACAGCTTCGACGGCTTCACGACCGGCAACTGGACCGACATCTGCGGCCCCTACCAGCTGTGCGAGTCGCTGGTCAGGAGCCTGCAGATCGGGCTGCTGGCGACCGCGGCGGCGACCCTGCTCGGGACCCTGATGGCCTTCGCGATGGTCCGGCACCGCTTCCGTGGGCGGAGCGCTGCGAACCTGCTCATCTTCCTGCCGATGGCCACGCCCGAGGTCGTGATGGGCTCCTCGCTGCTGGCGCTGTTCGTCAACGCCGGGGCGGCCGGGTTCCTCGGCTTCTGGACCATCTGGATCGCCCACGTGCTGTTCTGCCTGTCCTTCGTGGTGGTCACGGTCAAGGCACGCCTCGCCGGCCTGGACCCGCGCCTGGAGCAGGCGGCGATGGACCTCTACGCCAACGAGTGGCAGACGTTCTGGCGGGTCAGCTTCCCGCTGGTCTTCCCCGGCATCCTCGCGGCCGCGCTGCTGTCGTTCTCGTTGTCCTTCGACGACTTCATCATCACCAACCTCAACGCCGGCCAGGAGGTCACCTTCCCGATGTTCGTCTGGGGTGCTGCGCAGCGGGGCATCCCGCCGCAGATCAACGTGGTGGGCACGATCATGTTCCTGGTCGCGATGACGGTCGTCCTCGTCGGCGAGCTCGGCAGCAGGCGCCGGGCCGGTCGGTGACCTCGGCCGCCGCCGGGGCCCTGCGCGACGCGGCCCCACGGACCTTCTGGCTCGACGACCCGGAGCGCCCCGCACCGCTGCCGGCGCTCGTCGGCGCGGCGAGCGCCGACCTCGTGGTCGTCGGCGGCGGGTACACCGGGCTGTGGACCGCTCTGCTCGCACGTGAGCGTGACCCGTCCGCGTCCGTGCTGGTGCTCGAGGCGGGGGAGTGCGGGGGTCAGGCGAGCGGGCGCAACGGCGGGTTCGCCTCGGCCAGCCTCACCCACGGGTTCGGCAACGGGCTCGAGCGCTGGCCCGAGGAGCTGGCCCTGCTCGACCGGCTCGGCGCCGACAACCTCGCCGAGATCGGCGCCACCGTCGCCCGGCTCGGGATCGACTGCGACTGGCAGGAGACCGGCGAGCTGACGGTCGCCACGCGGCCCCACCACGTGGCCGAGCTGCAGGAGCTGGGCACGGTGCTGGCCGAGCACGGCAGCGGGGCGACCTGGCTGGACGCCGCCGAGGCGCAGGCGCAGGTCGCGTCACCGACGTACCTCGGGGCGTTGAGCGAGCCGGACGGCACGGCGCTCCTCGAGCCCGCGCGGCTGGCCTGGGGCCTGCGGCGCGCGTGCCTCGAGGCCGGCGTGGTCGTGCACGAGCAGACGCGGGCGGTCGGTCTGGAGCGGGCCGGGGCCGGGGTCGAGCTGACGACGCTCGGACCCGGGGGGCCCGGACGGGTGCGCGCGGGCCGGGTCGCGCTGGCCACCAACGCGTTCCCGCCGCTGCTGCGCCGGCTGCGGCTGATGACCGTGCCCGTCTACGACCACGTGCTGATGACCGAGCCGCTGAGTGCCGAGCAGAAGGCGGCGATCGGGTGGGAGGGGCGGCAGGGTGTCGGTGACGCCTCGAACCTGTTCCACTACTACCGCCTGACCCGCGACGACCGGATCCTGTGGGGCGGCTACGACGCGGTCTACCACTGGGGCAGTCGCATCGACGCCTCGCTCGAGCAGCGCGAGCGCACCCACCGGATGCTGGCCCAGCACTTCCTCAAGACGTTCCCGCAGCTCGCCGGCATCCGGTTCACGCACCGGTGGGGCGGGGTGATCGACACCTGCACCCGCTTCTCGGCGTTCTTCGGAACGGCGCTCGCGGGGCGGGTCGGCTACGCCCTGGGCTACACCGGCCTCGGGGTCGCCGCGTCGCGCTTCGGCGCCCAGGTGGTGCTCGACCTCCTCGACGGCGCCGACACCGAGCGCACCCGCCTGCGGATGGTCCGCGAGCAGCCGTTGCCCTTCCCGCCCGAGCCGCTGCGCTCGGTCGGCATCAACCTGACCCGCTGGTCCCTCGAGCGGGCCGACCGCTCCGCCGGCCACCGGAACCTGTGGCTGCGCGGCCTCGACGCCGCCGGCCTCGGCTTCGACTCCTGACCACCCGCGACCCGGCCCAGATATCCCGCCCACCCGGCCCAGATATCGCCGCGAGTCGGCCCGGATGTCGCCGCGAGTCGGCCCGGATGTCGCGGTCGGTCCGGGTTGTCCACAGGCTGCCGGAACACCCTGGCGCGGGGACACCGGTGAGCGCACGCTGTCGGCATGGCACAGATCTTCGACCTCGGGCACTCGTTGCCGCTGGACCGACCCTTCACCACCGCTGAGGCGCGCGATCTCGGACTGAGCGACCGTCGCCTGCGGCGCATGGTGGCGCACGGCTGGCTGCGGAGGCCGGCCCACGGCGTGTACGTCGTCAGCAGCCTCGAGGACACGCTCGAGCTGCGGTGCGCCGTGCTGGCGCTCGTCGTCCCGAGCGATGCGTTCATCTGCGACCACACCGCGGCGTGGCTCCATGCCGGCGACCGTGCGCTGGCACCCAACGACCACCTCTCGACGCCGGAGATCGCCTGCTTCCGGCCCAGCGAGGTCGGGCGGCTGAAACGGGGCACCGTGCGCAGCGGTGAGCGCGCAGTCCAGGACAGCGACCTGGTGCAGGTCCACGGCCTGGTCGTCACCACACCGCTGCGCACCGCTCTCGACCTCGGACGGCTGCCGCGGTCCCACGACGCGCGGCTGCACGGGATGGACACCATGCTCTCGCTCCAGGTCTTCACCCACGACGAGCTGCTGGAGGCCGTCCCGCGCTTCGCCGGCCAGCGCGGGGTGGTGCCGCTGCGGGTGCTGGCACCGCTCGCCGACGGTGGTGCGGAGTCCTTCGGCGAGTCCGCCCTGCGCCTGCGCTGGCACCAGGCCGGGCTCCCGCGCCCGGTCACGCAGCTCGAGGTCGCTCGGGGCGGAGCGTCGTACTTCCTCGACATGGGCCTGGTCGAGGAGCGCGTGGGCGGGGAGTACGACGGCGAGGAGTTCCACTCCTCCGTCGAGCAGGTCGAGCACGACCGGGACCGCAGGTCCTGGCTGCAGCGGGAGGCCTGGACCATCGAGGTCTTCCGCAGGTCCAGCGTCTTCGGCAGCCAGCAGGACGCGGAGCGACGGCTCCGGGCGCTGTGGCAGAGCGTCCGGGGATCGCGTCGGCGTCGCCGGTACCTGTAGGTGTCACTCTGAGCCGACTCGGCGCGACATCTGGGCCGGGTCGCGAGTCAGATGAGGGTGCCGGCCTTGTCGAGGACGACGCGCAGGATCTGCTCCATCTCCTCGAAGTGGGACGGCTCGCAGATCAGGGGAGGGGCGAGCTGGACGACCGGGTCGCCGCGGTCGTCGGCGCGGCAGTAGAGGCCCTCGGCGAAGAGCTGCTTGGAGACGAAGCCGAAGAGCAGGCGCTCGCACTCCTCGTGGGTGAAGGACTCCTTGGTGGCCTTGTCCTTGACGAGCTCGATGCCGTAGAAGAACCCGTCGCCGCGGACGTCGCCGACGATCGGCAGGTCCTTGAGCCGCTCGAGGGTGGCGCGGAAGCCGCTCTCGTGCTCCCGCACGTGCTCCAGGACGCGCTCCTCCTCGAAGATCTGCAGGTTCTTCAGCCCCACGGCGGTGGAGACCGGGTGGCCGCCGAAGGTGTAACCGTGCGCGAAGGACGTGTCGCCGTGCAGGAACGGCTCCATCAGCCGGTCGGTCGCGATCATGGCGCCGAGGGGCGAGTAGCCCGAGGTGAGGCCCTTGGCGCAGGTGATCATGTCGGGCTGGTAGTCGTAGCGCTGCGCGCCGAACATGTGGCCGAGCCGGCCGAAGGCGCAGATCACCTCGTCGGAGACCAGCAGCACGTCGTGCTCGTCGCAGATCTCGCGGACCCGCTGGAAGTAGCCCGGGGGCGGGGGGAAGCAGCCGCCCGCGTTCTGCACGGGCTCGAGGAAGACTGCGGCCACGGTGTCGGCGCCCTCGTTCTCGATGGCGATGCCGATCTGGTCGGCGGCCCAGCGTCCGAAGGCCTCGGGGTCGCTGCCGTCGAGGAAGCCACCGGTCATCTCGTCGGCACGGTAGGCGTTGGTGTTCGGCACCCGGAAGGTCGAGGGCACCAGGGGTTCGAACTGCGCCTTGAGCCCGGGCAGGCCGGTGATGGACAGCGCTCCCTGGGTGGTGCCGTGGTAGGCGATCGCCCTGCTGATCACCTTGTGCTTCATCGGCTTGCCGGTGAGCTTGAAGTAGTTCTTCGCCAGCTTCCAGGCCGTCTCGACCGCCTCGCCGCCACCGCTGGTGAAGAACACCCGGTTCAGGTCACCGGGGGCGTTGGTCGCGATCTTCTCGGCCAGCTCGATGGCGCTGGGGTGCGCGTAGGACCACAGCGGGTGGAAGGCCAGCTCGGCGGCCTGCTTGGCGGCCGTCTCGGCGAGGTCGGTGCGTCCGTGACCGAGCTGGCTGACGAAGAGACCGGCCAGGCCGTCGAGGTAGCGACGTCCCTTCGCGTCCCAGATGTAGGCGCCCTCGCCCTTGACGATGATGGGGACGTCGGACTCCTCGTACTGCCCGTGGCGGGTGAAGTGCATCCACAGGTGGTCCTTGGCGGCCCGTTGCAGGTGGTCGTAGTCCATGGAGCCATGGTGCGCCGAGACAGGACACTTCTGCAAGTGAATCCGTGGTGATTTCGCGCCATCGACACGGAATCCGTCGCGTACAAGCGGAAACGCTGGTCTGATAGAAAGCCACCATGCCTGCCACCGTCTTCCGCAACGGCACCCTCTTCGACGGGCACCGGTACGCCGGCCCCGGCGAGCTGCTCGTCCGCGACGGGCTGGTCGCCGCCGTGGCCACCGGCGGCGAGCACCTCGAGGCGACCCAGGGCGCCCAGGAGGTCGACCTGGCCGGGGGACTGCTGGCGCCCGGCTTCGTCGACGCGCACGTGCACGCCGTCCAGGGCGGGCTGGAGCGCACCCGGTGCGACCTCTCCGGGCTGGCGACCCGTGAGGAGTACCTGGCCGAGGTCCGTCGCTACGCCGATGCCCACCCCGAGCGGCCCTGGATCCTCGGCGGCGGCTGGGCGATGGCGGCCTTCCCGGGCGGCACCCCGCTGGCCGCCGACCTCGACGCCGTCGTGCCGGACCGCCCCCTCCTGCTGCCCAACCGCGACCACCACGGCGCCTGGGTCAACACCCGTGCGCTCGAGCTCGCCGGCATCACCCGGCACACCCCCGACCCTCCGCACGGCCACCTGGAGCGCGACGCCGACGGTCACCCGACCGGCACCCTCCACGAGGGCGCGATGGAGCTGGTGTCGCGGCTGCTGCCCGCGGTCACCGAGGCCGAGCTGGACGCGGGCCTCGCGGCCGGCCAGGCCTACCTGCACGCGTGCGGGATCACCGGCTGGCAGGACGCGATCATCGGCGCCTACGCGGGCATGGACGACCCCGGGCCGACGTACCGCCGCGCCGCCGAGCGCGGAACCCTGACCGGGCACGTGGTGGGTGCGCTGTGGTGGGACCGCGGCCGCGGCGCCGAGCAGCTGCCCGACCTCGTGGCCCGGCGCCAGGACTACACGCTGGGCCGGTTCCGGGCCACGAGCGTCAAGATCATGCAGGACGGGGTCGCCGAGAACGGCACGGCCGCGCTGGGGGCGCCGTACCTCGACCGGTGCGGGCACGCCACGGGCAACACCGGCCACTCGTTCCTGCCGCCCGCCGCCCTGGCGGAGGCGGTCGCCGCCCTGAGCCAGGCGCGCTTCCAGGTCCACGTGCACGCGATCGGGGACCGCGGGGTGCGCGAGACGCTCGACGCGTTCGAGGCGGCCGGCCCGGACATGCGCGACCTGCGCCACCACGTCGCCCACCTGCAGCTCGTGCACCCCGACGACCTGGCCAGGTTCGCCACGCTCGGCGTCGCGGCCAACATCCAGGCGCTGTGGGCCTGTCTCGACGAGCAGATGGTCGACCTGACGCTGCCCTTCCTGGGGCCCGAGCGGGCGACCTGGCAGTACCCCTTCGGTGGCCTGCACCGCGCCGGGGCCCGGCTCGTGGCCGGCAGCGACTGGCCGGTCTCCACCCCCGACCCGCTGGCCGCGCTGCACGTGGCGGTCAACCGGCGGGCCCACGACGAACCCGGTCGGGCCGGGGCGGAGCCGTTCCTGCCCGAGCAGGCGCTCGACCTCACGACCGCGATGGCCGCAGCGACGTCGGGCAGTGCGTGGGTGAACCACCGCGACGACGCCGGGGTGCTGCGTCCCGGGGCGGTGGGCGACCTCGTGGTCCTCGACCGGGACCCGTTCACAGGTCGGGCCGACGAGATCGGGGCGACCGGCGTGGCCAGCACCTGGGTGGAGGGGCGCCCCGTCCACCAAGCCTGAGCACGGAGCGTTTCGCGCCTCCAGGAGTCCCAGGCGACGGAATCGGTTTCCATCCGTGCTCGGGACTACCGAATCCGCACCGGTGTCACTAGGGTCACGCCATGGCGGACACCACTTTCCAGAACGTGATCAACGGCCGGCTCGTCGACAGCGCCTCGGGTGCGACGTACGACGTCATCGATCCGACGACCGGCGAGGTCTACGCCCAGGCACCGGCCTCCGGCGCCGAGGACGTCGACCGCGCGTACGCCGCCGCTGACGCCGCGTTCGAGGGATGGGGCTGGGGCAGCACCCCCCAGGACCGGGCCCGGGCGCTGCTGCGGATCGCGGACGCGATCGAGGACCGCGTCGAGGAGATCAACGCGGTGGAGTGCCGCGACACCGGCAAGCCGCTCGGGCTGACCATGGCCGAGGAGATGCCCTACGCCAGCGACCACTTCCGGTTCTTCGCCGGCGCGGCGCGGCTGCTCGAGGGGCGCTCGGCGGGGGAGTACATGGCCGAGCACACCTCGTGGGTGCGGCGCGAGCCGATCGGGGTCGTGGGGCAGGTCACGCCCTGGAACTACCCGCTGCTGATGATGATCTGGAAGATCGCCCCGGCGCTGGCCGCCGGCAACACCGTGGTGCTCAAGCCCAGCGACACCACGCCGGCCTCCTCGACCCTGCTGGCCCAGATCTGCCAGGAGTTCCTGCCGCCGGGCGTGCTCAACGTGGTGTGCGGCGACCGCGACACCGGTCGGGCGCTGGTCGCGCACCCGACCCCGCAGATGGTGGCCATCACCGGCTCGGTGCGGGCGGGCATGGAGGTCGCCGGCACCGCGGCCGCCGACGTGAAGAAGGTGCACCTCGAGCTGGGCGGCAAGGCCCCGGTGATCGTCTTCGACGACGCCGACATCGCCAAGGCCGCCGAGGGCATCGCCGGCGCGGGTCTCTTCAACGCCGGGCAGGACTGCACCGCAGCCACCCGGGTCCTGGTCGCGCCGGGCGTCCACGACGAGTTCGTGGCAGCGCTGGCCGAGGCCGCCCGGGGGATGCCGACCGGCAGGCCCGACGTCGAGGGCGTCTACTACGGCCCTCTCAACAACGCGCACCAGCTGGAGCACGTGAGCGGGATGGTCGACCGGCTCCCGGACCACGCCCGGATCGACACCGGCGGCACCCGCCAGGGCAGCGCCGGCTACTTCTACGAGCCGACCGTCCTCTCGGGCCTGCGCCAGGACGACGAGCAGGTGCAGACCGAGATCTTCGGTCCGGTGATGACGGTGCAGAGGTTCACCGACGAGGCCGAGGCCCTGCGCTGGGCCAACGACGTGCAGTACGGCCTGGCCTCCAGCGTCTGGACCAGCGACCACGCCCGGGCGATGCGGGTCTCGCGGCGCCTCGACTTCGGGGCCGTGTGGATCAACACCCACATCCCGTTCGTCTCCGAGATGCCGCACGGCGGGTTCAAGCACTCGGGCTACGGCAAGGACCTGTCGATGTACGGGCTCGAGGACTACACGCGGATCAAGCACGTCATGTCCTACATCGGGCAGGAGTAGAACGGTGAGTAGCATGCGGATCCTGCTGGTCGGTGCCGGCGGCGTCGGGGCGGCCTTCGCCGCGATCGCCGCCCGCCGCGACTTCTTCGAGACGATCGTGGTCGCCGACCACGTCCTGGCCAGCGCCGAGCGCGCGGCCGCCGTCGACGAGCGGTACGCCGCCGCCCGCGTCGACGCCTCCGACGCGGGATCGGTCGCCGCACTGTGCCGCGAGCACGCCATCACCCACGTGATGAACGCGGTCGACCCGCGCTTCGTGATGTCGATCTTCACCGGGGCCGGCGAGGCCGGGGCGCACTACCTCGACATGGCGATGTCGCTCTCGCGCCCGCACCCGGAGGCGCCGTACGAGAAGACTGGCGTGAAGCTCGGTGACGAGCAGTTCGCGGTCGCCGGGGACTGGGAGTCGGCCGGTCGGCTCGCGCTGGTCGGGATCGGGGTGGAGCCGGGGCTCTCCGACGTGCTGGCCCGCTACGCCGCCGACCACCTCTTCTCCGAGATCGACGAGCTCGGGGTGCGCGACGGGGCGAACCTGACGGTGCAGGGCTACGACTTCGCGCCGTCGTTCTCCATCTGGACCACCATCGAGGAGTGCCTCAACCCGCCGGTGATCTGGGAGGACGGCGCCTGGCGGACCACGGCGCCGTTCTCGGAGCCGGAGGTCTTCGACTTCCCTGAGGGCATCGGCCCCGTCGAGTGCGTCAACGTCGAGCACGAGGAGGTGCTCCTGATGCCGCGCTGGATCGAGACCCGGCGCGCCACCTTCAAGTACGGCCTCGGCAACGAGTTCATCGAGGTGCTCAAGACCCTGCACAAGCTCGGCCTGGACCGCACCGACCCGGTGCGCGTCACGGGGGGCGAGGTCAGCCCGCGCGACGTGGTCGCGGCGGTGCTGCCGAACCCCGCCGAGCTCGGTCCGCTGATGAGCGGCAAGACGTGCGCAGGGGTGTGGGTCACCGGTCGCGGCAAGGACGGCGAGCCGCGCTCGACCTACCTGTACCACGTCGTCGACAACGCCTGGTCGATGCAGGAGTACGGGCACCAGTGCGTGGTGTGGCAGACCGCCGTCAACCCGGTGGTGGCCCTGGAGCTCCTCGCCACCGGGGTCTGGACCGGCGCCGGCGTGCTCGGCCCGGAGGCCTTCGACGCGGTGCCGTTCCTGGACCTGCTCACCGACTACGGCAGCCCCTGGGGCATCAAGGAGATGTGAGGAGGCCCGCCTCGGCAGTGCGGGGCAGCGGCGCACGGTCGGTGCGCCCGGCCCGCAGGAAGCGACCGGTGCGCTCGCGCTGGACGACGTCGGTGGGTGCGCCCTCGCGGTAGACCACGCGTCCGCCGACCATCACCAGCGGCACGGTCGCGTCGTTGCGGTTGACCATCCGCGAGAGGCCGTCGTACTGCTCGACGGGGGCCTCGGCGTACGCCTCCAGGGTGTCGTCGAGGCGTGCGGGGTCGAGGACCAGCAGGTCGGCTCGGTCACCGACGCGCAGGTGGCCCGCATCGATGTCGTACCAGTCGGCCAGCTCGCCGGTCAGGCGGTGCACGGCCTGCTCGACCGTCAGGAAGGGCCGCCCGGCCCGGTCGGCGTCGCGCACGTGCTTGAGCAGCCGGAGCCCGAAGTTGTAGAAGGACATGTTGCGCAGGTGCGCACCCGCGTCCGAGAAGCCCATCTGGACGCCGGGGGACTGGGCCATCCGGCGCAGCACCCGGGGACGGTGGTTGGAGATCGTGGTCCGCCAGCGGATCGCCGTGCCGTGCTCGAGGACGAGGTCGAGGAACGCGTCGACGGGGTGCACACCACCGCGCTCGACGCCGACCTGGCCGAAGGACTTGCCCACCACGTCCTCGTCGGGACAGGCGACGATCTCGGCGTCGAAGAAGTCGCGGTGCCACACGCGGGGTCCGTACTTCGAGTCGTAGTCCTTGCGGAAGCGTCGGCGGTAGTCCTCGTCGCGCAGCAGCTCGTTGCGGGCGACCTCCTCGGCCAGGTGCAGCGCGGCCGCGCCGGAGCCGAGCTCCTCGAAGATCACCAGGTCGATGCCGTCGGCGTACACCTCGAAGGGGACCGGCAGGTGCTGCCAGCGGAAGTCGGCGCCGGCCCGGTTGACCGCCCCGGACAGTCCGCGCATCAGGTGGATGATGAACGGGATCGCCTTGATGTCGGCGGCCGAGAGCAGGCTGGTCTTCAGCGCCGGACGACCGCGTCCGCCGCGGCCCCAGCCGATCGAGTGCAACGCCTGGAGCAGGATCGTGTGCGGGTGCGACGCGTCCGGACCCGCCTGCAGGGCCCGGCCGCGGCGACGCAGGATCTCGCGCAGGCCGCGCATCTCACGCCGATCGGCGTACGTCGAGGGCAGCGTGCGGGAGCGGCAGGTGTCGCCGTCGAGCTTGTCGAAGAGCAGCTGCTGGGCCGACATGCCGACGAAGCCGGCGTCGAGCGCCTCGGTGAGCAGCCGTTCCATCCGCGCCTGCTCGGGGCGGCTGGGTCGGACCTCGGGGCGGGTGGCCCGGTCCAGCCCCATGGTGGCGGTGCGGATGTCGGAGTGGCCGATGAACGCGGCCAGGTTGGGCCCCAGTGGACGGTCCTCGAGCGCGGCGACGTACCCCTCGGCGTCGGACCACGTCCTGGCCGCGTCGACGGAGCGGATCACGTGGCGACGGGGGATCGCCTCGACCCGGCCGAACAGGTCGCCGGCGTCGACCGGGTCCACGTGCACCGTGGACAGCGAGCACGAGCCGATCAGGATGGTGGTCACCCCGTGCCGCAGCGACTCGGGCAGGTGCGGGTCGTCGAGGACCTCGACGTCGTAGTGGGTGTGGATGTCGACCATCCCAGGCAGCACCCAGCGTCCGGCCGCGTCGACGACCTCGGGGCAGCCGCGCTCGTCCAGCGGCTCCTCGGAGACCGCGACGACGACGCCGTCGCGGATGCCGAGGTGTCGCACCGCGGAGGGGGCGCCGGTGCCGTCGAACCAGCGGCCGCCGCGGACGATGGCGTCGTACGTCGGGAAGTCCGTCATGTCCGAATGGTCGGGGGTCCCGCCGGGGACGTCAACGGGCGCGACGAAACAGGACAGGCGGTCCAGAGGTCTCGCCCTGGCGCGCCGCGTCTCCTAGGCTGGGCCCATGACCAGCACCTCATCCTCCGGCGGCCCCTCGTTGCCGCAGGTCCGCCGCCTCGTGACCGACATCCCCGGACCTCTTTCGGTCAAGCACCTCGAACGCAAGAAGTCCTTCGTCGCCGACGGTGTCGGCACCGCGCTGCCGGTCTTCGTCACCGCCGCGGGCGGCGGGGTGATCGTCGACGTCGACGGCAACTCCCTGATCGACCTCGGCTCGGGCATCGCGGTGACCTCGGTCGGCAACGCGGCGCCCGCCGTCGTGCGCAACGTGCACGCCCAGGTCGACGCCTTCACCCACACCTGCTTCATGGTCACGCCCTACGAGGGGTACGTCGACGTCTGCGAGGCGCTGGCGCGACTCACCCCGGGTGAGCACGCGAAGAAGTCGGCACTGTTCAACTCCGGTGCGGAGGCGGTCGAGAACGCCGTCAAGATCGCCCGGGTGGCCACTGGCAAGGACGCGGTCGCGGTCTTCGACCACGCCTACCACGGCCGGACCAACCTCACGATGGCGATGACGTCGAAGAACATGCCCTACAAGCACGGCTTCGGCCCGTTCGCCGGCGAGGTCTACCGCGCCCCGATGTCCTACCCGCTGCGCGACGGCCTGAGCGGTCCGGAGGCCGCGGCGCGGGCGATCGACGTGCTCGACAAGCAGGTCGGCGCGACCAACCTCGCCTGCGTCGTCATCGAGCCGGTGCTGGGCGAGGGCGGCTTCGTCGTGCCCGCCTCCGGCTTCCTGCCCGCGCTGCGCGAGTGGTGCACCGCCAACGACGTGCTGCTGGTCGCCGACGAGATCCAGACCGGCTTCTGCCGCACCGGCGCCTGGTTCGCCTGCGACGACGAGGGCGTGGTGCCCGACCTGGTCACCAGCGCCAAGGGCATGGCCGGCGGGCTCCCGCTCGCGGCCGTGACCGGTCGCGCCGAGCTGATGGACGCCGTGCACGCCGGTGGGCTGGGCGGCACCTACGGCGGCAACCCGATCGCCTGCGCCGCCGCGCTGGGCGCCATCGAGGAGATGGAGGGCAACGACCTGGCCGCCCGGGCCCGCGAGATCGAGGCGCTCGTGCGCCGCCGCCTCGAGGCGCTCGCGGCGGAGCACCCGGTTGTCGCCGAGGTCCGCGGGCGCGGCGCGATGATGGCCATGGAGCTGTGCGCGCCGGGCACCACGACCCCCGACCCGGCGCGCGCCGCGGCAGCGTCGGCGTACTGCCATGCGCACGGGGTGGTGACCCTGACCTGCGGCACCTGGGGCAACGTCTTCCGGTTCCTGCCCCCGCTGACGATCTCCGACGAGCTGCTCGAGGAGGCCTTCGACGTCGTGGCGGAGGCGTTCGCGGCTACCGCCTAGGTGTCGGCGCGGGCGGCTCCTCGGGGGGCGGCTCGGGGGCCGGCTCGGGGGCCGGCGGGTGGATCGTCACCAGGGCGTCGGGTCGGGCCGGACGGACGTTCCGGGCGGCGCTGAGGCGCAGGAGGAACGTCTCCACCTCCTCGTCGGGCGGTCCGGGCAGCACCGTCACCGGCACGACGACCGTGCGCCGGCCAGGTGCGAGGCGCACCGTCCGGCTCACCTCCTCGAGGTCGTCGGGGCCGGCGCTGAGCAGCACCGTGGTCACCTGCACCCGCACCCGACGGGCGCTGGGCACGGCCAGGCGGAGCCGCACCTCGACGACGACGGGGTCGGTCTCCGACGCGGTGACCTCCGCGTCGAGCGCCGTCAGGCGGGGGGCCGGGTCCCGGTCGCGGATCGCCATCGTGGCCCGGTGCGGTCCCAGGACCAGGCCCACCGGCCGGTCGAGCCGGACCTCGATCCGCTCCGTCGGCTCGTCCAGCCGGTCCCGCAGGATCGCCAACGGCACCCGCACCTGCTGCACCCCGGCCGGCACGGTGACCAGCTCGGGCGGGCGCTGCACGTCGACCCCGGGCGCGGCGCTGCCGGCGTGCAGCCGCAGCCGCAGCGTCGTCGCCCGGGCGGTCGGCCGGTCCAGGGTCACCACGGCCGCGGCGGGCCGGCCCTCGGCCGCGCCGCGGCGGGGGGTGCGCAGCGCCAGGCTGGCGCGGGGCGTGGGGAAGCCGGGGCGGCCCTGCTCGTCGAGCGCCACGAAGCAGTAGCCGCGACGCCGGGCCTCGGCGACGATGCGCGGCACCGCGTTCACCGAGGCGGGGGAGTTGCCGACGCCGTCGTGCTGCAGGACCACGTTGCTCCGTCCCGGCCGCAGGCCGGCCAGCACCCGCGACGCGATCGCCTGGGCGCTCAGCCCGGTCCAGTCGCGGGAGTCGACGTCCCACATCGTCGTCACCCCGCCGGTCGACCTGATGGCGGCACGGACCCGGTCGTCGACGGCGCCGTACGGCGGTCGCACCAGGCCGGTCGGGACCAGGCCGGCCTGTCGCAGCCGGCGGTCGGTGGCCCGCAGTGTCGCGCGCACCTGCTCGGAGGTCTGTGAGGTCATCCGCTGGTGCGCCCAGCTGTGGTTGGCGACGAGGTGGCCGGCCGCCGCGACCTGCTGGGCGACCCGGGGTGCGGCGTCGACGCGCGTCCCGACCATGAAGAACGTCGCCGGAACCCCGGCCTTCGCCAGCAGCCCCAGGAGGCGGGGTGTCGACGTGGTGGAGGGCCCGTCGTCGAAGGTCAGCGAGACCTGCCCCGACGAGCACGCGCCCCGCGCCGCGGTCGGGTCGGCCGCCAGCGCCGGGAGCGGCGGGAGCGGCGCGAGCAGGACGGCGGCGAGGGCGAGGGCGACGGCCGGGCGGGTCACGGCTCCACTGTGCGCGCACCCAGGGCCGCGGGAGGCCCCTAGCGCGGAGTCGTCGAGCTGGTCTGGTCCAGGGGTCAGAAGCCGCCCGAGCCCCCGCCACCGCCTCCGCGACCACCGCCGAAGCCGCCGGATCCGCCGCCGCCGAAGCCCCCGCCTCGTCCGCCACCGAAACCCCCGGAGCCGCCGCCACCGAAGCCCGAGCCGCCGGAACCCGAGCCGCCGAAGCCACCGAAGCCCGAGCCACCGGAGTGGCGGGACCTCGACGCCGCCGCGGCGGCCGCCGCGGCGGCGCGGCGCTGGGCGTCCTCGTGCTGGCGGACCGCGTCCCGGGCCTCGTCGACCGCCCGCCGGGCGAGGGCCTCGGCCTCCCGGGCGTGCTCGAGGCGCTCCTCGAGGACAGCGATCCCGACGCCGGAGGCGGCGTGCGCCAGCCCGAGGCGCCGCTCGGCCTCGCGGCAGGTCTCGCGGGAGCGGCCACCGGCGTGGCTCCGGCCGGTCTCGACACGGGCGTCGTCCACCGCGGAGTCGGCGTGGGTCAGTGCCTGCACGGCAGCGTCGTACGTCGCCACCACGGTGTCGGCGAGCCGGCGGTCCAGCGTGACCGCGTCGACCAGCAGGCCCAGGTCGGCGGCGGCGCCCACCAGGCGAGGGCGCCGCTCGTCGAGCCGGTCGGCGACCGAGGCCCGGGCCCGGTCGTGGGCGTCGAGGTCGGGGGAGGGGACCAGGTGGGCCAGGGCGTCGGCCCGGGCCCGGACGAGTCCGCGCAGCGCGTCGAGCGCGTGCGTGGCGGCGTCGAGGCGGTGCGGGAGCGTCGAGCGCAGCTCCGCGAGCGAGGCCCGGCGGCGGTCGGGCTCGGCCACGGCCGTGGTCGCCGTGACCAGCAGGGCGGCGACGCGGTCACCGGTGCGGTCGGCCTCGTCGAAGCGCTGCTCGTCCATGGACGCCTGCCCGCGCATCCGCGCCAGGTCGGTGCCGACCGTGGCCAGCGCCCGGTCCGCGGCGTCCAGACCGTCCCCGAGGCCGTCGACGCACTCCGCCGCGTAGCCCTCGGTGAGCCGGGCCAGCTGGTCACGTGCCTCGGGCAGCCGGGCACCCAGCACGGCGGCCTCCTGCGAGAGCGTGTCGTGGCGCGTCCCCAGGGCGCGGTGCCGCTCCGGCAGCCCGTCGAGGGCCGCACCGGCACCGGTCGCCGTGAGCAGCGCCGCGTCGGCCTGGTCGTGGGCCTGGCCCCAGCGGTGCGCACGCAACCGGTCCTCGGCGGCCAGCAGGGCGGGCCCGACGCCGTCGAGGAGCTCGATCACCGCGTCGACGCGGAAGCCCTCGGCACGCCGGGTGAGCGCCACCGACCGGGCCCGGAGCACCTCGGTGCGGGCCTGCTCGACCAGCCCCGGCACGGCGTCGCGGCGGTCCTCGAGGTCGTCAACGGCGGCCGAGACCACCTCGAACTCCGTGTGGACGCTCTCGAGCTGCGCGGTGAGCTCGTCCAGCCGCGTCACCGCCTCTCGCGCGGCGTCGGCGTCCAGGCGCGCGATCGCCTCGGGACGGTGGGTGCTGTTCAGCTCCAGCTGGCGGTTCGTGGCGGCGGCGTACGTCGCCGACACCGCTGCCCAAGCCTCGCGGACGGAGACGAAGGCCGGGTCGTCGACGCCGGGCAGGGCGTCGACGCGGGCCCGGAGCAGCTCCAGGTCCTCCTCGGTGCCCAGGAACGCATCGCCCGCCCGGCCGCCGGCCGCGAGCGCTGCCGCCCGCGCCTCGGCCCGGGTCCGCCGCCGCCGGTGCAGCACGAGCCCGCCGTATCCGGCGCCGCCGAGCGCCGGGACCGCCAGGACGGCCAGCACCACGCCCGGAGAGGCGGTCGAGCCGGGGTCGGCGGCGCCGCTCGGCTCCTCGGGGGGCACCCCGTTCCCGCTGCCGCTCCCGGTGCCCCTCCCGGTGCCGCCACCACCGCGCCCGTCCTTGACCAGGACGGTGCGGTAGCCGTCGAGACCGGCCACCACCCCACCGGTGAAGTCGCCGGTCCGCATCCGCGGGCCCATCAGCTCGGTGCGGGTGCGGCCCTGGGCACGGTCGAGCGCCCGGGTGCCGAGCCCGTCGAAGTAGGACCCGATCAGCCGGTCGTCGACGCTGACGGCGACCACGACGAGCGTGGCGGCGTCGCTGCGACCGAAGCCCCACGAGTCGCAGGCCCGCTTGCGCTGCTCGGCGTACCTGTCGAGGTCGCGTCCAGGCACGGTGTCGACCGTGATCACCCGCACCACCGCCCCGTCGCGGGCCCGGGCGAGCCGCGCGGCAGCCTGCTCCACGACCGGGTCGTCCAGGACGTCCGCACCGTCGTCGACGACGCCGCGGCAGGTGGTCGGGCCCTCCGGGCCCACGGCTGTCGCCGTCGCGGCCGGGCCCAGCAGCGCGAGGCCCGCGGCGGCGAGCGCACCGGCGAGCAGGACGAGCGAGCCGGACCGGCCGACGACGGCGTCGGGTCCCCGAGTGACATCCACGGGAGCAGGGTAAAGCCCCGGCGCTGGCGCAGGCGTCCGCCGCTACCGCGCGCGGCGGGACCGAGGTCGGACGAGGCCCAGCACGACCCGGACGAACCAGGCGACGGCGACGACCAGCAGGGACAGTCGCAGGAGGACCAGCACCGTGATGCCGGTGCCGGCCGCGACGTCGGCCGGGGCGAAGGCCAGCACCACCAGCACCGGCAGCGCCAGGGCCAGCAGCACCAGCGCGAGGCGTGCGTAGCCGGTGGACCCACGGGCCACCCGGCCGACCCAGCCGCCCGGCCCGCGGGGCAGGTCGCGCAGGAACGACCGCGTCACCAGCGCCACACCGACCAGGAGCGCGGCGCCGGTGAGCGCGCGCAGCGACCAGGAGGCTCCGTTGCCCAGCTCGACGCCGAGGACGAGCGCCGCGACGGCGGCCACCCCCAGCAGCCGGAGGGCGAAGCGCGTCGCCACGACAGCCAGGAGCCGGTGCAGCGCAGCCTCGCCCGGGTGCTCGGCGAGGGCGGCGGTGAGCCGCCGGGCGCCGCGTCGCAGCCGGCCTCCCTCGGCGTCGAGCCCCGCGAGGTTCGCGCCGGCCAGCACGTGCTGGGGGTCCAGGCGCAGCGCCTCCTCGAAGGCGGTCCTGGCCTCGTCGGGGTGCATCATCGCGTCGAGGCACACCCCGGCCAGGTTGTGCAGGCTCGGCTCGTGCGGAGCGGTCCGCAGGCCACGGTTCACGCAGTCCAGCGCCTCGGCCGGCAGGGGCCGCGGGCCCGTCAGCAGGGCGCGGGCCCTGGCGTAGTGGCTCGTCCAGCTGTCCGGGTGCAGCGCCAGCGCCCGGTCGGCCGCCCCGAGCGCCGACGTGGGGTCATCGGCCCGGGTGCTCACGTCCACCAGGGTCAGCACCGCGGAGTAGTGCTCGGGGTCCAGCCGCAGGGCTGCCCGCACGACCCGCCCGCCCTCGTCGTGCCGGTCCTGGTCCATGAGGGCGCGCGCCAGCAGCACGAGGGCGTCGACGTCCTCCGGCTCCTGGCCGAGGTGCGTGCGGACCACGGCCTCCGCCTCGGCCGGGCGACGCAGGTCGAGGAGGTGTTGCGCCCGCGAGCGGACCTGCTCCCGGCTCACCGCCGCCCGCGCTTGCGCAGGTAGCGGGCCAGCTCGTCGTACTGCCCGTCGTTGTTGGCGAAGAGGGCCACGTTGCGCGCCGTCTCGAGCCACGGGTCGATGGAGGGGCGCACCTCCTCCAGTGCGGTGGTGAGGTCGGACATCCGGATCATCCGCGTCGTCCCCGACCGCACCGAGTCCATCAGCGCCACCTCGGCGGCTGACTCGCACAGGTGCGCCAGGTCGGCCCCGCTGAGGCCGTCGGTGCGCTTGGCGAGCGCCGACAGGTCGATGTTCTCGATCGGTCGTCCGCGCAGGTGGGTGCGCAGGATCGCCTCGCGTGCGGGCCGGTCGGGCGGCAGCACGAGCAGGGTGCGGTCGAGCCGACCCGGCCGGCGCAGGGCGGCGTCGACGTCCCACGGGTGGTTCGTGGCGGCCAGCACGAAGACGCCCTCGTTGTCGCGCCCGATGCCGTCGAGCTCGGTGAGCAGCTGGTTCACGGTGGTGCGCATCCCGCTGTTGCGGCTCAGCGAGCGCTTCTGCCCCAGGGCGTCGAGCTCGTCCAGGAACAGCACGCACGGGGCGGACTCGCGGGCCACCGCGAACAGCTCGGCGATGTTGCGCTCGCTGGAGCCGACGTACATGTCGAGGACGTCGGCCAGGGCGACGTGCAGGAACGCCGCCCCCAGCTCGCCCGCGACCGCCTTGGCCAGGTAGGTCTTGCCGCACCCCGGAGGGCCGTAGAGCAGCAAGCCGCCCCGCAGGGACTTGCCGTAGAGCCGGCGCAGCTCGGGGTTGCGCAGCGGCGCCAGGAAGCTCGCCTCCAGGCGCTCCTTGACCTTCTCCAGCCCGCCGACGTCGGCGAGGCGGACGACACCGCGCTCCACGTCGAAGGCCCGCTCCTGCGGGACGGGTGCGTCGCCGACGTACATCGGCGGGGCCAGGTCGCCGACCTCCTGCTCCGCGCGGGACCAGTCGAACCCCCCGCCCGAGCCGGCAGCGTCCTCTGCAGCGTCGTCCTCGGCCGGGGGCGGCTCCGCGGGCGCCTCGCCGGTGCCGGTGTCCTCGTCCAGCGCGTCGGCGAGCACCCTGCGGGCCGCGACGGAGGCGGGGTCGGCCGCCAGCGCGGTGGCGGCGTGCCGCAAGGCCTCCTCGCGGCGCCCGGCCGCCAGCAGGAGCTCGGCGAGGTGCACCCGGAGCACGGGGTCGTCGGGGGCCGCCCCGACCGCGCTCTCGAGGCTGGCGATGATCCGGTCGTCCATGGTGGTCGGCCCTTCCGAGTGGCTGCCGGCAGCGTACGGCGTCGTCGTTGGCACACTGGGACGGTGAGCCAGCGTCGCGACATCGTCATCCTCGGTTCGACCGGGTCGATCGGCACCCAGGCCCTCGACATCGTGCGGGCCAACCCCGACCGGTTCCGGGTGGTCGGGCTCACGGCGGGCGGCTCGCAGCCCGACCTGTTCGAGCAGCAGGTCGCCGAGCTGGCGCCGGCGTTCTCCGGGTTGGGGGAGGAGGCGTCGGTCGAGGCGGCCGCGATGGACTGCGACGTGGTGCTCAACGGCATCACCGGCGCGGTCGGCCTGCGGCCCACGCTCGCCGCCCTGGAGGCCGGTACGACGCTGGCGCTGGCCAACAAGGAGTCGCTGATCATGGCGGGCCCGCTGGTGCTCGAGCGGGCCCGGCCCGGCCAGATCGTGCCGGTCGACTCCGAGCACTCCGCGATCGCGCAGTGCCTGCGCGGCGGCTCGCCCGAGGAGGTGCGCAGGCTGGTGCTGACCGCGAGCGGCGGACCGTTCCGCGGACGCACCCGCGACCAGCTGGGCGACGTACGCGTCGAGGACGCGCTGGCGCACCCGACCTGGTCGATGGGCCCGGTCGTCACCATCAACTCCGCCACCCTGGTCAACAAGGGGCTCGAGGTGATCGAGGCGCACCTGCTCTTCGGCATCGGCTTCGACCGCATCGAGGTCGTGGTGCACCCCACCAGCGTCGTGCACTCGATGGTCGAGTTCGTCGACGGCTCGACGCTGGTGCAGGCCAGCCCCCCGACCATGCACATCCCGATCGCGCTCGGCCTGGCCTGGCCCGACCGGGTGCCCGACGCCGCCCCCGCCGTCGACTGGACCCGCGCCGAGACGTGGGAGTTCCACCCGCTCGACGACGAGGCGTTCCCGGCGGTGGCGCTGGCCCGCGAGGCCGGCGAGCGCGGGGGCACCGCGCCGTGCGTCTACAACGCCGCCAACGAGGCGTGCGTGCAGGCCTTCCGCGAAGGTGTGCTGCCGTTCGTGCGGATCGTGGAGATCGTGGGCGACGTGGTGCGGGCCCACGACGTAGGCTCGACGACGCACCTCACCCTCGACGACGTGCTCGCGGCCGACACCTGGGCCCGCGAGGCCGCCACCGACCTGATCCGGCAAGGAAGCCCCGCATGACGGCCCTGCTCTACCTCCTCGGCGTGGTGCTGTTCGTCGGCGCCATCCTGGTCTCGATCGGCCTGCACGAGCTCGGCCACATGATCCCGGCCAAGAAGTTCGGCGGGAAGATCACCCAGTACTTCATCGGCTTCGGCCCCACGGTGTGGAGCAAGCAGGTGGGGGAGACCGAGTACGGCGTCAAGGCGATCCCGCTCGGCGGCTACGTCAAGATCGTCGGGATGCTCCCGCCGGGTGCCGAGCAGCTCGGCGAGACCACCGTCGACGCCGAGGGCCACACCGTGACCCGGGTGCGGAAGTCGAACACCGGCATGTTCACCCAGCTCATCTCCGACGCCCGCGCGGCCGAGTGGGAGCTGGTGCGTCCCGAGGACGAGGACCGGCTCTTCTACAAGATGGCGTCGTGGAAGAAGATCGTCGTGATGTCCGGCGGTCCGTCGGTCAACATCGCGATCGCGTTCCTGATCTTCCTGGGCATCTTCGCCACCTACGGCCAGCGCAGCGTCGAGCCGGACGCCGGGGCGCCGGTCATCGACACGGTCTCGGTCTGCGTCATCCCCTTCGAGGACGGCGCCCGCGAGTGCACGGCGAGCGACCCGCGCAGCCCGGCGTACGAGGCGGGGCTGCGCCCGGGGGACACCGTGACCTCGTTCAACGGGGTCACCGTCACCGGGTGGGACCAGCTGCGCACGCTGATCCGCGACAACGCCGGTGGCGAGGCGGTCATCGGCTACGACCGCGACGGCGAGCAGCTCAGCGGCTCGACCTCCACGACGGTGCAGGCGCGACCGACCTCGGAGTCCGACGTGACGCTGACCCAGGTCGGCTTCCTCGGCGTGACGCCCACCTCGCACCTCGAGGTCGTCCGCGGCGGACCGATCTTCACGCTGCAGCAGATGGGCACGATGGCCAAGGACACCGTGGTGGCGCTGGCGACGCTGCCGGTCAAGGTGTGGGACGTGGCGCAGGCCATCGTCGGGCTCGAGGAGCGCGCGGCCGACAGCCCCATCTCCATCGTCGGTGGCGGCCGGATCGCCGGTGAGGTGACCTCCGCCGAGACCTTCCCCGTCGTCGAGAAGTCGGTCTTCCTGCTCTCGCTGATCGCCGGGTTCAACTTCTTCATCGGCGTCTTCAACTTCGTGCCGCTGCTCCCGCTCGACGGGGGCCACATCGCCAGCGCCGCCTGGGAGTGGGCCCGCCGCGGCTGGGCCCGCCTGCGCCGCCGCCCCGACCCGGGCTACGTCGATGCCGCCAAGCTCCTGCCCGTCGCCTACGTCGTCGCCTCCGCCCTCCTGGTGATGGGCGTCGTCCTCATCGTCGCCGACCTCGTCGTCCCGATGAACCTCAACATCCAGTAGCCGCACGCCGCCGCAGGCCCCGCCGGACGTCATACAGGCGGGACGTCCATTGCTGCGGAGCGTATGACGTCCCGCGGAGCCGGCAGCCGCGCACAGGACGGCACCGGAGGGGCGGGTGTGCACAGGCGGGTCGGAGCCCGTCGTCACGCGTCGCAGCGCGGGCAAGGTCGCCGGCATGAACCGCCACCTGCGCCTGCACGACCAGCTGCTGAGCACTGCCCGCGCCCTGGGCGCTGACCAGGGTGACGTGGTCTCCCGCCCCCAGCTGTACGACGCCGGGGTGCCCCGCTGGCTGGTGGCCCGCGAGGTGCGCGCGAGGCGCTGGCGGCTGCTCGGTGACCAGGCGGTCTGCCTGCACAACGGTCCGGTGGCCGACGTGGGTCACTGGTGGGCGGCCGTCCTCCAGGGCGGGCCGCGGGCGCAGCTCGACGGGGCGTCGTCGCTGGTGGCCGGCGGACTGAGCCGGTTCACGGTGGACCGGGTGCGGGTGTCCGTGCCCCGTGGCGCCCGCGTCCGTCGCACTGCGCAGTACGACATCCGCCAGACCCGGCGTTGGCAGGCAACCGACACCACGCCGTCGGGGATCCCACGCACCCGCAACGAGGTCGCCGCGGTGCGGGGAGCCTTGTGGGCACGCATCGAGCGGGAGGCGACGTACCTCCTGACCGTCTGCGTGCAGCAGGGCCTGGTGTCACCGAGCGCCCTGGGGCAGGAGATCCTGCGGGTGCGGCGCGATCGTCGGCGCGGGCTCCTGCACGCGGTCGTCAACGACCTCCTGGACGGCGCACGTTCCCTGGGGGAGATCGACGTCGCCCGCGACCTCGAACGACGGGGGCTGCCGCGCCCGGAGCGGCAGGTGCTGCGTCGCGATCGGCGCGGCCGCTACTACCTCGACCTCTACTGGCCTCGCTACCGGTTGGTCCTCGAGATCGACGGCATCCACCACTCCTGGGCCGAGAACGTCGTTGGCGACGCGCTGCGCCAGAACGCCCTGGCCCTGCAGGGCGACACCGTCCTCAGGCTGCCGTTGCTGGGGTACCGCCTGGAGCCGGAGGAGTTCTTCGCCCAGCTCCGGACGGCACTCGAGGCTGCCGGCTGGTCGGCTCGGGCCGCGTGACCCACGGACGTCATACGCTCCGCACCGACGGACCTCCCGCCCGTATGACGTCCGGCAGGGGACGGGCCAGTAGCCTGGGGCGCATGACCGAGATCAACCTGGGCATGCCCGCGGCCCCGCCGCCGGTGCTCGCCCCGCGCCGTCCGACCCGCCAGATCCAGGTCGGGAAGGTGGGGGTCGGGAGCGACCACCCGATCTCGGTGCAGTCGATGACCACGACGCTCACCTCCGACATCAACGCGACGCTGCAGCAGATCGCCGAGCTGACCGCGAGCGGCTGCGACATCGTGCGGGTGGCCTGCCCGAGCCAGGACGACGCCGAGGCGCTGCCGGCGATCGCGCAGAAGAGCCAGATCCCGGTCATCGCCGACATCCACTTCCAGCCGAAGTACGTCTTCGCGGCGATCGACGCCGGCTGTGCCGCGGTGCGGGTCAACCCGGGCAACATCCGCAAGTTCGACGACCAGGTCAAGGAGATCGCCCGCGCGGCGCAGGACCGGGGCACCAGCATCCGCATCGGCGTCAACGCCGGCAGCCTCGACAAGCGGCTGCTGGAGAAGTACGGCAAGGCCACGCCCGAGGCGCTGGTCGAGTCGGCGAAGTGGGAGGCCGGGCTCTTCGAGGAGCACGGCTTCCGCGACTTCAAGATCTCGGTCAAGCACAACGACCCCGTCGTCATGGTGCGCGCCTACGAGATGCTCGCCGCCGAGGGGGACTGGCCGCTGCACCTCGGTGTCACCGAGGCGGGCCCTGCCTTCCAGGGCACCATCAAGTCCGCCGTCGCCTTCGGGCACCTGCTCAGCCAGGGCATCGGCGACACGATCCGGGTCAGCCTCAGCGCTCCGCCGGTCGAGGAGGTCAAGGTCGCGCTCCAGATCCTGGAGTCGCTGAACCTCAAGCCGCGTCGCCTCGAGATCGTCTCGTGCCCCTCGTGCGGGCGCGCGCAGGTCGACGTCTACAAGCTCGCCGACGAGGTGACCGCAGGGCTCGAGGGGCTCGAGGTCCCGCTGCGGGTGGCCGTGATGGGCTGCGTCGTCAACGGTCCGGGCGAGGCTCGCGAGGCCGACCTCGGTGTCGCCTCCGGCAACGGCAAGGGCCAGATCTTCGTCAAGGGCGAGGTCATCAAGACCGTCCCCGAGTCGAAGATCGTCGAGACCCTGATCGAGGAGGCCATGCGCATCGCCGAGGGCATGGAGAGCGTCGACGGCTCGTCAGCCGAGATCTCGGTCGGCTGAGCACCCCCGACCACCCGTAGGCTCGCAGCGTGCTGACCACCCGCCACGGAGTGCGCCCCCTCGGGGCTGCCGACCTCGCGGACTTCCTCGCGCTCAGCGACCTCGACCCGGTGGTCAACGTCTTCGTCGACCACCGCGCCCGCAGCACCAACCTCGAGCCCCGCTGGCTCGGCGGCGAGGTCTGGGGCCGGTACGTCGACGGGCGCCTGGTGGCGGCCTGCCACGTGGGCGCCAACCTGGTGCCGGTCAACGCGAGCCCCGACGACGCCCGCGCCTTCGCCGAGCGCGCGCTGGGCCGGGCCCGGACCGTCTCGACCATCGTGGGTCCCCACGAGGCCGTGCGTGCCTTCTGGCAGGTGGTCTCGGGCACCTGGGGCCCGCCGCGGGAGACCCGGTGGCGCCAGCCGCACCTCGAGCTGACCGCTGCGCCCGCGGTCGAGGCCGACCCGCGGGTGCGGCGCACGACCCGCCAGGACCTGGACCTGCTCTACCCGGCGTGCGTGGCGATGTACACCGAGGAGGTCGGGCTCTCCCCGGAGGCCGGGGGAGGTGCCGACCTCTACCGTGCCCGGGTCCTGCAGCTGGTCAGCCGGGGCTGGTCCTTCGCCCGCTTCGACGGCGGCCGGCTGGTGTTCAAGGCCGAGGTCGCCTGCATGTCGCCCCACGCCGCCCAGGTCCAGGGTGTGTGGGTCGCGCCGGACCGGCGCGGCGAGGGCCTCGCGACGAGCGGCATGGCGGCGGTCGCCGACATCGTGCGCCGCGAGATCGCCCCGACGGTCTCGCTCTACGTCAACGAGTGGAACACCCCTGCCCGCCGGGCCTACGAGGCGGTCGGCTTCGAGGAGACGGCGCGCTTCTCGACCGTCATGTTCTAGTCGTCGCCGGCCCCGCGCCGCGACCGGCCCTCAGATCAGCGGGGCGGGTGGGGCGCCACGCCGCTGGCGAGCTCGCAGTGCGTGCCGCTGCACCGCACCACGGCTCCCGCGTCGCCGGACTCGACGCCCAGCAGCACCGTCTGCTCGTCCTCGAAGTGCACGAGACCGGTTCCCCAGCCGTCGCGGATCCGGTAGCGGGCCACCTGCTCGCCCGCGGCGTCGAGGACGCGGAGGTCCTGAGCGTCCCACGACCGTTCGCTGACCAGCAGGTGCTGACCGTCGGGCGAGAGCAGGCGAGGCACCTCGTCGGCGCACCGGCTCCACATGGCCTCCCGGGGGGAGGACAGCGACGCCATCTCCAGGCACTGCGTCCCGCGCCTGCGCGGTGTGCGCACCAGGACGTCCTGGTCGAGGTCGGCCAGACCACCGCTCTCGCGCACGACAATGCGCACGTCGCCGCTGCCGGGTGACCAGGAGAGCACCTGCCGGGGGTCGTCGGAGGTCAGCACCACCTCGTCGGCGGTGACGTCGAGCGGCCACAGCGACCGTGGCGACCTCAGTCGGGCCAGGTCGCGTCCGTCGGTGCTGGAGAGCAGCATGAACCGGGTGCTGCGGGCCCGGCCGCCCAGGCGCATCAGCACCACGCGCGCGTCGTCGCTGAGGGTGAACGAGCGGGACCTGCTGCCGAAGGTGCCCAGCACCCGGTCGCCGCCGCGCCGCGCCAGGACCCTCAGCGTGGTGCGGCCGTCGACGGAGCTGGTGACCAGGTAGCCGCCGTCGACCTCGCCCAGCAGGTCCGGCTGCCGGCCCGGGATCCGTCGTCGGAGGTCGCCGTCCTGGATGGTGCGGTGGCGCCGGTAGGGCACTGCGGCGTCAGGTCCCCGCTCGAGGTCGTCGAGCCGGATGGCGGTCCGCCGCTCCTGAGGCGCGCCGGGCTCCGCAGCGACGGAGGCGGTCAGCAGGCCCGGGGCCAGCGTCAGGGCGGCGAGGGCCGCGACGGCAGTGGCCAGACGATTCACCAGCATCTCCCGCAGGTCGTCAGAAGCTCTCGCCCGGACCGAGGTCCGAGGCCAGCTCGCAGCGACCGGCGTCGCAGCGCACCACGCCGGAGGCCTTGTCGGTGGCGGTGTCGAGGAGGAGGGTGTCGGCGTCCTCGAAGAAGAGGGACCGGAAGTACCCGTTGTCCACGCGGTAGCGCCCGGTCCGCACGCCCTCGTCGGTGCGCACGGTCACCTGCGCGGGGCCCAGGCCGTCGGCCAGGATGTAGCTCGTGACGACATGGCTGGCGTCGGTCGAGAAGTGCCAGACCGCCTCGTCGCAGGAGCGCCACAGCGCGGTGTCCGGGTCGGAGATCGAGCTCACGACGGTGCACCCGCCCTGGTAGGGGTCCTTGGTGAAGACGGCGAGCCGGTCGTTGGCCAGGTCGGCCCGGTAGCCGAACCGCTTGGTCACCCGCTCGCCGGTGTCCGTGCTCAGGTCCCACGCCACGACGGGGCCGTTCTCACCGCTGTAGAGCACCGTGTCGGTGGCCGAGTCGAGCGTCGTGAGGTACCCCTTGCGCTTGCGCGAGCCGAGCAGCTCGCCGGTGGTGCTGTCGTAGGCACGCAGCAGGGTGTGGCGGCTGCGGTACTTGAAGCGGCCGGTGACCAGGGTGGTGCCGTCGCCGGAGAGCGACACCTCCAGCTGGCTGGTGTCGCCGAAGATCTTGCTGGACCCGCCGCCCGGCTCCACCGCGCGGACCCGGTCGTGGTCGCCGCGCTGGGTGATGACGACGTAGCGGCCGTCCGGACGGGTGCCGAGGAGCCGCAGCTGCCGACCGCGGACCCGGGTGCTCTCCGCGCCGTCCACGATGCGCTTTCCCCGGACGTAGGGCTGCGCGGCATCGGCGCCGCGGTCCAGCTTCTCCGGGCGGATGGTGGTGGCCCGGGCCCGAGCCTCGGATCCGGGCGTCGCGCCGGGTGCTGACCCCAGGGCCGGGGAGCCGGTCAGCGCCAGGCCCTGGGACAGGGCGAGCGTGGTCAGGGCGGCCAGGGCCGCGGCCAGGGGGCGGTGGGTCATGGTGGTCTCTTCTCCGAGAGCAGGCGGCCGACGGGGGTGCCGGCCTCTCACTGGGACAGACGCGGCCCGGCACGGAAAGGTTGCGAGGAAACCGGTGCGACTCGCGTCCGGGCCCCGCCGTACCCTTGCGCGCATGACTGCCTCGACGCGGAGCTCCGCCCGGATCCTGCGGATGTCCCAGCTGTTCGTCCGCACCCTGCGTGAGGACCCGGTCGACGCCGAGGTGCCCAGCCACCGGCTGCTGGTGCGCGCCGGCTACATCCGTCGCGCCGCCCCCGGCATCTACACCTGGCTGCCCCTGGGCCTGCGGGTGCTGCGCAACATCGAGGCGATCGTGCGCGAGGAGATGGACGGCATCGGCGCCCAGGAGCTGAGCTTCCCGGCGCTGCTGCCCCGTGAGCCCTACGAGGCCACCGGTCGCTGGACGGAGTACGGCGCCAACCTGTTCCGGCTCCAGGACCGCAAGGGCAACGACTACCTCCTCGGCCCCACCCACGAGGAGATGTTCACCCTCGTCGTCAAGGACCTGTACTCCTCCTACAAGGACCTGCCGCTCTCGATCTACCAGATCCAGACCAAGTACCGCGACGAGGCGCGTCCGCGCGCCGGGCTGCTGCGCGGGCGCGAGTTCGTGATGAAGGACTCCTACTCCTTCGACATCGACGACGCCGGTCTCGAGCAGAGCTACCAGCAGCACCGCGACGCCTACGTCAGGATCTTCGACCGCCTCGGGTTCGAGTACGTCGTGGTCAAGGCGACCTCCGGGGCGATGGGCGGCTCGAGGTCCGAGGAGTTCCTGGCCAAGGCGGCCGTCGGCGAGGACACCTACGTCAGCTGCACCACCTGCGACTACGCCGCCAACGTCGAGGCCGTCGAGGTCCGGGCCCCCGCGCCGGTGCCGTACGACGACGCGCCCGCGGCCCACGCCGAGCAGACCCCGGCCACGCCGACCATCGAGACGCTGGTCGACCACCTCAACGCCGAGCACCCCCGCGGCGACCGGTCCTGGACGGCCGGCGACACGCTCAAGAACGTCCTGGTCCAGCTCCGGCACCCGTCCGGGGAGCGCGAGGCGCTCGCCATCGGCGTGCCCGGCGACCGCGAGGTCGACCTGAAGCGCCTGGAGGGCCAGCTCGAGCCCATCGAGGTCGAGCCGATGGACGAGGCCACGCTCCGGGAGCACCCGGCGCTGGTCAAGGGCTACATCGGCCCCGGGGTGCTGGGTGAGGAGAGCGCCTCCGGCATCCGCTACCTCGTCGACCCCCGCGTCGCCGAGGGCACCCGCTGGGTCACCGGCGCCGACGTCGACGGCAGCCACGTGCTCGACCTCGTCGTCGGGCGCGACTTCGCCCCCGACGGCACCATCGAGGCCGCCGACGTGCGCTCCGGTGACTCCTGCCCGCGCTGCGACGACGGCGTGCTGGAGCCGGCCCGCGGCATCGAGATGGGTCACATCTTCCAGCTCGGGCGCAAGTACGCCGAGGCGCTGGACCTGCAGGTGCTCGACGAGAACGGCAAGCTGGTCACCGTCACCATGGGCTCCTACGGCATCGGCTGCTCGCGCGCGGTCGCGGCGGTCGCCGAGGGCACCCTGGACGACATCGGGCTCTGCTGGCCGCGCCACATCGCCCCCGCCGACGTGCACCTGGTGGCCGCCGGCAAGGACGAGTCGATCCTGGCCGCCGCGGAGCGGATCGCCCACGAGCTGGCCGGCGCCGGCATCGAGGTGCTCTACGACGACCGCGTCGGCAAGGTCAGCCCCGGAGTGAAGTTCAAGGACGCCGAGCTCATCGGCGTACCCACGATCGTCGTGGTCGGCCGCGGCCTCGCCGAGAGCGGCGAGGTCGAGGTCAAGGACCGCGCCAGCGGCGAGAAGACCGCCGTCGCGGCCGACCACGTGGTCTCCCACCTGGTGGACCTGGTCCGCCGGTGAGCGCGCGCCCCGGTCGTGGGACCGGACCCGGGGCGGGCCTCGAGGCGGTCATCTTCGACTGGGGCGGCACGCTGACGCAGTGGCACGACGTCGACTTCCACGCGGAGTCGCTGGCCTTGGCCGGCGCCGTGCGCCGCACCCCCAGCACCGCGGACGACGCGCTGCTCGACGACCGCGGGGAGCACGCCGCCCGGCTGCTCTCGGCCGGTGACGTGGTGTGGGGCCGTAGCCGCGACCACCAGCGCAGCGCCACGGTCGCGGACCTCTTCGAGGAGGCGGGCCTCGACCACGACCCCGACCTCCTGGCGGCGTACTACGAGTTCTGGGAACCGCACACCACGACCGACCCCGAGGTGCGTCCGCTGTTCGAGGCGCTGCGTGCCGACGGGCTGAAGGTGGGGGTGCTCTCCAACACGCTGTGGCCGCGCGAGTGGCATGTCGGGTTCTTCGAGCGCGACGGCGTCTACGACCTGGTGGACGGCGACGTCTACTCCAGCGAGATCGCGTGGACGAAGCCGTCCCCGCTCGCCTTCCGGGCCGCCATGGAGGCCGTGGGGGTCACCGACCCGGCTCGCTGCGTCTTCGTGGGGGACCGGCTCTTCGACGACGTGTGGGGAGCCCAGCACGCGGGGATGCGGGCCATCCACCTGCCGCACAGCCGGATCCCGCGCGGGCAGGTGGGCCACACCGAGGGCGTGCCGGACGCCGTGGTGCACCGGCTCGGCGAGGTGCACGGGATCGTCTCCGGCTGGGCCTGACCCGCACCGGACGATCCGTCGACCGCTCCCACTTCTGCAGGAACCTGCAGTGCAGGAACAGGAGGCGGCCGGACGCTACTGCTGCGCTCCGGGGTGCGCCACGATCAGCGCACCCGGCCGCTCACCCCGCGGCCCGTCCCGGAACGAGGAACCCCGCTCATGGGTCTGAAGAACCGTCTCTCCACCGCCGCCTCCGGCGCCGCCACCACCGTGGCCGCCGGCGCCCTGGTCGCCACCGGGCTGCTGTCCCCGGCCTCCGCCCACGTCGCGCAGGAGGCCGTCGCGCCGCGCGCCGCGCCCTGCATCGACGGGGCCGCCGACGGCACCGAGGCGGCGCGCGGGGGACCCCGCGGCGCCGACCACCGCGACGTCTCGGTGCGCGAGCAGCAGCGCATCGAGCGGGAGGTGGGGGACCGCCTCGCCGCCCGCGGGCTGAGCCGCAGGGCGGCCGCCGCTTCCTCGGCCACGGTGCCGGTCTACGTGCACGTGATGCGGGACTCCGCCGGCGGCGGGGACGTCACCGACAGCCAGGTCCAGGCGCAGGTCGACGTGCTGAACCGCAGCTTCGCCGGCCAGAAGTCCTCGACGGCGACCGACACCGGCTTCCGGTTCACGCTGGCGGGCATCGACCGCTTCGACAACACCAGCTGGCACCAGGACAAGCAGTCCTCGACCTACCGCCGTCAGACCCGGCAGGGCGGGGCGAACGCCCTGAACATCTGGCTGGTCGACTTCGCCTACCTGGGGGTGGCGACCTTCCCGTGGGACTACTCCCGCAACGGCGCCATCGACGGCATCCGGGTCAACTACACGACCCTGCCCGGCGGCTCGGCGAGCAGCTACAACCTGGGGGAGACCGCCACGCACGAGGCCGGACACTGGTTCGGGCTCTACCACACGTTCCAGGGCGGTTGCACGACCACGAACGACCAGGTCGCCGACACCCCGGCCCAGTCCAGCTCCACGAGCGGGTGCCCCGCGGGCCGGGACTCCTGCTCGCTGCCGGGCCTCGACCCGATCCACAACTTCATGGACTACAGCTACGACAGCTGCTACCTGGAGTTCACCGGGGGGCAGTCCGACCGGGCCGGGCAGATGTGGGCGGCCTACCGCTGAGCGGTGCCACTTTGTGCAATGCACGTTTGTGAGGCAGGCGGGACGTGTGGGCCCGCTGCCCCACCGGGCATGATCGCCGTGTCAGGAGCGCAGGCGCCCCCCAGCCCGGCGCTCCTGACACTGCCGGACCGGCTCCGCGACCGCGGCGCTGTCCCTCTGGGAGAGATCTCGGGCCTCTCCCACAGGGACGACGCCGCGGTCGCGGTGTCGCGTCAGCCCTCGGGGTCCAGGCCGGGCAGCGCCTCGGCCGGACCGCCGAAGGCCAGGACCGTGACGGCCGCCTCGCCCAGCAGCTGCACGGCGGTGCGTCGGCGCGAGCCGGCGGTGGCCGCGACCAGGGCGGCGTACGACGCGGCGCAGCGGCGCTCGACCAGCGCGGCTGTCGCAGACACCTGCTCGGGGGTGCGCACGGGCCCCGGCACCTCGTAGAAGGCCGCGGTGCCCACCGGCTCCTCGCCCGCGTCTCGCAGCTCGACCTCGAGCGCGTCGCGCCGTCCCCGGTGGGCGGTCCACCCCTGCGAGATCCGCTCGTAGAGCTCGGGGGTGGCCGACATCGACGTGGCGGCCCCGAGCACGCCGTAGACGTGGACGGCCGCGTGCTCGGCGAGCAGCGTCGCCTGCAACGCCTCGAGCGTCCTCATGCGCTGCTCCCGGCGGTCGGGGTGACGCCGCCCGTGGCGAGCAGCACCTGCTGCTGGGCGACCCCGGCCGTCACGGCCGCGACCAGCCGGGCCAGGACGCCGCTGCGGGCGTCGACGGCGTACGACGTGAGCCGGCGCCGGGCGGTCTCCTCGCGCCGGCGCAGGGCGTCGAGGGCCGCCGCGGGGGTCCCGGCCACGCGGGGCCGGGGCGCCGGGCCGGGGGCCTCGGCGCCGGTCGCCAGCAGCGCGTCGAGCTGCGCGCGGTGCACCCGCAGTGCGGGGGCCAGCGTCGAGCGCAGCGGCGCGTGCCGGGTCCGGGTCCGCTCGAGCAGCGCCACCAGGGCGGCCAGCTCGCCGAGCACGCCGGCGACCACCACCAGGTCCGGGTCGGACACGTCCTCCCGGTCGGCGGCGCCGGGTGTGAGATCGGTCGCGGGCGCACCCCCGCAGGCGGTCAGCAGGGCGGGCAGCGCGGCGGACAGTGCCAGGGCGCGCAAGGCCGTACGACGCGTCGCGACAGGCTCGTGGGGCACCGCAGGAGCCTAGCCGCCCGGCCGCCCCGGGGAGCGCCGGACCCGGTCCGGCCGTTGCGCGTGCCAACGCCCCGAGGGGCTATCGTGACCGGACCGCACCGCCCGCACCAGCACAAGAGAACACCGGAGGCTTCCGACCCGTGAGCACCCCCAGCCAGGACACCACCAGGGACCGGATCGAGGCCGAGCTCGTCGAGCCGTTGCAGGCCCTCGAGCTCGACGTGGAGGCCGTGGAGATCAGCCCGGCCGGGAAGCGACGGGTGCTCCGCGTCGCGGTGGACAAGGACGGCGGGGTCACCCTCGACGACGTCGCCGAGGCCACCCGTGAGGTCAGCCGGGTCCTCGACGCCTCCGACGTGATGGGCGAGCAGCCCTACACCCTCGAGGTCGCCTCGCGCGGCGTCGACCGCCCGCTCAGCCTCGAGCGGCACTGGCGCCGCAACACCGGGCGTCTCGTGAAGGTCACCACGACCGACGGCACCACGTTCACCGGTCGTGCGACGAGCGCCGGCGAGAGCGCCGTGACGCTGGACGTCGACGGCCAGGAGCGCGAGGTCGCCTACGCCGACGTCACCAAGGCCCTGGTCCAGATCGAGTTCAACCGCCCGGGCTCCGCCCAGGCCGCCGAGTCGGAGGAGGACGCCTGATGGACATCGACATGAGCATCCTGAGGATGTTGGAGCGCGAGAAGGAGATCTCCTTCGAGGTCCTGGTCGAGGCGATCGAGCAGGCCCTGCTGATGGCCTACCTGAAGTCGCCGGGCGCCTTCGAGGAGGCGCGCGTCGAGCTGGACCGCAAGACCGGGCACGTCACCGTGCTGGCCGCCGAGCTCGACGACGACGGCAAGAAGGTCGGCGAGTTCGAGGACACCCCGAAGGGCTTCGGCCGGATCGCCGCGACCACGGCGAAGCAGATCATGCTGCAGCGCCTGCGCGACGCCGAGGACGACATCCGCTTCGGTGAGTTCTCCGGCAAGGAGGGCGACATCGTCTCCGGGGTGATCCAGCAGGGACGCAACCCGGACGACGTGATGGTCGACCTCGGCAAGATCGAGGCCCTGCTGCCCGTCAGCGAGCGGGTGCCCGGGGAGAGCTACACGCACGGCACCCGCATCAAGTGCCTCGTGGTCTCGGTGCGCCGGGGCATGCGCGGGCCCCAGATCACGCTGTCGCGCTCCCACCCCAACCTCGTCAAGCGGCTCTTCGCGCTCGAGGTCCCCGAGATCGCCGACGGCACCGTCGAGATCGCCGCGATCGCGCGCGAGGCCGGGCACCGCACCAAGATGGCCGTCATGAGCGACGCCCCGGGGGTCAACCCCAAGGGCGCCTGCATCGGCCCGATGGGTCAGCGGGTGCGCAGCGTGATGGCTGAGCTGAACGGCGAGAAGATCGACATCGTCGACTGGGCCGAGGACCCCGCCAGGCTCGTGGCCTCGGCCCTGTCGCCGGCCCGGGTCACCTCCGTGCAGATCATCGACGCCGCAGCCCGCTCGGCGCGCGTGGTCGTCCCCGACTTCCAGCTCTCCCTGGCCATCGGCAAGGAGGGGCAGAACGCCCGCCTGGCCGCCCGGCTCACCGGCTGGCGCATCGACATCCGCAGCGACGAGGCCGACGACGAGGCCGAGGCCTCCGCGCCCTCCCGCTGAACCGCTCCTCCAGGGCTCGTGGCCGCTGCTCGCACCGGTGCCGGTTCGGTCCTGAGGGGGTCGACACGCTAGGGTTGTCGGCGGTGGACCACCCAGACGCACGCCCTGCGCCCACGGCCGATCCCGCTCCCAGCGGGCCCGTCCGGACCTGCGTGGGATGTCGTCGGCGGGCCGCCAGGAGCGAGATGCTGCGCCTCGTCGTCGGCTCGGACGCACACGGCCACCCGGCCGTGGTGCCCGATCCCGGAGGCAGCGCAGCCGGTCGAGGGGCGCACCTGCACCCCACGTCCGCGTGCTACGACCTCGCGGTGCGTCGCAAGGTCTTCGCCCGCGCCCTCCGCTACCGCGGCGGGACCGGGCTGACCAGCGCACCGGTCGAGGAGCACCTCGCCACCCGCACCACCGGTACGACCCGCACGACCACTGACAGCGAGGCGGTCACATGACCGCCCGGACGACCAGGAACTGGAGCAGCAGCTCATGAGCACTCGATGAGTTCTTCCCGATGAGTTTGCACCACCACTAACGGTCCCCAGAGACGCCCGTGACCGGGTCTGGGGCCAGAAGGAGAATTGTGGCCAAGACCCGCGTACACGAGCTCGCCAAGGAGTTCGGCGTCGAGAGCAAGTTCGTTCTCGAGAAGTTCAAGGAGATGGGGGAGTTCGTCAAGTCGGCGAGCTCCACCGTGGAACTGCCTGCGGAGATGCGTTTCCGCAAGGAGTACGGCGACAAGCTGAAGGCCGAGACCCCCTCGACCCCGGCTCCCGCCCCGGCCGCGCCCAAGCCCGGCCCCAAGGCGCCCAAGCCCGCGCCCAAGCCGGAGGCCACCCAGGCCCCGGCCGCCCCGGAGACCCCGGCAGCTGCTGCGGAGGCCCCGGCCGCTGCTGCGGCCCCCGAGGCCCCTGAGGCACCGCAGGCACCCGCCGCCGAGGCCCCCGCGGCCTCGACCGGCCCGCGCCCGGGCCCCAAGCCCGCCCCCCGGCCCGCCGCCAAGCCGGCCGCTGCCGAGCCGCAGGCGCCCGCCGCCCAGGCGGAGACCCCCAGCGCTCCCGGCGACGCCGCTCCCAAGTCCCCGGCTCCGCGTCCGGTCGGACGCCCCGGCGCGCCGCGCCCGGGCAACAACCCGTTCGCCCCCAGCCAGGGCATGGGCCGCAAGCCCGCCCCCGGCCCCGGTGCCGACCGCGGTCCCGCGGCTCCCGGTGCGGGCGACCAGCGTCCCCCGCGTCCCCCGGCCGGCCGTGACGGCGGCGCCCCCGGGCGTCCCGGCATGCCGCGCCCGAACCCGGCGATGATGCCGAAGTCCCCGGCCGCGTTCGGCCAGGGCCCCGGCGGTCGTCCCGCTCCCGGCGGCGCAGCTCGTCCCGGCCCCGGTGGCCGTGGCGGTGCGCCCGGCCGCGGCGGTCCCGGCGGTGCCCCGGCACGTCCCGGTGGCGCTCCCGGCGGGTTCGCCGGTCGCCCCGGCGGCGGCGGTCGCCCCGGCGGCGGTCGTCCCGGCCAGCGCGGCACCACCCAGGGCGCCTTCGGTCGTCCCGGTGGCCCCTCGCGTCGCGGTCGCAAGTCGAAGCGGGCACGTCGTCAGGAGTTCGAGGCCATGGAGGCCCCGACCCTGGGCGGCATGCGCGTCCGCAAGGGCAACGGCGAGACGGTCCGGCTGGCACGTGGTGCCTCGCTGACCGACTTCGCCGACAAGGTCGGCGTCGACGCCGCCCAGCTCGTGCAGATGCTCTTCCACCTCGGCGAGATGGTCACCGCGACCGAGTCGGTCAACGAGGCGGTGCTGGACCTGCTCGGCGAGGAGCTCAACTACGTCGTCCAGGTCGTCTCGCCCGAGGACGAGGACCGCGAGCTGCTGTCCTCCTTCGACCTCGAGTTCGGTGAGGACGAGGGCGACGACTCCGACCTCTCGGTGCGACCCCCGGTCGTCACCGTCATGGGTCACGTCGACCACGGAAAGACCCGGCTCCTCGACGCGCTGCGCAGCGCCAACGTCGGCGACAAGGAGGCCGGTGGCATCACCCAGCACATCGGCGCCTACCAGGTCACCACCGACGTCGACGGCACCGACCGACGCATCACCTTCATCGACACCCCGGGTCACGAGGCCTTCACCTCGATGCGTGCTCGTGGCGCCCAGGCGACCGACATCGCGATCCTCGTGGTGGCGGCCGACGACGGCGTCATGCCGCAGACGGTCGAGGCGCTCAACCACGCCAAGGCCGCCGGTGTGCCGATCGTGGTCGCGGTCAACAAGATCGACAAGGAGAGCGCGGACCCGACCAAGGTCCGTGGCCAGCTCTCCGAGTACGGCCTGGTGCCCGAGGAGTACGGCGGCGACGCGATGTTCGTCGACGTCTCGGCCAAGTCCGAGCTCAACCTCGACAAGCTGCTCGAGGCCGTCGTCCTGACCGCCGACGCCTCGCTCGACCTACGGGCCAACTCCGAGCAGGACGCCCAGGGCCTGGTCATCGAGGCGCACCTCGACCGCGGTCGCGGTCCGGTCGCCACGGTGCTGGTCCAGCGCGGCACGCTGCGCGTGGGCGACTCGATCGTGGCGGGTCCGGCGTACGGCCGGGTGCGCGCCATGCTCGACGAGCACGGCGAGAACATCACCGAGGCCGACCCGTCGCGTCCCGCGATGGTGCTGGGTCTGACCGCCACCCCTGGTGCCGGGCAGACGTTCCTCGTCGTCGACGACGACCGGATGGCTCGTCAGATCGCCGAGAAGCGCGAGGCGCGCGAGCGTGCGGCCATGCAGGCCAAGCGTCGTGTCCGTCGCACCCTCGAGGACTTCATGGCCTCCATGGAGAAGGGCGCCAGCCAGGACCTCAACCTGATCCTGAAGGGCGACGTCTCCGGTTCGGTCGAGGCGCTCGAGGACGCTCTGGCCGGTCTCGATGTCGGGGACGAGGTCAGCCTGCGGATCATCGACCGCGGTGTCGGTGCGATCACCGAGACCAACGTCGACCTCGCTGCCGCCTCCGACGCGATCATCATCGGGTTCAACGTCCGGCCGCAGGGCAAGGCGAGCGAGATGGCCGACAAGGAAGGTGTCGAGATCCGCTACTACTCGGTCATCTACCAGGCCATCGAGGAGATCGAGGCGGCTCTCAAGGGCCTGCTCAAGCCGGTTTACGAGGAGTCGGTCCTGGGCCAGGCGCAGATCCGTGCGATCTTCCGCTCGTCCAAGCACGGCAACATCGCGGGCTGCATGGTCACCAGCGGCCTGATCCGTCGCAACGCCAAGGTGCGGGTGATCCGCGACGGCAACGTCATCGCGGACAACCTGGACCTGGCCTCGCTGAAGCGGGAGAAGGACGACGCGTCCGAGGTCCGCGAGGGCTTCGAGTGCGGTCTGGTGCTCAAGAACTTCCAGGACATCAAGGAAGACGATGTCGTGGAGTCCTTCGAGATGCGCGAGATCCCGCGGAGCTGAGCGGCTCCGCACCCGGGTGAGAGCCCGGGCGCACCATCGCGACCCAGGCGCCCGCCCCCACCTCGTGTGGGGGCGGGCGCCGGTGTCGCTCCACCGAGCAGAACCACTTTCATTGAGGTAGGAACATGGCCAACCCCCGGGTGCGCAAGATCGCCGACCGGATCCAGGTGATCGTCGCCGAGATGCTCGAGCGTCGGGTCAAGGACCCACGGCTCGGATTCGTCACCATCACCGACGTCCGGGTGACCGGTGACACCCAGCACGCCACCATCTTCTACACCGTGCTGGGCACCGGCGTGACCGCTGCCGCGCCGGACGACGAGATGCAGCTGGCCGCGTCGGCGGCCGCCCTGGAGTCGGCCAAGGGCCTGATCCGCTCCGAGGTCGCCAAGCAGCTCGGCATGCGGCTGGCGCCGACGCTGGAGTTCGTGCACGACGCGCTGCCCGAGACCGCGCGCGCCCTCGACGAGGTGCTGGCCCGCGCCCGCGCGCAGGACGAGGCCGTCGCCGCCCAGCGTGGTGCGGCGTACGCCGGCGAGGCCGACCCGTACAAGAAGCCCCGCGAGCAGGTCGACGTGGACGCTGACGGGGACTCCGACGGGGACACCGACGGGGCCCCGGGCGCCGGCGAGGACGAGCCGGAGGCGTGAGGCCCTCGGCCCCGGTGCCGCCCGGGCTCGTCGTCGTCGACAAGCCCGCGGGGATCACCTCCCACGACGTCGTCGCGCGGGTCCGCCGGCTCGCCGGCACCCGCAAGGTCGGCCACGCCGGCACGCTGGACCCGATGGCCACCGGCGTGCTGGTGCTGGGCGTGGACCGCGCGACCCGGCTCCTCGGCCACCTCATGCTGACCGAGAAGTCGTACGACGCCACCGTGCGGCTCGGGGTCAGCACGGGGACCGACGACGCTGAGGGTGAGACCACCCAGGCCCTCGGGGCGGGGTCGGTGACCGAGGCGGCGGCGCGCGAGGTGCTGGCCTCGTTCGTCGGTGACATCGAGCAGGTGCCGACCGCGGTCTCGGCGATCAAGGTGGACGGCAAGCGTGCCTACCAGCGGGTCCGCGACGGCGAGGAGGTCGCGCTGAAGGCACGGCCCGTGACCATCCACGAGCTGGTGGTGCACGAGGTGCGGCCGGGGCAGGTCGAGGGGCCGGGCGGCGAGAGCCTCGCGGTCCTCGACGTCGACCTCAGCCTGCGCTGCTCCTCGGGCACCTACGTGCGGGCCGTGGCGCGCGACGCCGGTGCGGCCCTGGGTGTCGGCGGGCACCTCACCGCGCTGCGCCGCACCGCGGTCGGTCCCTACGACCTCGGGCTCGCTCGCACGCTGGACGAGCTGGCCGACGGCTTCGCCGTCCTGCCGCTGGCCGAGGCGGCGCGGGCCGCCTTCCCGGCCCAGGACCTCGACGAGCAGCAGGCCGGCGACGTGCGGGTCGGTCGGGCGCTCGATCTCGACCTGGGGGCGCTGACCGGCCTCTTCGACCCCGACGGGGAGTTCCTCGCGCTCTACGAGCCCCGTGAGGGCCGTGCCCGAGCCGTCGCCGTCTTCGTGCAGGGAGCGGCGGGTTAAGGTCGTGCCCGTGCAGATCTGGCGTTCCCTGGACGACGTGCCCGCCGACCTCGCGCGCAGCACGGTCTCGATCGGCAACTTCGACGGCGTCCACCTCGGTCATCGTCAGGTCCTCGCGCGGGCTCGCCGGGTGGCCGACGAGCAGGGTGGGCCGCTGGTCGCGGTCACCTTCGACCCGCACCCGATGGCCGTGCTGCGACCCGACCACGCGCCCACCTCGCTGACCACCCTCGAGGCCCGCGCCGGCCTGCTCGGCGACGCCGGTGTCGACGCGGTCCTGGCCCTGCCCTTCGACCGCGACGTGGCCGCCTGGTCGCCCACGGAGTTCGTCGACCGCGTCCTGGTGGAGGCGCTGAAGGCCACCGCCGTCGTCGTGGGCGCCAACTTCCGCTTCGGCAACCGTGCCAGCGGCGACGTGGCCACCCTGACCGAGCTCGGGCACGCGCGTGGCTACGCCGCCGAGGGGATCACCCTCGACGGGGGGCCGCAGGTGTGGTCCTCGACCTACGTGCGCACCTGCCTGGCCGCCGGCGACGTCTCCGGGGCCGCCGAGGCGCTCGGTCGCCCCTACTCCGTGGTCGGCGAGGTCGTCCGCGGTGACCAGCGCGGCCGGGAGCTGGACTACCCGACCGCCAACGTGCCCACCGACGCCGCGACCGCGACCCCCGCCGACGGGGTCTACGCCGGCTGGTTGCGCCGCCTCGACACGGGGGAGTCCTTCCCCGCGGCGATCAGCGTCGGGACCAACCCGACCTTCGAGGGGCTCCGGGAGCGCCGGGTGGAGAGCTACGTGCTCGACCGCACCGACCTGGACCTGTACGGCGTGGAGGTCGAGGTCAGCTTCGTGGAGCGGGTGCGCGAGATGGTGGCCTTCGACTCCGTGGAGGCGCTCGTGGCGCAGATGGCCGACGACGTGCGCGTCACGCGCTCGATCCTCGGGGTCTGAGCCGGTGCCCTCGCGCCCCTCGCTGCCGCTGCGCGGCCGCTCCGCGGCGGGCGACGACCCGCTGGAGCGCACCGACGCGTGGTTCCTGGCCAACGGGCTCTCCTACTTCGTGCCCGAGAAGCGGGCCCAGGCGCACGCCGCGCTGTCGCCGCGACGCACCGTGCCCCGGCTGGTGCTGGTCGCGCTGCTGGCAGCGGGCGTCGGAGGACTGCTCACCTGGGCCACCGGCCAGGTCAGCGCCGCCCCGGCCGTGGTGCTCTCGCTGGTCATCGGCGCCGTGGTGGTCTACGCCCTCACCGTGCTGCACGCCCGTCCCATCGTCACCTGGGCGCTGGCACGCACCGTCGCGGGACTGCGCTCGCTGCTGCCGCTGGCGACCCGGGCGCTGCCGCTGCTGCTGGTCTTCGTCACGTTCCTGTTCATCAACGCCGAGGTGTGGCAGCTCTCCGCCGCCCTGGAGACCGGAGCCCTGTGGCTGGTCGTGCTGCTCTTCGCGGTCCTCGCGGTCGCCTTCCTCGCGGTGCGGCTCCCCGAGGAGGTCGACAAGGTCGACGACGAGGTCGACGACGCGTTCCTGGTGCGCGCCTGCGCCGGCACCCCGCTGGAGTCCGAGTGCGCGCGGCTGCTCGCCGACCCCGACGCCGACCCGGCGTCGTACGCGACGGTGAGCGGGTTCGAGCGCGCCAACCTGGTGCTGTTCATGGTGGTCATCCAGGCCGCGCAGGTGCTGCTGATGGCCGGCGGCGTCTTCGTCTTCTTCCTGCTCTTCGGCGCGCTGACGATGGGTGTGGACGTGCAGTCGGCCTGGACCGGCATCGACAAGGGCGACATCACCACGCTGCCCTACCTGGTGCAGGTCTCCCTGCCGCTGGGCAAGGTCTCGCTGTTCCTGGCGGCCTTCTCGCTGCTCTACCTGGCGGTGGCGACCGTCACCGACGACACCTACCGCGAGCAGTTCTTCGGCCGCGTCGTGCGCGAGCTCGAGCGGGCCGTGGGGGTCCGGGCCGTCTACCTGGCCCTGCGCGACCAGCGTTCCTGACCCCGCCCGCGAGCCCCTGCGCGGCCTCGCCGGTATCACGCTGCGACCCGGTGCCGACCCGGTGGGGGAGGGGGGTCGGCGGCTCGGAGGTGGGCTAACTTCGATGGCTGGTCGTCGCCCCGGCCGCTCGGGAGACAGGGGCAGTCCGCGCGACCATCCCACGTCCGGGCCGGAGGTCTCCTCCGGCCCGTGCACGTGCCCGGGTGGCCGCGTCCAGTGGCGCCGGCAGCAGGTCGGGCCCCCGAGTCGGAAGTCGAGCACCCCACGTGCCAGTGATCGAGGCGAACAACGTCTACAAGGTCTTCGGGCGTCGTCCCGAGCGCGCCGTCCAACGCCTGCGCGACGGCGCCGGCCGCGAGGAGCTGCGTGAGAGCGGCCAGACCGCCGCGGTGATCGACGCCTCGTTCACCGTCGACCAGGGCGAGATCTTCGTCGTCATGGGCCTCTCCGGCTCCGGCAAGTCGACGCTGATCCGGATGGTCAACGGGCTGCTGCTGCCCACCGCCGGCCGGATCGAGGTCGGCGGTCGCGACATCGGGTCCCTGGACGCGCGCGGCCTGCGCCGGGTGCGTCGCGACACCGTCAGCATGGTCTTCCAGCACTTCGCGCTGCTCCCGCACCGCACCGTCGGCGAGAACGCGGCGTACGGCTTGAAGCTGCAGGGCCTCAACCGCTCGGAGCGGGAGAAGCGCGCCGGCGAGGCGCTCGAGATGGTCGGCCTGGACGGTTGGGGCGGGTCGCTGCCCGGCGAGCTGTCGGGCGGCATGCGCCAGCGGGTCGGGCTGGCCCGCGCGCTGGCGGCCGGCACCGACGTGCTGCTGATGGACGAGGCGTTCAGCGCGCTCGACCCGCTGATCCGCCGCGAGATGCAGGACCAGCTCGTCGAGCTGCAGCACCGCCTCGGCAAGACCGTCCTCTTCATCACCCACGACCTCAACGAGGCGATGCGCCTGGGTGACCGGATCGCGATGATGCGCGACGGCCGCGTCGTGCAGCAGGGCACAGCGGAGCAGATCCTCAACGACCCCGCCAACGACTACGTGGCCCAGTTCGTGCAGGACGTCGACCGCACCCGGGTGCTCACCGCCGGCTCCGTCATGGAGCCACCGGTCGCGGTGCTCGGCGGGGACCAGGGTCCCCGGGCCGCCCACAAGCTGATGCGTGAGCACCAGACGGCAGCCCTGATGGTCGTGGACCGCCAACGCCGGCTGCTCGGGGTGGTGACCGAGGACGACGTGGCCCGCTCGAGCGTCGACGACGTCCGCGCGACGCTGCGTCCCGCCGTGACCGTGACGGCCGACACCGCCGTCGCCGATCTCTTCGCCGCCTCTGCCGACAGCCCCACCGCGCTCGCGGTCGTCGGTGCGGACGACCGGCTGCTCGGGGTGATCCCGCGGGTCACGCTGCTCAGCGCGATGGGCGCCCTGTCGGCACCCGACGTCACCGGCACCACCAGCACGCCCGCGACGACGAGCAGCACCGGAGAGAGGGTCCTTCGATGAGCACCCAGGCAGCTTCGAGCACCTCGGACCCGATCGTGCCCCGCATCCCGGTGGGGGAGTGGATCGACTCCGGCTTCGACTGGGTCAAGGAGAACCTCGGCGAGTTCTTCGACACCGTCTCGGACGGCACCGAGACCGTGATCGGTGGGCTCTCGGACGCGCTGAACTCGCCGGCCCCCCTGCTGATGGTCGGGATCCTGTCGGTGGTCGCCCTGCTGGTCGCCGGGTGGAAGGTCGCCCTGACCTCCCTGGTCGGACTGACGCTGGTGATCGGGATGGACCAGTGGGAGAACGCCATGGTCACCCTGGCCCTGGTGCTCACCGCGACCGTCGTGGCCCTGCTCATCGGCATCCCGGTCGGCGTGCTGGCGGCCACCTCCGACCGGGTCAGTCGGGCAGTGCGACCGGTCCTGGACCTGATGCAGACCATGCCCGCCTTCGTCTGGCTGGTGCCCGTCGTGACGCTCTTCAGCATCGGCGTCCCGGCCGGGCTCGTGGCCACCGTCATCTTCGCGGTGCCCCCGGGCGTGCGCCTGACCGAGCTCGGCATCCGCCAGGTCGACGCCGAGGTCGTCGAGGCCGGGAACGCCTTCGGTGGCACCCGGCGCCAGATCCTCGGGGGCATCCAGCTGCCGCTCGCCCTGCCGACGGTGATGGCCGGGGTCAACCAGGTGATCATGCTGTCGCTCTCGATGGCGGTCATCGCGGGGCTCGTCGGAGCCGGCGGCCTCGGCGGCGCGGTGACCAGCTCCATCGCCCGCCTCGACATCGGGCTCGGCTTCGAGGCCGGGCTCGCCGTCGTCGCCCTGGCGATCTACCTGGACCGCGTCACCGCGGCGGTCAGCGAGCGCGGTCGGCGCAGCCGGCCCTCGCTGCGTGGGCTGGTCGCGCGGCGCGAGCAGCGGCGCGCGGTCCGGTCCGCCGCCTGACCCGGACCACCACCACCCACCCGCCCCGACCAGCACCGACCAGCACCAACCAGTGAAAGCACCACGAGAGGAACGAGACATGCGCAAGACGACACTGCGACGCGTCGGACTGGCAGCCGCGCTCCTGGCCATGGGCGGCACTGCCGCTGCCTGCGGCAGCGACGAGGGCGAGACCCAGGCCTCCGGTGGCGAGGGCGGCACCATCACCCTCGGCATCATCCCGTCCTGGACTGACGGTCTCTCCATGGCCCACCTGTGGCAGAACGTGCTCGAGTCCGAGGGCTACGAGGTGGAGATCAAGGAGATCGCCGACGCGGCCCCCCTCTACACCGGGGTCGCCGAGGGCGACATCGACGTCTACCCCTCGGCCTGGCCGGAGGTCACCCACGCCTCCTACATGGAGAAGTACGGCGACGACCTCGAGGACCTCGGCGCCTGGTACGAGGGTGCCAAGCTCACCTTCGCCGTGCCGGAGTACAGCGACCTGGAGTCCATCGCCGACCTCGAGGGCCGTGCGGACGACTACGACGGCAAGATCATCGGCATCGAGCCCGGCGCCGGCCTGACCGAGGCCACCAAGAACAGCGTCATGCCGACCTACGGGCTGGTCGAGGACTACACCCTGGTGGAGTCCTCGACGACGGCGATGCTGGCCGAGCTCAAGAAGGCGACCGAGTCGGAGGAAGACATCGTCGTCACCCTGTGGCGTCCCTTCTGGGCCAACTCCGAGTTCCCGGTCAAGGACCTCGAGGACCCCGAGGGCGCGCTCGGTGACGCCGAGACCCTCAACGCCATCGCGACCGACGGCTTCTCCGAGGAGTTCCCGGAGGCGGCCGAGCTGTTCACCAACTTCACGCTGGACGACGAGCAGTACGGGTCGCTGGAGAACCTCGTGGTCAACGAGTACGGCCAGGGCAAGGAAGGCGAGGCCGTCGAGGCCTGGCTGCAGGAGAACCCGGACTTCGTGGACTCCCTGCAGGGCTGACCCCATCTCGACCCGGCTCCGGCCGGGCCCAGCACGGCCCCGGACCGGGCCATCCCTGAGGGGGTGGCCCGGTCCGGTGCGTCAGGCGTCGAGGTCCTGCTCGACCAGGGCGGCGATCGTGTCGACGTCTCCCTGGTCGTCGCCGGAGACGATGACCTTGTCACCCTTGCCGGCGCCGAGGGTCATGATGAGCAGGGCGGACGACGCCTCGACGGGCTCCCCGCCCTCGACGGCGAGGAGGACCTCGCTGTCCAGCTCGGCCGCGGCCTCGGAGATGGTGGCGGCGGGTCGTGCGTGCAGCCCGACGGCGGAGCCGACGAGGACGGTCGTGGTGGGCATGGTGCTCCTTCAGTGGGGTGGTGCGGTGGGGGCGGGCGGATCAGACGGTGACGAGCGGTGTCTCCACCGGTGCCGGGGCGGTCGACTTCAGGGCCAGGACCGCGGCGCAGGCCACGGCCACACCGGCGGCCAGGGCGATGATGAAGCCCAGCACGCCATCGACGGCGAAGAGTACGAAGATGCCGCCGTGCGGGGCGCGCAGGCTGACCCCGAAGAGCTCCGCGAGCCCTCCCGTGACGGCGCTCCCGAGCATGATCGAGGGGATCACCCGCAGCGGGTCGGCGGCGGCGAACGGGATGGCGCCCTCGGTGATGAACGACGCGCCGAGCAGCCAGCCCGCCTTGCCGTTCTCCCGCTCGGCCACGGTGAACAGGGACGGACGCAGGACGGTGGCCAGCGCCAGGGCGATCGGCGGCACCATGCCGGCGAGCATCACCGCCGCCATCACCTTGAGCTGCGGAGCGTCGGTGGCCGTCGCGGCGGCGGCCAGCCCGGTGGTGGCGAAGGTGTAGGCGGTCTTGTTGAGCGGGCCGCCCATGTCGAAGGCCATCATGGCGCCCAGCAGCGCGCCGAGCAGGACGGCCAGCCCGGGACGGTCGCCCATGTAGACGAGGCCCGCCTCGAGCTGCTCCATGACGAAGCCGAGCGGGCGACCCAGGAGCACGACCATCACGAAGCCCACCGAGAGGGTCGTGAACAGCGGGATGACGAGCACGGGCATCAGCCCGCGGGCCCAGGTGGGCACGGGGCGTCGGGCGATCCAGTGCGCCACGAGGCCGGCCAGGACGCCGCCGATGATGCCGCCCAGGAAACCGGTGCCCAGCGTGCCCGCGAGCGCGCCCATCACGAAGCCCGGCGCGATCCCGGGGCGGTCGGCGATCGCGAACGCGATGTAGCCGGCCAGGGCGGGCACGAGGAACCCGAAGGCGGTGCCGCCGAGGACGAAGAAGAGGGCGCCGAAGTAGGCCAGGAGAGAGCTGCCGAAGAGTGCGTGGTCGAGCCCGAGCGCGTCGAGGTCGGGCAGGTTGAACAACGAGCTGTCGGTCGCCACAGCGCCGTGGTCGACGATCTCGTAGCCGCCGAAGAGGAAGCCCAGCGCGATGAGGAGGCCGCCTGCTGCGACGAACGGGATCATGTAGGACACGCCGGTCATCAGGATCCGGCGGACCCGCCCGCCCCAGGTCTCACCGCTGGAGCCGCCGGTGCCGACGGACGCGCCGGCGCCGCCCTCGCCTGCGGAGCCCTCGACCCTGGGTGCCGACGGGTCGTCGGCGCGCTCCAGGGCCTCGGCGACCATCAGGTCGGCCTCGTCGATCGGACGCTTGACGCCCGAGCTGACGAGGGGGAGACCCGCGAACCTGGCCCGGTCCCGCACTCCGACGTCGACGGCGAAGATCACGGCGTCGGCGGCCTCGATGGTCTCGCGCGCCAACGGGGTCGAGCCCGCCGAGCCCTGGGTCTCCACCGCGAGATCCACACCGGCGCGCTCGGCCGCGGCCTCCAGCGCCTCGGCGGCCATGTAGGTGTGGGCGATGCCGGTGGGGCAGGCGGTCACTGCGACGAGGCGGCGTCGTGCGGTCGGTACGGCGGCAGCCGGGCCGGGCTCCGGCCGGGACGGAGCCTCGGTGGTGGTCGGCTGGGCCGGAACCAGCACCTCGCTCACGAGGCCCACGAGCTCCTCCGCACTGCCCGCGGCGCGCAGGGCGTCGGTGAACGCCGGCTTCACCAGGGCGCGGGCCAGCTGCGTGAGCAGCTTCAGGTGGGTGGCGTCCCCGCCCTCCGGAGCGCAGATCAGGAAGGCCAGGTCGGCGGGTCCGTCCTTGGCGCCGAAGTCGACGGGCGGGGACAGCCGGGCGAAGGCGAGGGTCGGTTCCTCCACGGCCGCGGTGCGGCAGTGCGGGATGGCGATGCCCCCGGGCAGGCCGGTCGGCGACGTCGCCTCACGAGCCAGTGCGTCCTGCACCAGCTGGTCGAGGTCACGGGTGCGTCCGGCGGCCAGCAGCAGCTCGGCCAGCCCCCGGATCGCCTCGTGCTTGTCGGCGCCGAGGTCCGCGTCGAGCCGGACGAGGTCTTCGTGGATCAGTGGTGACATGTCACCCTCCCTGGGTGTGGGGCAGTGCGCGCACGGGGGCCGGCTCCGGGTGGACCTGGCTCGGTGGCCGGGCCACGCCCTGCTGTGCGTCCTGGGCGGGCATCGAGATGTCCTCCGGGCAGCAGGCGCGACCCCACCTGTGTCTGTGTTTATGTTGTTATATGCCCGAAAGTGTTTGATAGTCAAGGGGTCGGTGGGACACAGCTCCCGGGTGTCCCCGCCGAGCGCTGGTCTGGTCCGTCCGGCCGCGGTGGTTTGAAGTCCGGCGCGCGTGGACAACCTGACCCACGGCGTCCCCAGACCCACCCTGACCAGGGGCGCCGTCGATGAGAGGACACACCATGGGTTACGGACTCGGAGCCTTCCTGATCGCCCTCGGCCTGATCCTGGCGCTCGCCGTGCAGGACGCCGTCGACGGCGTCGACCTGCAGATGATCGGCTGGATCCTCACCCTCGTCGGTCTCGGGGTGCTCATCCTGACCGCGGTGACGCTCAACTCGAGCCGGCGCAAGGGCACCGTGCAGACCACGACCCACCCCGACGGCTCGGTGAGCGAGCGTCGTACGGAGCACGACCTGTGAGCACTCGGCACTGAGGCGACCCCGAGCGGCGTCCGACCCGGATTTCGGGTTGGGCGCCGCTCGTCGTTATGGTGGTCGTTGCCGTAGAACGGCCGCGGACCAGTAGTGCCCGGGTGAACAGGCCCCGGCGCGCCGCGCAGCGAGTGCCCCAGCTGGGGCGAAGAAGGGAGCCCGCATGTCGATCGGAACCGACGCGGAGACCAAGAAGAAGATCATCGCCGAGTACGCCATCGCCGAGGGCGACACCGGCTCGCCCGAGGTGCAGATCGCGCTGCTGAGCCACCGCATCAGCCACCTGACCGAGCACCTCAAGGAGCACAAGCACGACCACCACAGCCGTCGTGGTCTGCTGCTCCTCGTGGGCCAGCGCCGTCGGCTGCTGAACTACCTCAACAAGTCGGAGATCGCTCGGTACCGCTCGATCATCGAGCGCCTGGGTCTGCGTCGCTGACCACGCACCACTCGTGAGGGCGGAGCGGCTGCCCGACGGGCAGCCGCTCCGTCGCATTCCGGGCCCCGAGCACTAGGCTCGGGCCTGCACAACTGAAGAACCCACCACCAGGAGCGACCCGCGCGCATCGGCCCGGTCCTCGGTAGTGGCTCTCAGCACCGCCAGTGAGCGGTCTGCGGGCCTCGATCGAAGACCGGCCCCCGCACCAACGGCGGGCCTGGCATCGCCCCCCGCCGCAGCAAGCGGGACGCAGCGGATCGCTCCGTGAGAAGGACAAGGATCCCTTTGACTGAGAACACCATGGCCGAGCCCGTGATCTCTGCCGTCGAGACCGTGCTCGACAACGGCAAGTTCGGCACGCGCACCATCAAGTTCGAGACCGGACTGCTGGCCCGTCAGGCCGCCGGTTCCGTGACCGCCTACCTCGACGACGACACGATGCTGCTCTCGGCGACGACCGCCGGCAAGCACCCCAAGGACCACCTCGACTTCTTCCCCCTGACGATCGACGTCGAGGAGCGGATGTACGCCGCGGGCCAGATCCCCGGGTCCTTCTTCCGCAGCGAGGGTCGTCCCGGCGAGGACGCCATCCTCACCTGCCGCCTCATCGACCGGCCGCTGCGCCCCACCTTCAAGAAGGGCCTGCGCAACGAGGTCCAGGTCGTCATCACCGTGATGGCGCTGGACCCCGACCAGCCCTACGACGTGCTCGCGATCAACGCCGCGTCGATCTCCACCCAGCTCTCCGGACTGCCGTTCTCCGGCCCCGTCGGTGCCGTGCGCGTGGCGCTCATCGAGGGCCAGTGGGTGGCGTTCCCGACCCACAGCCAGCTCGAGGAGGCCGTCTTCGACATGGTCGTCGCGGGTCGGGTCACCGACACCGGCGACGTCGCGATCATGATGGTCGAGGCCGAGGCCACCGAGCAGTCCTGGACCATGATCCAGGGCGGCGTCCAGGCGCCGACCGAGGACGTCGTGTCCGGTGGCCTCGACGCCTCCAAGCCCTTCATCAAGCAGCTGTGCGAGGCCCAGGCCGAGCTGGCCAACGTGGCCGCCAAGCCGACTGCTGACTTCCCCGTGTTCCTCGACTTCGAGGACGACGTCTTCTCGGCCGTCTCCTCGGCCGTCAAGAGCGACCTGAGCGCCGCCATGACCATCGGCGACAAGCAGGAGCGCGACGGACGCACCGACGAGCTCAAGGCCGGGCTGCTCGAGAAGCTCGCCGGCCAGTTCGAGGGTCGTGAGAAGGAGATCGGCGCCGCGTTCCGGGCGCTGAACAAGGAGGTCGTGCGCGAGCGCGTCCTGCGCGACAAGGTGCGCATCGACGGCCGCGGCCTCGCCGACATCCGTCCGCTGCACTCCGAGGTCGGCCTGATCCCGCGCGTGCACGGCTCGGCGCTGTTCGAGCGTGGCGAGACCCAGATCCTGGGCGTCACCACCCTGAACATGCTCAAGATGGAGCAGCAACTCGACACACTCTCCCCGGAGAAGCACCGCCGCTACATGCACAAGTACGTCTTCCCGCCGTTCTCCACCGGTGAGACCGGTCGCGTGGGCTCGCCCAAGCGCCGCGAGGTCGGCCACGGTGCGCTCGCGCGCCGCGCGCTGCTGCCGGTGCTGCCCAGCCGCGAGGAGTTCCCCTACGCGATCCGCCAGCTCTCCGAGGCGATGGGCTCCAACGGGTCCACCTCCATGGGCTCGGTCTGCGCCTCGTCGCTGTCGCTGCTCCAGGCCGGTGTTCCGCTCAAGGCGTCCGTGGCCGGTATCGCCATGGGCCTGATCTCCGGTGAGGTCGACGGCAAGACGCAGTACGTCGCCCTGACCGACATCCTCGGCGCCGAGGACGCGTTCGGCGACATGGACTTCAAGGTCGCCGGCACGCGGGAGTTCATCACCGCGCTCCAGCTCGACACCAAGCTCGACGGCCTGCCCGCCGAGGTCCTCACCGCCGCGCTGACCCAGGCCCGCGACGCGCGCCTGGCGATCCTCGACGTCATGGCCGAGGCCATCGACGCCCCCGAGGAGATGTCGCTGCACGCCCCGCGGATCATCACCGTCAAGGTGCCCGTGGACAAGATCGGCGAGGTCATCGGCCCCAAGGGCAAGGTCATCAACCAGATCCAGGACGACACCGGCGCCACGCTGTCGATCGAGGACGACGGCACCGTCTACATCGGTGCCACCAGTGGCGACGCCGCCGAGGCGGCCCGCGCGGCCGTCAACGCGATCGCCAACCCGACGATGCCGGAGATCGGTGAGCGCTACCTGGGCACCGTGGTCAAGACCACGAACTTCGGCGCGTTCATCTCGCTGATGCCGGGCAAGGACGGGCTGCTGCACATCAGCAAGCTGCGCGGCCTCGCCGGCGGCAAGCGTGTCGACTCCGTCGAGGACATCGTCTCCGTCGGCCAGAAGATCCAGGTCGAGATCGGCGAGATCGACGACCGCGGCAAGCTGTCGCTGGTCCCGGTGCTCGAGGAGGGCGCGCAGGACGCGGCCGAGGAGAGCACCGAGCAGGAGTGACCTCCCGCGCCTGATCGCTCCACCGGTCGACCCGCTCGAGATCACTCGGGCGGGTCGACCGCTTTCTCCAGGAGGAACCCGTGGTCCACCCCCAGCACGTCGCCCCCGCCCCGTCGCCCGCCGAGCCGAGCCCCGCACCGGGCCTGCGCCGCACGGTGCTGCCCTCGGGCCTGCGCGTCGTCACCGAGCACATGCCCCACGTCCGCTCCGCCAGTGTCGGGGTCTGGGTGGGTGTCGGCTCCGTCGACGAGGACGAGACCCTGCACGGCTGTTCGCACTTCCTCGAGCACCTGCTCTTCAAGGGCACCAGCAGCCGGTCCGCCCTGGACATCTCGATCGCCCTGGACACCGTCGGCGGGGAGTTCAACGCCTTCACCGCCAAGGAGTACACCTGCTTCCACGCGCGGGTCCTCGACGAGGACCTCGCGCTGGCCGTGGACGTGCTCGGCGACATGATCACCGACAGCCGGCTCGAGCCGGGCGACGTGGAGGCCGAGCGCGAGGTGATCCTCGACGAGATCGCGATGCACGACGACGATCCCGACGACGTGGTGCACCAGCTCTTCGCCGAGCAGGCCTACGGCGCCAGCTCCGACCTGGGCCGCTCCATCGCGGGCACCGAGGCCAGCATCCGGGCGCTGAGCCGCGCGCAGGTCCACGACTTCTACCGTCGCCACTACCGGCCCGCGACGATGGTGGTCTCGGCGGCCGGGAACATCGACCACGATGAGGTGGTGCGCCTGGTCGAGAAGGCCTTCGGGCGTGGCGGCTTCCTCGAGGTCGAGGAGGCCCCGGTGCCGGTGACCGGCACCGGGCAGCCGGTCCCGGTCCGCGCCGGGCACGCCTCCACCACCCGGCCGTTCGAGCAGGTCAACGTGGTGCTGGGGATGGAGGGGCTGAACCGCGACGACCCGCGCCGCTTCGCCCTGGGCGTGCTCAACACCGCCCTCGGAGGCGGGACGTCCAGCCGACTGTTCCAGGAGGTCCGCGAGATCCGCGGGCTCGCCTACTCGGTGTACTCCTTCGCCGGGCACCACGCCGACTCCGGGCTCGTGGGCGTGGGCGTCGGCTGCCTGCCGGACCGGCTCGACGCGGTGCTCGAGGTGGTACGCGACGAGCTGGCGAAGGTCGCTGCCGACGGGATCACCGCGGAGGAGCTGACTCGCGGTCAGGGGCAGCTCCGGGGCGGGCTGGTGCTCGGCCTGGAGGACTCCGGGTCCCGGATGGCCCGGGTCGGCAAGGCCGAGCTGGTGCACACCGAGGTGCTCAGCATCGACGAGGTGCTGCGCCGCATCGACGCCGTGACCCTCGAGCAGGTGCGCGAGGTCGCGGCCGAGGTCTTCGCGCGCCCGGAGATCCTCGCCGTGGTCGGTCCGGCCTCCGCCTGACCTGCTACCCGCCGACGGGGCCCTCGTTGACGGCCGCGTCGAGCACCCGGTGGATGTCGGCTGCCGGCGTCGGGGAGGCGGCCGGCATGCCGGCCGCCTGGCCCGGGCGGGCGCCCGAGGCGTCGGCGTCCGGGTCGAAGTACACAGCCCCGTACGCCGGGGTGCCCGGCTCGAAGCGCCAGCTCTGCGCGAGGTCGCCCGCGACCACCGCGTCGTAGCCGAGGGTGTCGAGGAACGCCGTGGCCTCGGCCAGCGCCTGCGCGTCGTCACCGGCGATCGGCAGGGCGGAGCGCTCCGGCGAGCCCGCGGGTCGCGCCAGCACCGGCAGGTGGCCGTAGAAGATGTTGTTGAAGACCTTCACGACACGGGCGCCGGGCAGGTGCTGCTGCACCCACGCGCTCGTGGTCGTGCTGCGGTCGTCGAGCTCGGCGATGTTCCCGTCGCGCTCGGGGTAGTAGTTGCTGGTGTCCAGGACCAGGCGGCCGGCGAGCGGCTCGGCGGGCAGGGTCGGCACGGCCCCCAGCGGGACCGTCACCACGACGACGTCACCGGCGCCGGCGGCCTCCTCGGCCGTGGCCGCGCGGGCCCGGGGTCCGAGCTCCTCGACGAGATCGGTGAGGGTGTCGGGCCCCCGGGAGTTGCTGAGGACGACGTCGTGGCCGGCGGCCACCGCCAGGCGGGCGACGCCGCTGCCGATGTTGCCGCTGCCGATGAGAGCGAGAGTAGTCATGTCGGGTCAGCGCTCGGGGGCGCTACGACATTCCACGGGCCCGCGTGTCGAAGGGCACCAGGCGGAGCGTGCGTCAGCCGATCCGCTTGCCGATGATGCCGACCACGGCCGGGTTGCGACGCTGGACCACCGAGACGCGGAAGCCGCCCTGGGTCAGGGACCCGGAGGCCTTCTCGACGATCATCGGCACCTGCTCGGGCCGGGTGGCCTCGAAGAACAGGTAGACCGACCCGCCGGGCAGCAGCCGCTCGTGCAGCAGGGCCACCTCGTCGGCGCAGTCGCGCACCCAGAAGAGGTTCACGTTGAAGGCGTAGACCTTCGTCAGTCGCTTGACCGGCACCCGCAGCGTGGCCAGGTCGATCTGCCGCACGGTCAGCCGACCGGACTCGACGTACTGCGCGCAGCGCCGCTTGGTGCGGTCGACACCGGACTCCGAGCGGTCGATCGCGAAGACCTTCCCGGCCGTGACCCGGCTGCAGATCAGCTCGGCCCCAGCCCCTGGTCCGCACCCGATCTCGAGCACGTGGTCGTTCGGCTGGAGGTCCATGATGTCGACCGCCCAGCGGATCCGCGCCGGGATCGTCTGCAGCACCATGGGCAGCAGCCTGCCAGAAACCTCCGCCGCTGTGTCGGTGAGGTCCCCCCTGGACCACATCCGCGTGTCGCAGGGCACGTGTGCCAGGCTGGTCCACCGTGACGAACGACGCGCGGGCCCGAGACGTTTCCGGAACGCTGACCGACGTGCTCCGGGTGGGAGTGCTGGGGGCGCGCGGCAAGGTGGGCCGCGAGGTCTGCCGGGCCGTGGCCGAGGCACCGGACACCGAGCTGGTCGCCGAGATCGACGTCGACGACGACCTCGAGAGCCTGGTCGAGGCCGGGGCGCAGGCCGTCGTCGACTTCACCCACCCCGACGTGGTGATGGCCAACCTCGAGTTCTGCGTGTCGCGCGGCATCCACGCCGTCGTGGGCACCACCGGCTTCGACGACGAACGGCTGGCCACCCTGCGGGGCTGGCTCGCGGAGGCCCCCGGCACCGGGGTGCTCATCGCGCCCAACTTCTCGGTCGGAGCGGTGCTGATGATGCGCTTCGCCGCCGCTGCCGCACGGTTCTACGAGTCGGTGGAGATCGTCGAGCTGCACCACCCGGACAAGGCCGACGCGCCCTCCGGCACCGCGCGGCGCACGGCCGAGCTGGTCGCGGCCGCGCGCCGCGAGGCCGGCTGCGCGCCGGTGCCCGACGCCACGACCACCGCGCTGGACGGGGCCCGCGGCGCCGACGTCGACGGCATCCGCGTCCACGGGCTGCGCATCCGCGGCCTGGTGGCCCACCAGGAGGTCGTGCTCGGTGGCGTGGGGGAGACGCTCACCATCCGCCACGACAGCCTCGACCGGGCCTCCTTCACCCCGGGCGTGCTGCGGGCCCTGCGGGCCATCGGCACCCGCCCCGGGCTCACCGTCGGCCTCGAGGAGCTGCTCGACCTCGACGTCTGACCGGGTGCGCCCTGCGCCCTCCTGCCTCACCTTCCTGCAGGTCGAGAAGATGAGGCAGCCGGACGGTTCCTCCCGACCCGGTCCCTGCGACAGGGTCGGGTCCGCGCCACCCGCTCGGAGGCGGCGCAGGAGAGAGGAACCAGATGCGAACCACCATGGGGCTGGCCACCGCCGCCGTCCTGGCCGTCGGAAGCCTCGGCCTCGGCGCCGCGACCGCCACCACGAGCCAGGCGGCACCGGCCGCACCGGCCGCCGCCGCTGAGCGCACCGACGTCGCCCAGGCCGCCATCGACGCGTTGCGGGACCACCCGGGCGCCGCTCGGTCCAGCCAGGGCCAGGCGCTCCTCGTCGCCGACACGATCGTCGACCCGGACGGCGGCACCCACGTGCGCCTCGACCGCACCTACCAGGGCCTGCGGGTCCTCGGCGGGGACCTGGTGGTCCACCAGGGCGCCGGCGCCACATGGGAGGGCGTCTCGCAGACCCTGCGGACGCCGATCGACCTCGCGACCACCCCCCGGGTCGGCAGCGACGCCGCCTCGACGCAGGCGCTGGCGCCCACCCGGCAGCTGCGGGCGGTCAGCGGGCTGCGTGGCGCGGGCCGTCCCGAGCTGGTGGTGGACGCGACCGGCGCACAGCCGACGCTGGCCTGGGAGGTCCTCTCCACCGGGGTCCGCGACGACGGCACCCCGAGCCGGCTGGCCAGCTACGTCGACGCCGGCTCCGGCGAGGTGCTGCGCCGCGAGGAGCAGATCCAGACCGCCGACGGCCAGGGCCAGTCCCTCTACAGCGGCACCGTGCCCCTGCAGGTCACGCAGCGGGGCTCGACGTACGAGATGCGCGACGCGACGCGGGGTGGCACGTACACCACCGACATGGGCAACGCCACCGACAGCAGCGCCTGCTCGATCTTCGGCTGGGGCTGCAAGACCGGCACCATCGTGACCAGCCCGAGCACCACGTTCGGCAACGGGACGACGTCCGACCGCGCGAGCGCCGCTGTCGACGCCCAGTACGGCACGGCCACCACCTGGGACTACTTCAAGTCCAAGCACGGTCGCAACGGCATCTTCGGCAACGGCTCCGGCTCCTACAACCGGGTGCACTACGGCAAGAACTACGTCAACGCGTTCTGGGACGGCACGAAGATGACCTACGGCGACGGCGACGGGGTGAGCTTCGGGCCGCTGGTCTCCCTCGACGTCGCGGGCCACGAGATGTCGCACGGCGTCACCGAGAACACCGCGGGCCTGACCTACTCGGGCGAGTCGGGCGGTCTCAACGAGGCCACCTCCGACATCTTCGGCACCATGGTGGAGTTCCACGCCGCCAATGCCTCAGACCCGGGCGACTACCTGATCGGTGAGGAGTTCGACCTCGCGAACAGCCGTGGGTTCCGGCGCATGGACAACCCCATCGCCGACGGCAAGTCCCCGAACTGCTGGTCCTCGAACACCAAGAACCTCGACGTGCACTACTCCTCGGGCGTGGGCAACCACTTCTTCTACCTCCTGGCCGAGGGGTCGGGGTCGAAGACGTTCGGCGGGGTCGCGCACAGCTCGACCACGTGCAACGGCTCGAGCGTGGCCGGCATCGGTCGCAGCGCCGCGGAGCGCATCTGGTTCCGTGCGCTCGACGTCTACATGACGTCGGGCACGACCTACTCGCAGGCTCGTGCCGCCACGATCTCGGCGGCCGGCGACCTGTACGGCGCCGGCAGCACCCAGGCGGCTGCGGTGGCCGCCGCCTGGAGCGCGGTGTCGGTCTCCTGAGCCAGCGCGTGCCGGTGTCCACCCGTGGGGGGTGGACGCCGGCCCGTCGGTCTGCGGGTCACCCCGCGAGCAGCCGCAGCACGGCCGCGGTCGCCGCGGAACCGGCGACCACCGCCAGGAAGGGGGCGCGCACCACGAGCAGCACCACCGCGGCGGCGAGACCGGCCGCCCGGGCGTCGAGCACCAGGCGCTGTCCCTCGCCCACCACCTGCACGGCGACCAGCGCGGCCAGCAGCGCCACCGGCACCAGGTCGGCGGTACGCCGCACCCAGGGCCGCTCGAGCAGCGAGCCGGGGACCGCGAGCCCGGCCAGCTTCAGCAGGTAGCACCCGGCGCTGCCCACCAGCACCGCCACGCACAGCCCGCTCACCGGACACCGCGCCCACGCAGGAGGGCACCGGCCAGCAGCGCCACTGCGCCGGCGGCCAGGACGGGCACGCCCGCCGCGGTGACGGGCACCAGCCCGAGCGCCACGGCGGCGGCGAGCGCCGCCACCACCCGGTGGGCGGGGTCGGCCAGCCGCGGCCACAGCAGCGCCAGGAAGGCAGCCCCGACGGCGGCATCGAGACCGTAGGTGCGCGGGTCGCCCAGCACGGTGCCCCCGATGGCGCCGAGCAGCGTGAACAGGTTCCAGAGGACGAAGATCCCGCCGCCGGTCACCAGGAATCCCAGCCGCGCCTGGTCGATGGTGGGCCGGGTCACCGACATCGCCGTGGACTCGTCGATGAGCAGGTGGGCGGCCAGGGCCCGTCGCCGTCCCCGCCACGCGAGCAGGGGGCCCAGGCGCAAGCCGTAGAGGGTGTTGCGGGTCCCGAGGAGCCACGCCGTGGCGACCGCCGAGACGGGAGCGCCGCCCGAGGCCACGACACCGACCATGGCGAACTGGGAGGCGCCGGTGAACATCAGCAGCGACAACGCGCAGGTCTGGGCGACGGAGAGCCCCGACGCCACCGACACCGCCCCGAACGAGACGCCGTAGGTGCCCGTCGCCAGCGCCACCCCGAGGCTGTCGCGCACCACGGCACGGCGAGCACTCCCAGCGGGTGGGTCGGGGAGGTGCTCGGAGGTCGCGCCGGTCATGGCGCGGACTCTAGGACGCCGGGGTCAGCGACGTACGCGCACCTGCCGCGCCACCGGCCGGCTCCCGTCAGCGGCCAGCGCGAGGAGCGCGCCGGCGCCGGCGCCGGCGACCAGGCCCACCGTGGCGGGCAGGGCCGGCGCGGCCATCACCACGACGAGACCCCCGGCGGCGCCGAGCAGGACCAGCAGCGAGAAGACGAACGAGCGGTGACGACGAGGAAGCGGCCCGAGCATGGTCTGTCCTTCGATCCGGTGCGGCCCCGGTGGCCGCGTCCATCCACCTGGTGTTACCCGTCCCGCTCGAGGACCAAGTCCGCCCCTAGGGGTGAACGTCGTCGGTCTCGGCCAAGGAGGTGTGCAGCCGGACCTGCTTGAGGGTGACCGCGCCCGTCCCGTCGAGGTCGAGCTCGCGGTGCGCGCCGTCGGTGTCCCAGCCGGCCTCGACCAGGAAGCGCCGCAGCCCGTCGTCGGAGGCGACCGCCCACGTCACGGCACGGGTGAACCGGTCGGAGCGCAGCGTGTCCACGGCCGCCTGCTGCAGCCGCGAGCCGTGCCCCTTGCCGCGCTCGTCGGGGTCCAGGACCAGCTCGGTCAGCTCGCCGACGGAGACGGGGTCGCAGTCGGGGTCGGTGGCGGGGGTGGTGATCGCGAACCCGACCACCCGGTTGCGCTCGAGCGCGACGAGGGTGCGGTGCCGGGCGTCGGCCGGTCGGGCCAGCGCCTGGGTCCAGGCCGCGGCGACGGACTCCAGCGCCTCCGGGCCCGACGGGAGCACCTCGGCGGGGACCAGGTCGGCGTACATCACCGGCCAGGCGCGCAGCTGGAGCGCGGCGATGGCGGCGGCGTCGTCGGCCCACGCCACCCGCACGGACACGTCGGCGGTCGGGCTGCTCATGCCTCGATCCTCTCAGGGCCCGGCGCCGGCGGCCCCGTGGGGTGAGGGCACGTGGGTATGGTCGCTGGCATGGAGATCCGCAACCTAGGAACGAGCGGCCTGAAGGTCTCGGCCATCTCGTACGGCAACTGGCTCACCCACGGCTCGCAGGTCGAGGAGGACGCCGCGACCGCGTGCGTGCGGCGCGCCCTCGAGGAGGGGATCACGACCTTCGACACCGCCGACGTCTACGCCAACACCGCGGCCGAGACGGTGCTCGGCAAGGCGTTGGCGGGGGAGCGGCGCGAGGGCCTCGAGATCTTCACCAAGGTCTACTTCCCGACCGGCCCGGGTGCGCACAACGACCACGGGCTGTCACGCAAGCACATCATGGAGTCCATCGACGCCTCGCTGCGTCGGCTGCAGACCGACCACGTGGACCTCTACCAGGCCCACCGCTACGACCACGAGACGCCGCTCGAGGAGACGATGGCGGCCTTCGCGGACGTCGTGAAGGCCGGCAAGGCGCACTACATCGGCGTCTCGGAGTGGCGCGCGGAGGAGATCCGGGCCGCGCACGCCCTGGCCCGCGAGATGCACGTGCCGCTGGTCTCCAACCAGCCGCAGTACAACCTGCTGTGGCGCGTGATCGAGACCGAGGTCGTGCCGGCGTGCGAGGAGCTCGGCATCGGCCAGGTGGTGTGGTCGCCGATCGCGCAGGGTGTGCTCACCGGCAAGTACCGCGTCGGCCAGGAGCACCCGAGCGGGTCGCGCGCCCTCGACGAGAAGGGCGGCGACAAGATGATCAGCCGCTGGCTCCAGGACGACGTGCTCCGGCGCGTCGAGCAGATGGCCCCGCTCGCCGACCAGGCGGGGCTCACGATGGCCCAGCTCGCGGTCGCCTGGGTGCTGCAGAACCCGAACGTCTCCTCGGCGATCATCGGCGCCAGCCGGCCCGAGCAGGTCAGCGACAACGTCAAGGCCGCCGGCGTACGGCTCGACGACGACCTGATGGCGGCCATCGACCAGGTGGTCGACCCGGTCGTGGAGCGCGACGCGGCGAAGACGTCCTCACCGGCGCGGCGCGACTTCGGCTGAGCCCGGAGCGCCGCTGCGCGCGGGGCGGGTGAGGTCGGCGGAGCGCCCCAGGCGCACCGCCCCCCACGTCGAGACGACCAGCCCGAGCAGCACCACCCACCACCACCCCGGCCGCACGGTGTCCCCGAGGAACGCCACACCGACGAGGGCCGGGACGAACGTCTGCCCCACGTTCATGGGCGCGGTCGCCGACGAGACCGAGGCGCGGTCCATGCCGAGCGAGTAGAGCCAGAAGGCCACCAGGCTGAAGGCCGGCACCGCGAGGGCACAGGTCAGCGTGGTCAGCGGCAGACCGCTCCGGGGCAGCTCGACGCCGCGCACCGCGACCGCCGAGCCGGCGTAGCCCAGGCCCGCCAGGCACCCCAGCCCGGCGGCGCCCAGGTGGTGCCGGGCGAGGCTGGCGGCCGCCAGGACGAGCGCCGCGCCGGCCAGGGCCGCGGCGAGCAGGGGGTCGGAGCGGGTGGCGCCCGCCGCACCCGAGCCGGCGGCCAGCAGCACCAGGCCGCCGACGACGAGCGCGACCGACCCCCAGTGGCTGCGACCCAGCGGTGCCTCGACGTGGCGCTGGGCCAGCGCCGCCACCGGCAGCGCCATCGCGACGGTGGCCTGCGCGAGGTAGAGCGGCAGCCACCAGATGGCCACCACGTGCAGCAGGAAGCCCAGCAGGTAGGCGACCAGCACGAGCAGCGTCCACGGGTCGCGCACCGAGCGGCGCACGAACCCCACGAGGTCGGTCGGCGGCGCCGGGTGTCGGCGTACGCCGTGCGCCTGGGCGACCGCGCCGACGCCGAACAGGACCGCGCCGAGCAGCCCGGCACCCAGCCCGGCGAGCTCGAGCGGGCCCATGGCGTCGACCTAGCGGTAGTGCTCGGGCAGGGTCTGCCCGATCTTGACCTGCGTCTTGGGCAGGCGCATGAAGCGCATCTGCATCGCGCGGGTGATGGCGTAGTAGGTGGTGCCCTTCAGCGACTCGTCGGCGAAGCGGACCGCCAGCTCACGACGCAGGCGGAAGCGCAGGAGCACCATGTCGAGGACGACGAGCAGCATCGCCAGCAGCAGCACCGAGCTGCCGAAGCTCTGCAGCCCCTCGTTGCCGGAGTAGGTGAAGACCATGGTGAGCACCAGCAGCGGGATCATCAGCTCGATGAACGAGAAGCGCGCGTCGACGAAGTCGCGGGTGAAGCGGCGCACGGGGCCCTTGTCGCGGGCCATCAGGTAGCGCTCCTCGCCGGCCTTCATCCCGGCCTTGACCCGTGCGGTCGACTCACCGCGGGTCGAGCGCTGGGCCTGGGCGATCTCGCGACGGGTGCGCGGCGGCTTGGCCCGGGCCCGGGCCATCGCCTCGGCCTCCTTGCGGGTCGGCGTCGGGCGCCCCTTGCCGCCCGGCGGGGCCTGCTCGGGGCCCAGGGCGGAGGTGGGCGACGTGGAGGCGTCCGGGACGGACTCGCTCTTGCTGCGACGGAACAACACTGGGCCTTCGGCTGGGGCCGCCGGTGCGGCGGCTGGGGATGGGACGCTCGGGCGTCCAGCCTACTGGCGCTGCGCGCACCCCCTCGCGGCACCTTGCTCCGGAGCCGTAAGGTGAGGTGACGCACGCGACCGACGGGAAGAGGGACCGCACCACCATGAGCCTCTGGAAGCGCATGACCTTGATCTTCCGGTCGAAGGCCAACACGGCCCTCGACCGTGCCGAGGACCCCCGCGAGACCCTCGACTACAGCTACCAGCGCCAGCTGGACCTGCTCTCGAAGGTACGCCGTGGCGTCGCCGACGTGGCCACCTCGCGCAAGCGGGTCGAGCTGCAGGTCAACCAGCTGCAGCAGCAGTCCGACAAGCTGCAGACGCAGGCCGAGAAGGCCCTCTCGGTGGACCGCGAGGACCTCGCCCGCGAGGCGCTGACGCGCAAGTCCGCGCTGACGCAGCAGATCGAGGACCTCCGCGCCCAGCACGCGCAGCTGCAGGGCGAGGAGGAGAAGCTCACCCTGGCCCAGCAGCGCCTGCAGGCCAAGGTCGAGTCCTTCCGCAGCCGCAAGGAGACCATCAAGGCGACCTACACCGCCGCCGAGGCCCAGACCCGCATCGGCGAGGCCATGTCCGGCATCGGCGAGGAGATGGGCGACGTGGGCCTGGCCATCCAGCGTGCCGAGGACAAGACCGCGAACATGCAGGCCCGGGCCGGGGCCATCGACGAGCTGATCTCCTCGGGCGCGCTCGACGACGCCAGCTCGATCAACCGCGGCGACGACATCTCCCGCGAGCTCGACGCGATGAGCAGCCACTCCGACGTGGAGGCCGAGCTGGCCAGGTTGAAGGGCGCCAAGAAGCCCGAGGCCCTCGAGGGCGGCTCCGACATCCTCGAACCGAGTGCCGAGAAGGAGACCGCGGAGCGTCCGGAGGAGCGGTCATGATCGTCCGCATCCTCGGCGAGGGCCAGGTCGACGTACCGGACGAGGCGCTGGAGCGTCTCAACGAGCTCGACGCCACGGTCGAGCAGGCCGTCGAGGCCGGCGATGAGGTGGCCTTCAAGGCCGCCCTCGACGCCCTGCTCGACGCAGTGCGCCGCGAGGCCACGCCGCACGACGTCGACAGCCTCGACGAGTCCGACCTGATCCTGCCGCCCGCCGACGCCACGATGGCCGAGGTCGCGCAGATGCTCTCCGGCGACGGGCTCATCCCCGGCTGATCCTGCGCTGGTCGTGGGACCCGCTTGGACCCTCTGGGAAGAATAGAGTCATGGCACGCACCCGTTTCGTCGGCGATCGTGGGCTCACCGCCCGGATGACGCTGGTCATGTTCCTGCTCGGGGGACTCTTCGTCGTGCTCATCGGCGGGCTGATGGCCGCGGCCGCCGGCTCGGGGTACAGCACCTTCGTCCCGTTCATCGGGCTGGCCGGCATCGGCATGGCCGTCTACCAGTGGTGGCGCAGCGACACCGTGGCGATGAAGGCGATGCGCGCCCGGGAGGTGAGCCCCGAGCAGGCCCCCGAGCTGCACGGCATGATCGACCGGCTCTGCGCCATGGCCGACATGCCGAAGCCCCGGGTGGGGATCTCCGACTCGCGCATCCCCAACGCCTTCGCCACCGGACGCTCCCCGGAGCGTTCCGTGGTCGTGGTGACCACCGGCATCATGCAGACGCTGAACGCCGAGGAGCTCGAGGGTGTGCTCGCCCACGAGCTGTCCCACGTGGCGCACCGCGACGTCCTGGTGATGACCGTGGCGTCGTCCGCCGGCATCGTGGCCGGGATGCTCACCTCGGGCGCTCGCTACGGCATGTTGTTCGGCGGCGGCCGGAGCCGCAGCAGCAACAACAACAACGGGCTGCCGGTCTGGCTCCTGGTGCTGCTGGTGAGCGTGGTCGTCTACGCCGTCAGCTTCGTGCTGCTCAAGGTGCTCTCGCGCTACCGCGAGCTCGCCGCCGACCGGGCCGGTGCCTACCTGACGATGAAGCCGCAGGCGCTGGCCTCCGCGCTGCAGAAGATCACCGGCGAGATGGACGCCGTCCCCGACAAGGACCTGCGTGCGAGCTCGGCGATGAACGCCTTCTTCATCGCCCCGGCGATCAAGGGCGTGTCGATGCGCAGCCTGACCTCCACCCACCCCAGCCTCGAGCAGCGCCTCGAGCAGCTGGCCAAGATCCAGGCCGAGCTCGGCCGCCCGACGGGCTGAGCGCGAGCGACATGGGATTCCTCGACTCGATCCTCGGCCGCAGCCGGCCCAAGCAGGCCGACCTCGATGCGCTGTTCATGGTGCCGAGCGCGGCGATCACGCTCGAGGCCTCGTTGGGTCTGCGACCCACCGGGCAGGGCGCGGTCTGCTACCGCGCCGCCGGAGGGGCCGCGTTCGCACAGGCCGAGAGCGACATCCTCAGCCTGCTGCGCGACGCCCCGGACGCGCCCGGCGTCACCACGTCGCACGACGAGTTCGGCTACACCTGGCTGGTGGTGGACGACGACCCCGACGACGTGGCCGGGCTGTGCACCGACCTGCACGGGGTGAACACGACCCTGGAGGCACAGGGGTTCGGGCCGGGGCTGCTGTGCTCGCTGGTGCCGTTCGTGGACCCCGCCGGGCGCCGGGTCGGGCTGGTCTACCTCTACAAGCAGGGCACGTTCTACCCCTTCGCGCCCCAGCCCGGAGGTGGCCGCCAGCGCGACACCCTCCTGGAGATCAACCTGCGCGAGACCCTCACCGGCGAGCTGCCGGTCGAGCAGGAGACCTCGCGCTGGCTCGCGATCTGGGGTGCGCCGGGCCTGTGACCCGGCAGGCTCGCCGTTCGGCTGCAGCAGCCACGGCGGCCTCCCTACACTGACCACGCCGCGACGCGCCCGATCCCGAGCGCGCCGGGGACCCCCCGAGGAGAACCTGTGACCAGCCAGCGCACCGACCCCGTCGTCGGCCTCCCCGAGGACGGGACCGGTGATCCGGGCACGGACCGGGCCCGGGTCGTCGAGATCGACCGCTACCAGGTGCTGCTCGACCCGCCGCGCAGCGACCTGGTCGCGCTGGTCGACATCGCCGCCCAGGTGGCCGAGGTCCCGCTGGCCACGATCAACCTGATCACCGACGTCGCCCAGCACCAGATCGCCACGAAGGGCTTCGACCCCTCGGTGTGTGCGCGGGCCGACTCCATGTGCAACGTCGTGCTCCACGACGGCGCGCCGGTCGTGGTGCCCGACGCCTCGCGGGACCCCCGGTTCGCCGACAACCCCTTCGTGACCGGTGAGATCGGCCAGGTGCGCTTCTACGCGAGCCACCAGCTCGTCACCCCCCACGGCGTCACCATCGGGACGCTGTGCGTCTTCGACACCGAGGCCCGCGAGATCAGCGACGACCAGGAGCGTGCCCTCGTCGAGCTGGCCGAGCGGGTCGTGGACCTCCTCGAGCTGGAGCTGCGCACCCGCGAGCTCGCGGTCACGGTCACCGAGCTCGAGCGGGCCCGCGACGAGCTCCAGCGCTCGAACAGCCAGCTCGCCGCCTTCGCCGGCCAGGTCAGCCACGACCTGCGCAACCCGCTGACGACGGTGCGGATGGCGCTCTCGATCCTCGCGGAGGACCCGGAGACGCTGCACACGGATCCCGAGGCCGGGTCCTTCTTGATCTCGCGGGCCGAGAAGGGCGCCGGGCGGATGCAGGCCCTCATCGACGACCTGCTGGCCTACGCGCGCATCGGTGGTCGGATGGCGAGCAAGCAGGTCGACCTCGCCGCCGTCGCGGCCGACGTGCGCGACGACCTGGCGGAGGCCCTCGGCGGCGCGACGCTCGACATCGGGATCCTGCCCGTCGTCACCGGCGACCCGGTCCAGCTGCGCGCGGTCCTGCAGAACCTGGTCGCCAACGCCGCCAAGTTCGTCCCCGCCGGGCAGCCTGCCCGGATCCGAGTCGGGGCGTCCCGGGTGCGGACCGGGTGGCGCGTCGAGGTGGTCGACCAGGGCCTGGGCATCGCCCCCGAGGACCGCGAGCGGGTCTTCGAGCCGCTCGCCCGCGCCCACGACGACGTACCCGGCACCGGCATCGGGCTGGCCACCGTGCGCCGCATCATCGACGCCCACGCCGGCTCGATCGGCATCGAGGAGACCCCCGGCGGCGGCACCACCGTCTGGTTCGTGCTGCCCGCCGACACCCCCTGAGCACGAGCGGTCACTTTTGCACCATCGACCAGTCACTTATGCCCGGTGGTAGGTGCAGAAGTGACCGCTCGGTGGTGCAGAAGTGACTGCTCGTCCGTCAGTCCTTGGCGGTCTTGCCGGGGAGGGCGAGCATCCGCTCGAGCGCGACCAGCGCCTGCTCGGTAGTCGTGGGGTCCACGTCGATGCGGTTCACCACGGTCCCGGCCACCAGCGACTCCAGCGCCCACACCAGGTGGGGCAGGTCGATGCGGTTCATCGTGGAGCAGTAGCAGACCGTCCGGTCGAGGAAGGCGATCTTCTTGTCCGGGTGCTGGTCGGCGAGGCGCTTGACCAGGTTGAGCTCGGTCCCGATGGCCCACGAGGAGCCGGCGGGGGCGGCCTCGATGGTCTGGATGATGAACTCGGTGGAGCCGACCAGGTCGGCCTTGAGCACCACCTCGTGGGTGCACTCGGGGTGCACCAGGATCTGGATCTCGGGGTCTTTGGCCCGCAGCGCGTCGACGACGTCGGGGGAGAAGCGCCCGTGCACCGAGCAGTGGCCCTTCCACAGGATCATCCGGGCGTCGCGCAGCTGCTCCGGGGTCAGCCCGCCGCCGGGGCGGTGCGGGTCCCAGACGACGCAGTCCTCGAGCGTGAGGCCCATCTGGAGCACCGCGGTGTTGCGGCCCAGGTGCTGGTCGGGCATGAAGAGCACCTTGGCACCGCCCTCGGCGTCCGGCTTCTGCGCGTAGGCCCACTCGAGCGCCGTCTGGGCGTTGCTCGAGGTGCACACGACACCTCCGTTGCGGCCGCAGAAGGCCTTGATGTCGGCGCTGGAGTTCATGTAGGTGACCGGGACGACGGAGTCCTGGATGCCGGCCTCGGCCATCGCGTCCCACGCGGCCTCGACCTGCTGCAGCCGCGCCATGTCGGCCATCGAGCAGCCGGCGGCGAGGTCGGGCAGGACGACCTGCTGGGCGGGGGAGGTGAGGATGTCGGCCGACTCGGCCATGAAGTGCACGCCGCAGAAGACGATGAACTCGGCGTCCGGTCGGGCCGCGGCCTCGCGGGCGAGCTTGAAGGAGTCGCCGGTGACGTCGGCGAACTGGATGACCTCGTCGCGCTGGTAGTGGTGGCCCAGCACGAACACCCGCTCGCCGAGGGCCTCCTTGGCGGCCAGCGCACGCGCGACCAGGTCGGGGTCGGAGGCGGCCGGGAGGTCGCCGGGGCACTCGACCCCACGCTCGGACTGCAGGTCCACGCCGCGGCCCAGGGGCAGGAGCGGGAGGTCGACGGTCGTCATGACCCCATCGTAGTCGTCGGGATCAGAGCAACGAGCCGTGGTGCAGGTACGCCGAGGGCGGGCGCATCCCGCGCAGGGCCAGGTAGCCGGAGGTCCAGACCTCGAGCCGGCCGGCCAGCCCGACGTCGAGGGCCCACTCGTTGGCGCTGGTGACGTGCGCGACCTCGGTCTGCTCCGGGCCGTCGGCCAGCGCCGCCCACAGCAGTCGGGTCGCGGTGCGCCGGTTGGTCGCGGCGAGCAGCGCGACGCCCCCGTCGGGGTGGGTGTAGGCGTAGCCGGAGCCGGTCGAGGTCTCCGAGACCAGCAGCCGGGTCAGCCCCATCAGCAGCGGGTGGTCCGGGCCGTGGGCGCAGCCGCGGGTGCCGCGGTCGACGGAGTCGAGGAGGTCCACGTCGGCGGGCGCGCCCTCGCGGACCTTGTCGCCGGTGCCGAGCGGGATCGCGGTGCGGTCGAGGGTGCCCCGCAGCACCATCTGCGGGTGCAGGGAGAACCCGGCCTGGCGGTAGACCCGGACCGCGCGCGGGTCGTTCGAGCTCGACAGCATGCCGCGCAACGAGCCCCGGCCGTGGTGCAGCGCGGCCGCGAGCAGCGGCTTCCCGACACCGCGGCCCTGCCGGCCCGGCCGGACGGCGTACGTGGAGAGGATCCAGGTGCCCTCGCGCACCAGCGAGGTGGCGATGCCGACCATCCGGCCGTCCTCCTCGGCGACCCAGCAGCCGCCGGGGTCGGTGCGCAGCAGGTGCTCGGTGCGGGTCCGCCAGGCCTCGCTGCGACCGGGGCGCCGAGGCTCGGGGTCGGGCCAGGCCCGGGGGAGGGTGCGCTGGTCGACGGCGTGGAAGCTCTCCGAGCTCAGGTCCGCGGCCTCGGCGACGTCGCCCACCTGCATCGGTCGGACAGCAGCGCTCGGAGCAGTCACCGACCCACCGTAGGCGTCGGGGGCGGGCGGTGTCGGGAGGGCCTGCGAGGATGCGCCCATGCGAGTCCTGGTGGCCCCCGACAAGTTCGCCGGCACCCTCACCGCCGTGGAGGCGGCCGAGGCGATCGCGGCCGGCTGGCGCCGTCACGCCCCCGACGACGAGCTCGACCTCGCCCCGATGTCGGACGGCGGGCCCGGGTTCGTCGACGTGCTGCACGCCACCCTGGGTGGCGAGCTGCTCGTGACGACCGTGGAGGGCCCGCACGGCGAGGAGGTCCCCGCGACCGTCCTGCACGTCGGGGACGTCGCCTACGTCGAGAGCGCCCAGGCGATCGGGCGGCACCTCGTCACCGAGGGCGGAGCGGAGTTCGCCACCACCGTCGGGGCCGGCGAGCTGCTCCTGGCCGCGCTCGGCACCGGCGCCACCACGGTGATCGTCGGTCTCGGGGGCAGCGGCACCAACGACGGAGGCGCCGGCCTCCTCGACGCGCTCGGGGCCGTGGCCGACGCCGGCCAGCTCGACGGGGGCCCGGTCCTCTTCGCCGGCCTGTCGTCGGTGGACCTGGCCCCGGCCCGGGCCAAGGTCGCCGGCGTGCGCCTGGTCGCGGCCACCGACGTCGACAACCCGCTCACCGGACTGTTCGGCGCCACGAAGACCTACGGACCCCAGAAGGGCATCGCCGAGGACCGGCTCTACGAGGTCGACGGCTGGCTCGAGCAGCTCGCCGAGGCCACCGACCGCCGCACGTCGCTGGTCAAGGGCGCCGGCGCGGCCGGTGGGCTGGGGCACGCGCTGCTGTGCCTGGGCGCGGTCCGCGAGCCCGGCATCGCCCTGGTCGCCGAGGCCGTCGGGCTCGCGTCCCGGGCCCGGGCCGCCGACCTGGTCGTCACCGGCGAGGGTGCCTTCGACTTCTCCAGCCGCTCGGGCAAGGTGCCGTACGGCGTCGCGGAGATCGCCGCAGAGGCGCTGCGGCCCTGCATCGCGATGGCCGGGCAGGTGCTGGTCGGGTCCCGGGAGATGCGCGCGCTCGGCGTGGAGAACGCCTACTCGCTCGTGGACCTGGTGGGGGAGCAGCGAGCCTTCGAGGACCCGGTGGGCAGCCTCCAGGCGCTCGGGGAGCGGGTCGCCCGGCAGTGGTCGAGGGAATAACCGCGCGTGGCCTACCCTTGTCCTCAGGACGCACCCGCACCACACCGAAAAACCACGTTGGGAGCACAGACATGACCGAGCAGGTGGACACCACCACGGAGCACCGCACCGACAGCATCAACCTCAGCCCGGTGGCGGCAGCCAAGGTGAAGAGCCTCCTCGAGCAGGAGGGTCGCGACGACCTGGCGCTGCGCATCTCGGTCCAGCCCGGTGGCTGCTCCGGTCTGCGCTACCAGCTGTTCTTCGACGAGCGCACCCTCGACGGCGACGCCGTCGTCGGCTTCGACGGGGTCAACGTCGTCGTCGACCGGATGAGCGTGCCCTACCTCAACGGCGCGACGATCGACTTCGTCGACAGCATCGAGAAGCAGGGCTTCACCATCGACAACCCGAACGCCACGGGTTCCTGCGCCTGCGGCGACTCGTTCAACTGATCGGGTAGCGCCAGCAGCACTGAGACACAGACGAAGCCCCCGGACCGACCAGGTCCGGGGGCTCCGTCGTGCTCAGCGGGTGAGCACCGTGCATCAGTCCAGGTGCAAGGACAAGGCGTTGGCGAGGCGCAGGGCCGCGTCACCGACCTCGATGTCGCGCTTGCGCACCTCGCGGGGGAAGTCGGCGAAGTGGATGCTGGGCGCCGGTCGGCGCGCGGCGCGGGTCACGGCTGCGGCGGCCGCGGCCTCGCGGCCCACGGACAGGTGCAGCGCGCGGCCGACCGCCTCGCAGTCGACCTCCATGTCGGAGACGCAGGCCAGGTCGTCGTAGGGGAGCCGGCTGCCGGTCCCGTGGGGGCTGGACGAAGGCGTGGGTGAGGTCATGAGGTCGACGCTAGGGGCTACTCGGGGGTACTCCCAGCACTACCCGCAGGTAGTGTGCCCGCCGTGCCCGACACCTCCTCGACGCCCCTGACCCCTGCTCCTGCGAGTGGCCCCCTGCTGGTGGCCGGGTCGATCGCGACCGACCACCTGATGAGCTTCGCCGGGAAGTTCGAGGACTCCCTGGTCGTCGAGCAGCTGCACAAGCTCTCGGTCTCCTTCCTCGTCGACGACCTCGAGATCCGCCGCGGCGGGGTCGCCCCCAACATGTGCTTCGGCATGGCCCGCCTCGGTCTGCGCCCGGTGCTGGTCGGCGCGGCCGGCGAGGACTTCGCCGACTACCGCTCCTGGCTGGAGCGCCACGGGGTCGACTGCGACCACGTGCGGATCTCCGAGACGCTGCACACCGCCCGCTTCGTGTGCACGACGGACACGACGATGGCGCAGTTCGCCTCCTTCTACCCCGGGGCGATGCAGGAGGCCCGGTTGATGGAGCTGGCCCCCATCGTGCGCCAGGTGGGCGAGCCGTCGTACGTGCTGATCGGAGCCGACGACCCCGACGGCATGCTGCGCCACACCGAGGAGTGCCGCCAGCGCGGCTACCCCTTCATCGCCGACCCCAGCCAGCAGCTGGCCTTCGGTGAGGGCGACCTGATCCGCCGCCTCGTCGACGGGGCCGCCATCCTGTTCAGCAACGAGTACGAGTCGCACCTGATCCAGCAGAAGACCGGCTGGTCGGCCGACGACATCCTGGCCAGGGTCGGCGTGCAGGTCACCACGCTCGGTGCTGCCGGGGTGCGGGTGACCCGGGCCGGCGAGGAGGACATCGTCCTGCCGGCTGCCGCGGGCGTCACCGCGGTCGAGCCCACCGGGGTCGGTGACGCCTTCCGTGCCGGCTTCCTCGCCGCCACCGCCTGGGGCCTGGACCTGTCCGCCAGCGCGCAGGTCGGCTGCGTGCTCGCGGCGTACGTCGTCGAGACCGTCGGCACCCAGGAGTACTCCTTCACCGCCGAGCAGTTCCTCGCCCGCCTCGAGGAGTCGTACGGCGCCGAGGCGGCCGCCGTCGTCCGGCCCCACCTGTCCGACCTGCGCTGAGCCGGCGGGCTCAGGACGTGCGACGCACGAGGTAGCGGGGCACCCCGTCGGGGGCGGCGTCCTCGCCGACGTACTCCTGCCGGCGCATCCGGCACCACGCCGGCACGTCCACGCGCGCCGCCACGTCGTCGGCGACCACGGCCACGACCTGTCCCACCTCCAGGTCCGGCAGCGCCCGGGCCAGGTCGATGACGGGCAGCGGGCACATCCGGCCGCGGCAGTCGAGCTCGAGCGCCACGCCCGGACCGGGGGCGCTCACATCCCCACCCGGGCGCGCAGGTCGGCGACGATCCCGGGCAGCACACCCAGGAGCCGCTCGACGTCCTCGTCGGTCGTGGTGCGGTGCAGCGAGAGCCGCACGTTGCCGTGGGTGAGCGCCCCCATCGCAGCCAGGACGTGGCTGGGCTCGAACGTCGAGGACGAGCAGGCCGATCCGCTGGCCACGCCGAAGCCGTGCCGGTCGAGCTCGTGGACCAGCGCCTCTCCGTCGACGTAGAGGAACGAGAAGGTCACCAGGTGCGGCAGCCGGTCGTCGGGGTCGCCGACCACGTCGACGTCCGGCACGCCGGCGACGCCCTCGCGGACCCGGGCCACGAGCGCGTGCTGGCGGGCCCCGACCTCGGCGCGCCCCTCGACGACGGCGCGCAGCGCGGCGGCGGCGGCCAGGGCGGCCGGGACGTTCTCGAAGCCGCTGGCGCGCTCGTCGACCCGGTCGTCACCGGGGAACGGCGTCGCCCAGCGCGCCCCCTTGCGCACCAGCAGGACACCCACCCCGGCCGGGCCGCCCCACTTGTGCGCGGACGCGGCCGCCGCGTCCCACCCGCCCGGGAGGTCCAGCCGCCCCGTGGAGGCGCAGGCGTCGACGAAGAGAGGGGTGCGGCCCTCGAGAGCCGCGGCGACCTCGGCGACCGGCTGGACGGTGCCGACCTCGTGGTTGGCGGCCTGGACCGCCACGACACCGGTCCTCGGGCCGACCGCCTGCTGCACGGCGGCGGGGGAGACCCGGCCGTGCCGGTCGACGGGCACCAGCACCGCGTCGTCGGCACCGGTGCGGCGCGCGTGCCACGAGGCGGCGTGCAGCACGGCCGAGTGCTCGACCGCCGACAGGGTGCAGGTCGCCGCGGCACCGGGACGGGCTCGCCCCTCGAGCAGCCCCAGCAGCCCGCGGTGCACGGCATCGGTGCCGGACGAGGTGAACGTGACCTCGTCGCGGCGTACGCCGAGCGACTCGGCGACGACCTCGCGGGCGTTGTCGAGCAGCAGACGGGCGTCGCGGGCGTGGCGGTGCAGCCGACGCGGGTCCGCCCATCCCCGCTCGAGGGCGGCGTCGAGGACGCTGCGGGCGGCCGGGTGCATCGGCTCACCGGACGCGGCGTCGAGGTCGACCGGCGCGGGATAGATCACATCGGCCACCGTAGGGCACCCTGTGCTGCCCAGCAGGGGGTGGTCGCGGTACTGTGACGCCAACTTCTGATCGCTTGAGAGGAAGGCTCGTTCGTGAGTCTGCAGCTCCCCCAGAGGGCACCAGGACGTCGGTGGGCCACGGCCCGTCGCGCGGGCCTGAGTGCCTCGCTCGGCCTCGGCCTCGTGCTGCTCGCCGGCTGTTCTTCCGAGTCCCGCGGTGAGTGGGAGCGCCTGGCCATGCCAGAGCCCATCACCGAGCAGGGTGAGGCCACCTTGGGCCTGTGGCAGGGCGCGTGGATCGCGGCGCTGGTCACCGGTGCCATCGTCTGGGGCCTGATGGCCTGGGTCGTGGTGGCCTACCGCCGTCGGCACGAGGACGAGGTCCCCGTGCAGACGCGCTACAACCTGCCCCTCGAGATCTTCTACACGATCGCGCCGATCATGATGGTCGTGGTGTTCTTCGCCCACACCATCCGGGTCCAGGACGTCATCCTCGACGACAGTCCTCCCGACAACGTCGTCGAGGTCGTCGGCCAGAAGTGGTCGTGGACCTTCAACCACGGGGTCGGTTCGCCCGACCTCGCGGCCAACGAGGACAACACGGACCTGGACTTCCCCTACGACGAGTACGCGAACGTCGTCGGCACCCTGACCGACATCCCGACGCTGCTGCTGCCGCTGGGCGAGACCACGCGGTTCAACCTGCACTCGCCCGACGTCATCCACAGCTTCGGCGTGCCGGGCTTCCTCACCAAGATGGACGTGATCCCGGGTCGGGTGAACTCCTTCCAGGTGACGCCGCAGATCGAGGGCACCTTCAAGGGCAAGTGCTTCGAGCTCTGCGGTGCCCAGCACTCGCGGATGCTGTTCGACGTCAAGGTCGTCAGCCCCGCGGAGTACGACGCCTACGTGGCCTCGCTGGTCGAGGCCGGCGACTCCGCCGCGGCCCCGCTGCTCGGCGGCGACGCCGCACGCACCCAGGTGGGCCTTGACGTCACCGAGACCGAGGAGGGCCAGTGAGCGCCGCAACCGCACCCGGCGGGCTCCGCAAGCCGCTGGGCAAGCAGCTCGTCACGATGATGACGACGACCGATCACAAGCTGATCGGCAAGATGTACCTGGCGACCTCGTTCGCCTGGTTCCTCTTCGGGGGCCTGATGGCCCTCGTGATCCGCTCCGAGCTGGCCTTCCCGGGTCAGCAGATCGTGAACGAGGAGCTGTACAACCAGCTCTTCACCATGCACGGCACGATCATGCTGCTGCTGTTCGCGACCCCGCTGTTCTTCGGCTTCGCCAACGTCATCATGCCGATCCAGATCGGCTCGCCCGACGTCGCGTTCCCGCGCCTGAACATGTTCAGCTACTGGCTGTTCCTCTTCGGTGGCCTCATCGCCGCCTCCGGGTTCCTGACCCCGCAGGGCGCGGCCTCGTTCGGGTGGTTCGGCTACACCCCGCTCTCGGACTCGATCAACTCGCCCGGCGTCGGCGGTGACCTGTGGATCATGGGTCTGTGGATGGCCGGTCTGGGCACGATCCTGGGTGCGGTCAACTTCATCACGACCATCATCTGCATGCGTGCGCCCGGCATGACCATGTTCCGGATGCCGATCTTCGTGTGGAACACGCTGGTCACCAGCCTGCTGGTGCTCATCGCGTTCCCCGTGCTGGCCGGCGCGCTGCTCTCGCTGGAGGCCGACCGGCTCTTCGGGGCCCACGTCTTCGACACCGCCCACGGCGGCGCGGTCCTGTGGCAGCACCTGTTCTGGTTCTTCGGCCACCCCGAGGTCTACATCATCGCGCTGCCGTTCTTCGGGATCGTCTCCGAGATCCTGCCCGTCTTCAGCCGCAAGCCGATCTTCGGCTACGTCGGCCTGGTCGGGGCGACGGTGGCCATCGCGGTCCTGTCGATCGCGGTCTGGGCGCACCACATGTTCGTCACCGGCGCCGTCGACCTGCCGTTCTTCTCCGGCATGACGTTCCTGATCGCGGTGCCCACGGGAGTGAAGTTCTTCAACTGGATCGGGACGATGTGGGGGGGATCTCTGTCCTTCGACACCCCGATGCTGTGGTCGATCGGCTTCCTGACCACCTTCCTCTTCGGTGGTCTGACCGGTGTCATCCTGGCCAGCCCGCCGCTGGACTTCCACGTCTCGGACTCCTACTTCGTGGTCGCGCACTTCCACTACGTCGTGTTCGGCACCGTGGTGTTCGCGATGTTCGCCGGCTTCTACTTCTGGTGGCCCAAGTTCACCGGTCGGATGCTCGACGAGCGCCTCGGCAAGCTGCACTTCTGGACGCTGTTCGTCGGCTTCCACCTCACGTTCCTGGTCCAGCACTGGCTCGGCGTCGAGGGCATGCCCCGTCGCTACGCCGACTACCTGCCCGACGACGGCTTCACGGTGCTGAACCAGGTCTCGACGGTCGGTGCGTTCCTGCTGAGCCTCTCGATGCTGCCGTTCTTCTACAACGTGTGGATCTCGCGCAACGCGCCTCGCGTGGAGGTCGACGACCCGTGGGGCTGGGGCCGCTCGCTGGAGTGGGCGACCTCGTGCCCGCCGCCGCGGCACAACTTCGTCAGCATCCCCCGGGTCCGCTCGGAGTCGCCGGCCTTCGACCTGCACCACCCGGAGATCGCCGCCATCGAGCTGGACCAGAACGAGGCCGCCCGCAACGGCGACCGCGCTGACGCACCCGACATGCAGGGCCGCGAGGAGCTGGTGGCCGAGCGCAGCACCACCACCACGACCACCGACGACCCGGAGGGCACCCGATGAAGGTAGAAGCGAAGATCTTCGGCGCCTGCACGGTCTTCTTCGGACTCGTCGCCCCGGCCTACTGGTTCGTGACCAGTGCCGGTGAGCACGGCGGGGACTGGACCGGCACGTCGGCGCTGACGATGACGGCGCTGCTGACCCTGATGGTCACGTTCTACCTCGGGTTCCACGCCCAGAAGATGGAGCCGCGTCCCGAGGACCGGCTCGACGCCGAGATCGCGGACGGCGCCGGCGAGCTGGGCTTCTTCCCGCCCTACTCCTGGTGGCCGCTGTGGGCCGCGCTCACGCTCGGCACCATCGTGTACGGCCTGGCCATCGCGGCCTGGTGGCTGGCCATCATCGGCGTCGCGCTCGGCGCCGTGGCCACCTGCGGGCTGGTCTACGAGTTCTACCGCGGGGAGCACGCTCACTAGAGCATCCTCGCTGCACGCCACCGACGACACCGCCACCCCGACCCGGGGTCGCGGAGTCGTGGTGTTCTGGGGCGGGCCTTTACCCTGGAGGGCATGAGACTCCTGCGACTCCGTGGCGGTGGCCCTCGACGACTGCTGGGCACCGTAGCCGTGCTGGCGCTGGCCAGCAGCGCCCTCAGCGCCTGCGACGCGGCCCCGGGCGACGCCCAGACCGACGGCGCCGGAACGACCCCGCAGGCCGGCCAGGAAGCGGCGCAGGAGGCGGGCCAGCCCCGGGACGTGGTGCTGCGCAGCAACGTGGCCAAGGGCGCCCAGGGCGTCCCGGTCGACACGCTGCTCGAGCTGAGCGCCGAAGGCGCTGAGCTCGAGCGGGTCGTGGTGACCTCACCGCAGGGGCGGCTCCCCGGCCGCAGCACGGACGGCGGTGCCTGGCGGGCCACCGAGCGGCTCGAGCCCGGCACGACGTACGCCGTGGAGGTGCGCGTGGGCGCCGGTGACGAGTCCCAGGTCCGCCAGCGCACCTTCCGCACCGTGGACCTGAGCCTGGCCCAGCAGACCTACGCCTCGGTCGCCCCGTTGGACGGCGAGACCGTCGGCGTCGGCATGCCGGTGGTCGTCGGCTTCGACCTGCCGGTGACCGACCGGGCCGCCGTGGAACGCCAGATGCAGGTGACCGCCACGCCCCGGCAGGCCGGCACCTGGCACTGGATCAGCGACACCGAGGTGCACTACCGACCGCGGGAGTACTGGAAGGCCGGGACCGAGGTGAGCGTCGACCTCGACATCAACGGAGTCGACGCCGGCGGTGGGATCTACGGCCAGGAGAGCCGACAGGTGGCCTTCACCGTGGGGGAGGCGCACGTCTACCGCGTGGATGCCCGCAGCCACACCATGAAGGTCTTCTCCGACGGCGATCTGCTGCGCACCATCCCGATCACCACCGGCAAGGCCGGCTTCACGACCCGGTCGGGCACCAAGGTCGTGATGGAGAAGCACGACACCAAGCGCATGGACTCCGAGACCGTCGGCATCGGCGGCTCCGAGGCCTACGACATCGCGGACGTGCAGTACGCCATGCGCCTGACCAACTCGGGGGAGTTCATCCATGCCGCGCCCTGGTCGGTCGGCAGCCAGGGGAGTGCCAACGTCTCCCACGGGTGCACCGGGCTGAGCACCGAGAACGCCGGCTGGCTCTACGACATGACGCGCCGCGGTGACGTCGTCGAGTACACCGGCACCGACCGCCCGATGACCCTCGACAACGGCTACGGGGACTGGAACGCCTCCTGGGGCGCATACCGGAAGGGCTCGGCCCTCGGCTGACGGCCCGGGGTGGGCTCGCGGTGGGCGACATGGGCACTCAGCTGAGGTGGTCCCTGGGCACGCTCACAGTCGTGTCCATCGGGTTCATGGTGTTCGGCCTCGTGCTGGCACCGGACGCCGACAGCATGAGCGGAACCCGCTGGATCGACCGCGTCGACACGGTGATGATCGTGGCTTGGCAGTCCTCACTGGGGGCTGTGCTGGCGGCGCTGGCGCGTCTGCTGGGTGATCACGGGGACCGGGGGAACGCGAGGCTCCTGTGGGTGGCCGCCGGTGCGATGTTCACCTCCGCAGTCGCGGGCGGCATCGAGGACGGCTTCCGTGTCGCCGTCATGTTCGTGCCGTACCTGCTCGCCGTCCTCGTCGCCTGGATCAGCCAGCTCGTCGCCGGGTGTCGGCGCCCCGGAGGCTCGGTGCTGCTCGGTTGCTGCCTGGCCGTGCCACCGGTCGCAGCAATCCTCTTCAACTACCTCGGGTGGGTCCTCAGCACTCTGGCCGCGGTGCCGCTGATCTGGCGGTGGGCCCACCACGCGGAGGGGGCGCGGACGACGAGCGCACGGGCAGTGCCCAGGAGCAACGAGTGAGCCTCACCATGACGAAGGCCCCCACCCGATCGCTCGGGTGGGGGCCTTCGACGTCAGCCGGCAGGCGCCGGCTCAGTGCTTGCCGCGCAGGGTCTCTCCCTCGACGGCGTGGTGGCCGTCGAACTGGTGACCGTCAGCGGAGTGGCCCTCCAGCGGTGCCTGCAGCTCGTGCTCGTGCTCGGCGTGGTGGTGCGCCGCCTCGAGCTCGGCCGCCGTGGGCTTCTGGACGTTGTCGGCGTACCAGAGCTCGTTGAGCTTGGCGCGCAGACCGCTGAGACGACCGCCCGGTGCCGCGACACCGTTCTCGTCCGTCGTCGAGCCAGGCGTCCAGACCTCCTCACGATCACGCGCGGTGAGCGTGTAGGCCGACGACGGGGCGATCGGCAGGTGCCGCTCGGAGTACCCGCCCTCGGGGGAGCGCATGATGACGCCCGTCTCGTAGCCGTGCAGCAGCTTGTTCTCGTCGTGACGCTGCAGCGAGATGCACCAGCGCCGCGTGATCATGAAGGCGATGACCGGCCCCAGGAACACCGCCACCCGCATGAAGTAGGTGATCTGGTTGATGCTCAGGTGCAGCTTGATGGCGATGATGTCGTTGCCGCCCGCGGCCCACATCAGGCCGTAGAAGGTCATCAGGGCCACCATCAGCGCGGTGCGCGTCGGCGCGTTGCGGGGACGCTCGAGGAGGTGGTGGTCCCGCTTGTCGCCGGTGATCCAGGACTCCAGGAACGGCAGCAGCATCAGGATCGTGAACATCAGCCCCGGCAGCACGATGATCGGCAGGAAGACGTTCCAGGCCATCGTGTAGCCGAAGAGGTGGGTCTCCCACCCGGGCATGATCCGCAGCGCACCGTCGGGCCAGCCCATGTACCAGTCGGGCTGGGAGCCGGCGGTGACCTTGGTCGGGTCGTAGGGGCCGAGCTTCCACACCGAGTTGATGTTCAGCAGTCCACCCATGAGAGCGGTGACGCCGAAGACGATGAAGAAGAAGCCACCGGCCTTGGCGGCGTACACGGGCAGCATCGGGAACCCGACGACGTTCTCCTCGGTGCGGCCGGGTCCGGGCCACTGCGTGTGCTTGTGGTAGACGAGCAGCAGCATGTGGGCCGCGATCAGGGCCAGCAGGATGCCCGGCAGCAGCAGCACGTGGATGGTGTAGAGGCGCGGGATGATCGAGTCGCCGGGGAACTCCCCGCCGAACAGGAAGAACGACATGTAGCTGCCGATGACCGGCATCGACTTCATGAAGCCGTCCGCGGCCCGGATGCCGGTGCCCGAGAGCAGGTCGTCGGGCAGCGAGTAGCCGGTGAAGCCCTCGAGGGTGCCCAGCAGCAGCAGCAGCGAGCCGATCACCCAGTTGAGCTCACGGGGCTTGCGGAACGCGCCGGTGAAGTAGACGCGCAGCAGGTGGATCATCATCGAGGCGATGAAGATGTTGGCGGCCCAGTGGTGCATCTGACGCATCAGGAGCCCGCCGCGCACGTCGAAGCTGAGGTTCAGCGTCGAGGCCATCGCCTCGGACATGTGCAGCCCGCGCAGCTGGTCGTAGGAGCCCATGTAGGTCACCTCGGCCATGCTCGGCCGGTACCAGAACGTCAGGAAGACGCCGGTCAGCAGCAGCACGACGAAGCTCCACAGAGCGATCTCGCCGAGCATGAAGGACCAGTGGTCGGGGAAGACCTTGCGCAGGTTCTTCTTCATGGCCGTGCCGAGGCCGAGACGCTCGTCGGCCCAGTTGGCCACGACGCCGGCCTTGCCCGGCTTCTTGGCCGTCGCGGCGGAGCTGTTGCTCGTCGCGACCTTGCTGGTGTCCATGCTCACAGATCCGCCTCACCCTGGTCGCCGATGTCCTTGTGGTCACGCGTCCAGTAGCTGGGCCCCACCGGCTCGGTGAAGTCGCTCTGGGCCACCAGGTAGCCCTCGGCGTCGACAGCCAGCGGCAGCTGGGGCAGGTGCCGGCCCGCCGGACCGAAGACGACGCGACCGGAGTCGGCGAGGTCGAAAGTCGACTGGTGGCAGGGGCACAGCAGGTGGTGCGTGGTGCGCTCGTAGAGCGAGATCGGGCACCCGACGTGGGTGCAGATCTTGGAGTAGCAGACGATGCCGTCGACCGACCAGTTGTCGCGCCCCTCGCCGGGGACCAGGTCCTCCGGGTCCATCCGGACCACGACCACGGCGGCCTTCGACTTGGCGACGTTGAGCTCGACGCCCTCGATCTCGGGGTAGCCGTTCTCCTCGGTCGGGAAGATCGCCTCGGGCTCGGCGTTGACCAGGTCGCCGACCTCGAGGTCGGCGGCACGGATGGGGGTGCCCACGACGTCGCGGACGACCCGCATGTCGGGCTTCCAGATGGTGTTCTCGAGCCCGGCGTTGGGGCCCTCGGCAGCGGCCTGGCTCGGGGTCGGACCCAGGTCGCGGAAGAGCACGACGGCCGGGGCGAGCAGCACGGCCACCGAACCGATGAGCGAGTTGCGCACCAGCGGGCGGCGGGCCAGGCCGGACTCCTCGAGGCCGGCGTCCAGCGCGGCGAGCGTCTCGGTGCGGTCCTCGTCGGAGGAGCGGGCCGGGTGACGCATCTCGACCATCTCGTGGTCGGCCATCAGCTTGCGGGCCCACTGGATGATGCCCATGCCGACGAGCAGCAGCGCTGCTCCCAGCGACACGCCCAGGGCCACCGTCGAGGCGCCGAGGCCGGCGGCGGTGTTCCAGTTGTCGCCGATGTCGAGGGTGAAGTAGGCGACCATGAAGAGCACCACGAACACCGAGGACAGCATGAACATCGCTGCGACCTGGCGCTCGGCGCGCTTCTCGGCCTTGGGGTCGACGTCGGTGGGTCGCCAGGTGTGCTCGGGCAGGCCCGGGTTGGCGAGCGGCTCCTCAGCCGTGGTCGCCGGCAGGTGGCCGGGGTCGTGCTGACCGTGCTGGAGGTCGGTCACGCCGCCACCTTCTTCTTCTTCGAACGGGTCGTGTGGGCGGCGATCCAGACGGCGAAGCCGACCAGGCCGCCGATGCCGACGACCCAGGCGATGATGCCGTCGGACACGGGGCCGAGGCCGCCGAAGCCGAAGCCGCCGTAGGCCGGCTGGTCCTCGAGCGACTTCAGGTAGGCGATCACGTCGCGCTTCTCGTCGGGGGAGATGTTGCCGTTGCTGAAGCTCGGCATGTTCTGCGGGCCGGTCAGCAGGGCCTCGTAGATGTACTTGGACTCCACGCCGTGCAGGGCCGGGGCGTAGCCACCCCGGGGCATGGCGCCGCCGGAGCCCTCGAAGTTGTGGCAGGCGGTGCAGTTGGTCAGGAAGATCTGCCCGCCGCGGACGATCGCGGCCTGCTGGGCGTCGTCGTCGAGACCGTCGATGGAGTAGTCGCTCTCAGCGGGGATCGCCGGACCGGGGCCCAGGGAGGCGACGTACGCCGCCAGCTGCTGGGTCTCCTCCTCGGAGTACTGCACGGGCTTGCGCGGCGCCTGGGCGCCGGGCTGGGCCATGGGCATCCGGCCGGTGCCGACCTGGAAGTCGACCGCAGCGGCGCCGACCCCGACCAGCGAGGGGCCGAGGTTGTTGCCGTTGAGGGTGCTCACCCCCTCGCCGTTGAGGCCGTGGCAGCTCGAGCAGCCCACGAGGAACAGCTCGCGACCCTTCTCGACCTCGATCGCCAAGGTGTCGGAGTCCTGCGCCTGGGCGGGTGCCAGGGCGGTGTAGAGACCGCCGGCGGTCACGAGACCGACCAGCAGCAGGACGAGGCCGGCCAACGGCCCGCGGCGGTGGCGGGAGAGGCGACCGGCGGAACGGTTCACGAATCGCACTGAGGGTCCTTGGGTTCGGGGTGCTACGTCTCGGGGGAGTTACTTCACAAGGTAGATCGTGGCGAAAAGCCCGATCCACACGACGTCGACGAAGTGCCAGTAGTACGAGACGACGATGGCACTGACCGCCTGCTCGTGGGTGAACTTGCGGGCCAGGTAGGTGCGTCCCAGCACGAGGAGGAAGGCGATCAGCCCGCCCGCCACGTGGATGCCGTGGAAGCCGGTGGTCAGGTAGAACATCGAGCCGTAGGCCGAGTCCTGGAGGGTCACGCCCTCCTGGACCAGCTGGGCGTACTCGACGGCCTGACCGGCGACGAAGATCGATCCCATCACGTAGGTCAGGCCGAACCACTCGCGCAGGCCCCAGAGCTTGACCTGGAGGAGCGAGCCGGCCCGGCCCACCTGCCCGCGCTCGGCGGCGAAGACGCCGAGCTGGCAGGTCAGCGAGGACAGCACCAGGATCGTGGTGTTGCCCAGCGCGAACGGCACGTTGAGGAGCTGGGTGTTCTGCTCCCACAGCTCCGGACTGACCGAGCGGATCGTGAAGTACGACGCGAAGAGCGCCGCGAAGAACATCAGCTCGCTCGAAAGCCAGATGATGGTCCCGACACTGACCATGCTGGGTCGGTCGTGGTGCCCGTGCAGACGGGATGCTGGGATCGTTGTCGCTGTCGCCACAGGAGCATTATGGCCCGTCGTGTCCGGGAGGGCACCCCGGCCCCCGGTTAGTGGGGGGTCATAAAGTTCACACCGTGCAGATCACCGCTGTCCCGGCCCGGCCGACCGTCTTCGTGGGGGCCCCGTGACGACCCCGTTCTCGGCCGGTCTCGACCTTCCCGCCTTCTCGATGGGCCAGATCCTGGGCCAGTGGAACCTGGTCCCGGTGCCGACGATCGCGACCGTGTGGGTCGTGGGCCTCTACCTCTACGGCGTCTCGCGCCTGCGCGCGCGAGGAGACCGGTGGCCGGTGGGGCGCACCGTCGCGTTCGTCGGCGTGGGCATGGGCTCGTTCTACGTCGCGACCACCTCGGGGATCGCGGCGTACGACACGACGCTGCTGAGCGTGCACATGGTCCAGCACATGGTCCTGTCGATGCTGGTGCCGCTGGCCCTGGCGCTCGGGGCGCCCGTGACGCTGGCGCTGCGCACCCTGCCCAAGCGGCCACGGAAGTGGCTGCTGGCGCTGCTGCACTCGCGGCTGGGCAAGGTGCTGTCGTTCCCGCCGCTGGCCTTCCTGCTCTACGTGACCTCACCGTGGGCGCTGTACTTCACCGACTGGTACCGGGCCTCGCTGGAGTCGGTCCTCGTGCACGAGATGATGCACGTCCACCTCGTGGCGGTCGGTGCCCTGTTCTTCTGGCCGCTGATGGGCGTCGACCCGGTCCCCGGACGCGTGGGCTACCCCTTCCGGGTGCTGCTCACGGTGCTGACACTGCCCTTCCACGCCTTCCTGGGCGTCACGATCATGGGTCAGTCGACGCTGCTCGGCGGGGACTGGTACCCCCGCCTGGCCGAGGGGCCGATGGGGTCGTGGCTGCCGGATCCCTTCGACGACCAGCACCTGGCCGGCGGCATCCTGTGGGGCTCCGGCGACTTCATCGGGTTGTCGTTCTTCGCGGTCCTGTTCGTGCAGTGGGTGCGCTCCTCGATGGCCGAGGCGAAGCGGGAGGACCGCCGCCTCGACCGGCTCGAGGCGAGGGACCGGGCCGCGGCGGGCGCCGGGGAGCCCGACGGGTAGCATCGCCGCCGTGAGCGACACCACTTCCTCCCGCACTCCGCTGAAGGTGCTCGTCTACAGCGACGACGTGAACACCCGCAAGCAGGTCATCCTGGCGCTGGGCCGACGCCCGCACCCCGACCTGCCCGAGCTGGAGTACGTCGAGGTCGCCACCGAGCCCGTCGTCATCCAGAACATGGACGCCGGCGGCATCGACCTCGCGATCCTCGACGGCGAGGCCGCTCCCGTCGGCGGGATGGGCATCGCCAAGCAGCTGAAGGACGAGATCTTCCAGTGCCCACCGGTGCTGGTGCTGACCGGTCGTCCCCAGGACGCCTGGTTGGCGACCTGGTCGCGCGCCGAGGCGGCCGTGCCGCACCCGCTCGACCCGATCCAGCTGGCCGAGACCGTGGTGGCGCTGCTGCGCTCGCGGGTCCCGGCCACCCCCGCCTGAGGGTGACGACCTGGCCCGAGGTCCTCGGTGACCTCGTCGCAGGGCACGACCTGACGGCGCCGCAGACCGCCTGGGCGATGGGGGAGATCCTCGACGGCCAGGCCAGCGAGGCGCAGATCGCCGGGTTCGCCGTCGCCCTGCGCGCCAAGGGCGAGACGATCGAGGAGGTCCTCGGCCTGGTCGAGGCGATGTACGCCGTCGCGACCCCCCTCACCGTCACCGGACGCACCCTCGACGTCGTCGGCACCGGCGGGGACCGCTCGATGTCGGTCAACATCTCGACGATGGCGGCGATCGTGGCCGCCGGCGCCGGTGCCCGGGTCGTCAAGCACGGCAACCGCTCGGCCTCATCCAAGGCCGGCACCGCCGACGTCCTGGAGAACCTGGGCGTGCGCCTGGACCTGCCGCCCGACCGGGTCGCGAGCACCGCGGAGACGGTCGGCATCACCTTCTGCTTCGCCTCCGCCTTCCACCCCGCGCTGCGCCACGCCGCGGTCCCGCGCCGCGAGCTGGGCATCGGCACCACCTTCAACCTGCTGGGCCCGCTGGCCAACCCCGCCCGCCCCACCGCCCAGGCCATCGGGTGCGCCTACGAGGGCAAGGTCGAGCTGATGGCCGGGGTCTTCGCCCGCCGCGGCGTCGACGCGTGGGTCTTCCGCGGCGACGACGGGCTCGACGAGCTGACCACCACCACGACCTCGTCGCTGTGGGTCGTCCACGACGGGCAGATCAGCACCGCCACCATCGACCCTGCGGCACTCGGGCTCGCGCCCGCGACGACCGAGGACCTGCGCGGGGGCGACGCCGCCCACAACGCCGACGTCGTACGCCGCGTGCTCGCGGGGCAGCGCGGAGCGGTGCGCGACGCGGTGCTGCTCAACGCCGGGGCGGCGCTGGCGGTCCACGACGAGCCCGGCGCCGACCCGGTGACGGCCCTGGTCGCGGGCATGGAGCGGGCCGCGCAGGCCGTCGACTCGGGAGCCGCCGCGGCGACGCTGCAGCACTGGGTCGAGGTCTCCTCCGCCTGACCCGGCGGTCGGGTCAGCCCGGGGTCAGCTCGCCGAGCGCTCGGCGCACTCGGCGGGGTCGAGGTCGAGCACGTGCACGTCGCCCTCGCGGCGGAAGCCCAGGTGGTCGTAGTAGGCGCCGAGCGTCTGCGGCGCGGTGCGGACCTGGCGGAAGCCGAGCGCGCACAGGACGTCGCTGCGCCGCCACACGAACTCGCCGGGGGTGAAGTCGCGGTAGCGGCGGGTGACGTAGTCGAGGCGCACGTGGGCGACCACGCCGACGCGGCGCACCACCACGACCCCGACGGTCTCGTCACCGCGCAGGATGAGGAAGACGTGGTCCTGGGCGGGATCGGGCCGGCAGTCGAAGTCGGGCTGGAAGCGCACGATGTCGCTCTTGTGGGTGCGCAGCACGTGCTGGAGGTAGGTGTCGGCAGCGCCGACCTCGATCACCTCGAACGCGTGGTCGTCGTGGCGCTGACCCAGGAGCCGGACCAGGAACCAGATGTTGATGGCGCTGGTGGCGGCGTTGAGCCCCACCATCGGCCACACCTGGATGAGGGCGTTGAAGATCAGCAGGGCCAGGCCGGCCGAGAGGTTGAGCACTCGGAAGCGCAGCACCCGCTGCTGCATGAGCGAGAAGACCAGCAGCGCGCTGCCGCTCCAGCCGAGCGCCTCGAGCCAGTGGTCGGCCAGGAGGTCCACGGGGTGGCTCAGTCCAGACCGAGGGAGAAGGCGCTCTCGAGGTCGTGCTGGGAGTAGGCCCGGAAGGCGATGTGCGTCTCGGTCGACGTCACGCCGGGGACCTTGTTGAGCTTGTCGGCCACCACGGAGGCGACCTCGTCGTGGTCGCGGACCCGGACCAGGGCGATGAGGTCGATCTGGCCGGTGACGGAGTAGACCTCCGAGACCCCGGCGAGGGCGGCGATGGCCTCGGCCACCTCGGGGATGCGGGCGACGTCGGCCTTGACGAAGACGATGGCGGTGATCACGGGGCCACGGTAGCGGCTCCGGCGCGCTCGAGCGCGCGACGGGAGTCGGCCACCGCGTCGTGGACCGCCAGGTGTCCTCCGGCGCCGGCGACCGGGCAGGCCCACTCGCCGGTGACGTCGACCAGGCGCACCTGTGGCGACTCCAGCCAGCGCAGGATCTTCTCGGTCTCCTCGGGGCTGGCAGCCGGCACCGGGCCGGGCGCGCTGCGGACGGTCTCGGCTGCGGCCCGCAGGAGGTCGACGTAGCCGTGCGCATCCGTGGCGGGCGGGATCACCCCGGCGCCGGCGAGCCGGCCGTGGCGCACCACGTGGACCGCCCAGCGTCCGTCGTCCTCGCGGCGGGCGGCCACCACCTCGGGGCAGGCGCTCAGCGCGCTGAGCCGCTGGGTGCGGGCGGCGGCGCGCACGAACGAGGCGAGCCGGTCACGGTGCGTGCCGGCCTCCTCGAAGCGCTCGTCGGCGGCCAGCAGGCTCATCCGGTGGTTGATGGTCTCGACGACGTCGTCGGGACGGCGCAGCAGGGTGTCGCGCACCCGCCGCACCAGGGCGGCGTACGACAGCTCGTCGACGCTGCCGTCGCAGGGCGCCAGGCACTTGCCCATCTCGGCCAGGACGCAGGCGGTGCGCGAGGGGCGGCGGGCCAGCCGCTCGGTGCACTGGCGCACCGGGAAGGTCTCGTGCAGGGCCGAGAGGCAGCTCTCGGCAGCCTTCTTGGAGGAGAACGGGCCGAGGTAGTCGGCGTCGTCCTCGAGGACCCGGGCGACCAGGGACAGCCGCGGCCACGGCTCGCGGGTGAGCTTGATGAAGTGCATCTTCTCCGGGAAGCGCGAGCGGCGGTTGTAGCGCGGCTTGTGCTCGGCGATCAGGCGCAGCTCGCGCACCTGGGCCTCGAGCGGGGTCGCGCACTCGACGTGGTCGACGCGGCTGGCGAGCCGGACCATCTCGCCCATCCGCGAGCGGGTCTCGGAGGCGGTGAAGTAGGAGCGGACCCGGGTGCGCAGGTCGCGGGAGGTGCCGACGTAGAGGACCCGCTCCCGGTCGTCGCGGAAGAGGTAGACGCCCGGGGCGTGCGGCAGGTGCTCGGCGAGGTGGCGCTTCTTGCGCTGCGCGGGGCTGACGCGCGCGGAGAAGGTCTGGAGCTCCTCGAGGGTCTGCACGCCGACGCTGCCCAGGCGCCCGAAGAGACCGTGCAGCACGTCGACGGTGGCCCGGGCGTCGGCCAGCGCCCGGTGGTTGGGCGTGGTCGTGGCCCCGAAGACCTGGGCCAGGGAGGAGAGCTTGCAGTTGGGGGCGTCGTCGCGGGTGATGACCCGGCGCGCGATCTTGGCGGTGTCGACGACCTCGAAGCGCGGCCAGGGCCGCTGCTGCTCGGCGGCGAAGTGCCGGAGGAACCCGACGTCGAACGGGGCGTTGTGGGCCACCAGCACGCACCCGGCCGCGAACTCGAGGAACGCCGGCAGCGCCGACTCGATGCCGGGGGAGTCGGCGACCATGGTGTTGGTGATGCCGGTCAGCACCGAGATGAACGGCGGGATCGAGGTGTGCGGGTTGACCAGCGTCTGGAACTCCCCGAGCACCTCCCCGCCGCGGACCTTGACCGCGCCGATCTCGGTGATCATCGCGCCGTGCGCGGCCGAGCCGCCGGTGGTCTCGAGGTCGACCACGCAGAAGGTCAGGTCGCGCAGCGGTCGGCCGAGCTCGTCGAAGCTGAGCTGGGCCTCCCGGGGCGGTGGGGTGGGCCCGGTGGATCCGGTGGGCGCCGAGGACCTGCTCATGGTCGTGAGGCTAGGTGGGCGTACCGACAGTGCGGTGCAGGCGCGCGCCCTAGGGTGGCGGAGACGGAACGAGACGGGCACGACACGGGCACGACACGGTGGACGAGACGGGGGAACGCGTGGAGGAGCGGGAGCAGGTCGACGAGTCGGCCGAGGTCGCGCTCGCGGACCTGCCGGTCGAGGTGCGCACCCGGGTGGTCGCCGTCGTGGCCTCGGTCCTGCCGGGCGTCACCGGGCTGCCGCCGGCGCTGCGGCGGGTGGCCGGCTTCGCGCCGGCGCGCCGCGCCCGCCTGGGGGGTACGGCGATCGCGGCCGCGCTGGCCGACCCGGGACTGCGCGAGCGGGCCGCCCACCAGGTGGCCGTCCAGCGCGCCGACGAGGTGCGTGCGCTGCGTGACGGTGGCTCGGGCGACGCGCTCGAGGACGCCGCGCTGGGCTGGCTGCTGCGCCCGCGGGGGTGGACGCACCGGCTCGACGCCGCCGTCAGCACCGTCGCCGCCCGCGAGGAGAGCGCTGAGCGCAGCCGCGAGGCACGGCTGCGCGAACGGACCGAGCAGGCCGAGCAGGCGCTGCGAGAGGCCCGGGCGGCGCACCGCCAACAGGTGGAGGAGCTGAAGGCCGAGGTCGTGACGCTGCGGCACCGGCTGGGGGAGACCCGCACCGCCGAGCGGAGCGCGCGCGAGGAGGTCGAGCGGCTGCGGGTCGAGCTCGACGAGGCCGGCGCCCACGAGCAGGCCGCGCTGGCCCAGCAGGACAAGGAGCTGCGTCGGCTCCGCAGCCGGGTGGAGGACCTCGAGGCGCAGACCCAGACCCAGCGTCGGGCCGGGCGCAGCGAGCGCGAGGAGGCCAGCGCCCGGGCGCGGGTGCTGCTCGAGACCGTGATCGACGCCGCCTCGGGGCTGCGCCGCGAGCTGGCGCTGCCGACCGGGTCGACCTCGCCCGCGGAGGCCGTCGAGCAGGTCCTCGAGGACGACGCGGCGCGGGGTGGGCCAACAGGACGGCCGGTGAGCACCCCGATCAGCGCCACGGTGCTGGAGCAGCACCTCTCGCTGCCGCACTCGCGGCTGGTCATCGACGGCTACAACGTCACCAAGGCGGTGTGGTCGGGGTCCTCGTTGGAGACCCAGCGCAGCCGGCTCCTGGCGCTGCTCGCACCGCTGGTCGCCCGCACCCGGGCGGAGACGACGGTGGTCTTCGACGCCGCCGACGTCGACATGCGCCCCGCCGTCTCCGCGCCGCGGGGCGTCAAGGTGCTCTTCAGCCCCTACGGCGTCATCGCCGACCGCGTCATCGAGGACCTCGTCGGGGTCGAGCCCGAGGGACGGGTCCTCGTCGTCGTCACCGACGACCAGGAGCTGCGGGCGCGGACCAGCGAGCGCGGGGTGCGGCACGTCGCGGCGCGGGTGCTCCTGGACCTCCTGGCGCGGTAGCGCGACACGCCGCGACACGCCGCGACGGGTCGTCGCGGAGCCCGTTGTCGGTGCTGCCTGTCAGCGTCTGGCTCATGACGACGAGAATCGATTGCGACACCTGCGTGGTCCGACACATCGCGTGCCACGACTGCGTGGTCAGCGTCCTGCTCGGCCCGATGCCCGACCTGAGCATCGACGACGACGAGAAGCGTGCCCTGGACGCGCTGGCCGCCGGTGGTCTGGTGCCACCGCTGCGACTGGTCGAGCCGGTGGTCGGCCCCCAGGCCGAGTCGGCCTGAAGTGACCCCTCCGGTCCAGACATGAGGGGCCCATAGCGGACGGGTCTGTGGCGGGTGTGACGTGTGTGACACGTGCGCCCCACGAGACCCGAATTTGCTCGACGACTCGCCCCGAAGGTTTGGCCTGGGGTAGTCCCACCGATTACCGTCCGTGGCTGGTGTGCGTGGGAGTGGACCGTCCTGGTCCGCGCGGACACCGCGCTCAATCCGGAGCGCCGTGCGCTCCGGAACCGGGGAACCATCGGTCGTGGGGTCACACCCTCCTGCGCACCCGGTCGGCGCCGACAGCTGAGGGAGACCGCCCACTCGTGCTTCACGGTCGCAAGAGACTGACCACCGCCTTCGCCGGCGCCCTGCTCATCGGGGCGGTGGCCTTCGTGCCGACCAGCCCCGCGCAGGCCGAGCCGGACATCGACGACGTCCAGGCCCGCGTCGAGAAGCTCTACCACGAGGCAGAGCAGGCCTCGGAGCGCCACAACGACGCCCGCATCGAGCTCGAGGAGCTCGAGCGCGAGCTCAAGGCCGTGCGCGCCGACCAGGAGCTCCAGGACGCCCAGATGAGCTCGGTCCGCGACCAGGTCCGCGACTCCATCGTGCGCACCTACCAGGGCCAGAGCCTCTCCGCCGTCGGCCAGGTCGTGCTCTCCGACGACCCCAGCGCCTTCCTGGCGCAGATGTCGACCCTCAGCGCCTACGACGGTCTGCAGGACCAGCTCTTCGAGACCTACTCCACCGAGGTGAAGGCGCTCGACATCCGTCGGCAGGCCACCGCGTCGCAGGCCGCCGAGCTCGCCGACGTCGAGGCCCGCCTCGCCAAGGAGAAGGCGACCATCGACGAGAAGGTCGACGAGGCCGAGTCGATGCTGTCGCGCCTCGAGACCGAGGCCCGCGAGGCCGTCGTGTCCCGCGACGACTCCCGCACCGAGGAGCCCGCCCCGGTCTCCGTGCCCGCCTCGGGCCGCGCCGCCGCCGCCGTGCAGTACGCCATGGCCCAGGTCGGCAAGTCCTACGTCTACGGTGCCGCCGGCCCCAGCTCCTTCGACTGCTCCGGCCTGACCATGATGGCCTGGCGCCAGGCCGGCGTCTCGCTGCCGCACTCCTCCAGCGCCCAGTACAGCGGCGGCACCAAGGTCTCGACCTCGTCGCTGCAGCCCGGCGACCTGGTCTTCTACTACAGCCCGATCAGCCACGTCGGCATGTACATCGGCAACGGCCAGATCGTGCATGCCGCCAACCCCAGCACCGGCGTGCAGATCACCGGTGTGAACACCATGCCCCTCGTCGGGGCAGTCCGCCCCGGCTGATCCGCTGGAGCGCACCGAGCACCGGGAGGCCGGCCGTCCACGTTGGTGGGTGGCCGGCCTCTCGCTGTGCCTGCTGCTGCTCGTCGGGGTCGTCGCCTGGCAGGTGCGCGACGACCCGTACGTCGCCACCCCCGCAGACCGCAGCGCGGACGCACCGAGCGTGCGCCCCGGTGCTGCCGCCGAGGCGCTGGCGAACCTCGAGGACGCCATCGGGCGCGGGGACGCCGACGCGGCGGCCGCGCTCGCGCCGCGCGACGACCCCGCCGCGGCCCGCCGGCTCGCGGACATCGTCGAGAACGCCGAGGAGGTCGGCCTGGAGGGCGTCACGCTGCGCTACGTCGACCAGGACGGCGGCATCGATGCCGAGGGCGGGTGGCGCGCCGACGTCGACGTGACCTGGCAGGTGGCCGGCTTCGACCCCGGACCGGCCCGCAGCGAGGTGACCTTCGCGCTGCGCGACGAGCCCACGGACGGCGGCGCGCGGGTCGCGTTGACCGCGGCCGGGGTCGGCGGCGGCCGGGCCCCGCTGTGGCTCACCGACGACCTGCAGGTGCGGCGTACGGACTCGCGGGTGGTGATGGTCGCCGGCACCCGCCGCGACCTGGTCCGCTACGACCGCCTGGTGCGCGCGGCGCTGCCGGTGGTGCGGCGGGTGCTGCCCGGCACCGACCGCGGGCTGGTGGTCGAGGTGCCGGCGAGCGCCGCGGCGCTGGACGCCGCCCTGGGCGCCGACGAGGGCACCTACGCCGAGGTCGCCGCGGTGACCACCAGCCCCGACGGGCTCGTCACGCCCTCGGCGCCGGTGCACGTGCTGGTCAACCCCGACGAGATGGACCGGCTCGAGCGCACCGGCGCGCAGGTGGTGATGAGCCACGAGGCCGTGCACGCGCTCACCGACGCCCCGACCAGCCAGGCGCCGCTGTGGCTGGTGGAGGGCTTCGCCGACTACGTGGCGCTGCGCGACGTCGACCTGCCCGACACCACCGTCGCCGCCCAGGCGCTCGAGCAGGTGCGGGAGAACGGTCTGCCCGACGCGCTGCCGGGGCCGGCCGAGCTCGGCGTGGGTGCGCCGTACCTGGGGGCGTCGTACGAGGCGGCCTGGCTCGCGACCCGGGCAGTGACCCGGGCGGCTGACGAGAAGGCGCTGGTCGAGCTCTACCGGGCGACGAGTGCGGGGGAGCCCTTCGAGGCCGCGCTGCGCGACGTCGCCGGGATCAGCGTGCCTGGGCTGACCCGACGCTGGCGCGACGAGCTGGAGCGGCTCGCGGCGCAGGCGGGACCGTCGTGACGGCTGTGGAGCCGCGGAGCGCGGTGCGTCCGCACGTGCGGACGTCGTGGCTGGTGCTGCTCGTCGCGGGCGCTGCCTTCGTGCTGCTGGCGTGGTGGCTGGTGCCGTGGGACCCGGTGCCCGGCGGCCGCCCGGAGCCGGTGGATCCCGAGGACTACTTCACGGCCGCGCAGATCACGCGCGCCGAGGAGTTCTCCGGCTGGGCCCGCACCTGGAGCCTGTCCTCGCTGGGCGTCTCGCTGCTCGTGGCGTGCGTGGTCGGTTTCACCTCGCTCGGACGCCGGCTCGTGGCCCGGCTGCCCGGCCCGTGGTGGGCGCAGGTCGTGCTCACCGTGGCGGCGCTGGAGGTCGCGGGCCGGGTGATCACGCTGCCGTTCGCGGTGCTGGTGCGTCGGTTGGTGCGGGAGTACGGGCTGTCCACCCAGTCGTGGTGGGGCTTCGCGCGCGACCTGGTGGTGAGCGAGGCGCTCACCGTGGTCGTCACCTCGGTCGGGCTGCTGGCGCTGGTGTGGTGCGCGCGACGCTTCCCGCGGCGCTGGCCGGCGATCGCCGGGGGAGTGCTCGGGGTGCTGGTGCTGCTCGGGTCGTTCGTCTACCCCCTGCTGGTCGAGCCGCTCTTCAACGACTTCGAGCCCCTCGAGGACGGCAGCCTGCGCAGCAGCATCCTCGCGCTGGCCGACGCCGAGGGCGTCGAGGTCGACGAGGTGCTGGTGGCCGACGCCTCGCGGCGTACGACGACGCTGAACGCCTACGTCTCCGGCTTCGGCCAGACGCGGCGGGTGGTGCTCTACGACACGCTGGTGCAGGACCTGCCCGAGGACCAGGCGCTGTCGGTGGTGGCGCACGAGCTGGTCCATGCCCGCCACGACGACGTGCTCGTGGGCTCCGTGCTCGGCGCGGTCGGTGTCGCCGCCGTGGTCGGCCTCGGCGGGGTGCTGCTGCGCCGACGGGACGTGGGACGGGCGAGCACGGTGCCGCTGCTGCTGGCGCTGCTGGCCGTGGGCACGGTGCTCGCGGCTCCCCTCCAGAACGGCCTCAGCCGGGCGGTGGAGACCCGGGCGGACGTCGAGGCGTTGCGCTACACCGGTGACGCGGGCGCGTTCGTCGAGCTGCAGCGGCAGCTGGCGGTGCGGTCGTTGGCCGACCCGTCACCACCCCGGGTGCTCGAGTGGTGGTTCGCCAGCCACGACGGTGCGCTGCGGCGGATCGGGCTAGCGCTGCCCGACTGAGGGCGCTGAGCCGGCGTCAGCCCCGGATCAGGCAGAACGGGTGACCCACCGGGTCCGTGTAGACCCGGAAGCCCCCGTCCTCGGAGGTCTGGTGCTCGTGGACCTTCGCGCCCGCCGCGAGCACGGCGGGCTCGGCGCGCGCGATGTCGGGCACCGAGAGATCCAGGTGGAACTGCTGCGGGTGGCTCCCGCCGGGCCACGTGGGCGCTGCCCAGTCGTCGATGCGCTGGAAGGCCAATGTCGCACGTCCGTCCGGGTTGTCTGGGCTCACGCCGCCTCCCGGCGGGACCAGGGTTGCGAAGGCCTGGTCAGACCCCGCCTGCAGCTCCCAGCCGAGCACCTCGGCGTAGAAGCCGGCCAGTGCCAAGGCGTCGGGGCAGTCGAGGACCACCAGGTCGAGCTTGGGAAGCGGGGCGTCAGCGCTCACCGCCTCACCCTAGCGCCCGAAATGCGACGAGCACGGTGCCCGTGTTGCTGGCCGTGGTGGCCGTGGGCACCGTGCTCGTCGTGTCCCTCCCAGGAGGGCATCAACCGGACTGTGGAGCCCGGGCCGAGGTCAAGGTGATGCTACAGAGGTGATGCGGATGGGCACATCCAACTGTGCAGCGGTGACTGGCGGTGTGGTCATTCGCGGACTTGTTGCCGCCAAAGGTCTATGCACGGTGCCTCTTGAGTCACCAGCCTGCGAGACCGCCTAGGTCTTCGAGGCCCGATCTCAGCCGGCGGACTTGGTGGGGGCGACGGGCTGGAGGTTGGTGCTCGTGCCTTCGAAAGCTCCCTTGATCTGGCCGCCGAGGGCGATGACGGCCACGACGATCACGGCGGCGATGCCAGCAACGAGGAGGCCGTACTCGACGGCGGAGGCTCCGCGCTCGTCCATCTTGGCCTTGTGGCCGGCGAGCAGGATGGTCAGGTACTCGATCATGGTGTCTCCCTCGAATCAGACGGTCCCGGACAGGGGGCGGGACCTGATGAGTTCAGTCTGCTGAGAGATCGCTTCCGGCGGATCGGGAGACAGTGTGCGGTGCTAGTAGTCCGTTCGGACTATGTGGCGTCCCAGCAGGTCAACGCTGCGTCGGGTTCCGCTGTACCGAGGACAGCAGGCCGACGCGCATGGCGGTGACCAAAGCCTGGGCCCGATTCGAGGCGCCCAGCTTCTGGTAGATCTTGGCGATGTGCGACTTGGCCGTCGACTCGCTCATGTAGAGCTTGTCGCCGATGGCGGCCGCACCGAGGCCGTCCGCGAGCAGGGTGAGCACCTCGTGCTCGCGGTCGGTGAGCCGGGTCGATTCTGCGGCTCCGCGGCGCATCATCGCGCCGACGAGGCCGGCGCAGACGAAGGACCGGGGCGACACCTTGGCGTGTCGGGCGGCCTTGACCACCTCGTCGGAGGGGGCGTCCTTGCCGACGAAGCCGGAGGCGCCCGCCTCCATGGCGGCGAAGATCTGGTCGTCACCGGAGTGCATGGTGAGCACGACCAGGCCGACCTCGCCGTGGTCGCGGCGCAGCGCGCGCACGATGTCGAGGCCGGTGCCGTCCTGGAGCTGCAGATCGGTCACCACGACGTCCGGCCGCAGCTCGGCGAAGCGGGCCAGTGCCTCGGTCACCGAAGCGGCGGTGCCGACGACGGTCATGTCGGCCTGCATGTCGAAGACGCCGCCGAGGCCGTCGCGGATCAGCTGGTGGTCGTCGACCAGCATCACCCTGGTCAGTACCTCGGTCATCTGCTCACCTGGATCTCTCGGGGGGACTCGGGCTGCGGCACCCGGCCCCCGGACGGTAGCGCGACCGACACCCGAAGCCCGCCACCGGGCGGCTCCTCGAGGTCGAGCCGGGCGCCGATGAGAGCGGCCCGCTCGCGCATGATGCCGAGGCCGTAGGAGTCGGCGCGCACGTCAGCTAGGCGCCCGGAACCCTCGCCGAGGCCCCGCCCGTTGTCGGTGACCGAGATACGGGCGCCCGGTGCATCGACCAGGCAGTGCACCCGCACCAGGGTGCACTGCGCGTGCTTGACGGCGTTGTTGAGCGCCTCCTGAGTGATCCGGAAGAGCTCAGCCTCGATCTCGCTGCGCAGCCGCTGCGACGTCTCGTCGAGGGTGACCTCGATCGCCACCCCCGAGAGCTGGCTGAGGTTGCGGGCCAGGGACCCGATGGCGGCGCCGAGGCTCTCGCTCTCACCGACGGTGGTGCGCAGGGTGACCACGGAGCGCCGGACCTCGGCCACCACCTCGGTGACCCGCTCGCGCAGCGTTGCGAACCTGGCTGCCTGCTCGGGCGAGGTCGCCTGGGACGCTAGCGCGTCGACGAGGTAGCCGAGCGACGCGATCTCCTGGGCGACGCCGTCGTGCATCTCGCGGGAGAGCCGTCGGCGCTCGTCGGCGGTCGCCGCGTCGCGGAAGGCGGTGAACTGCAACGCGGTCTCGAGGTGCACGGTGCTGACCTGCAGGTCCCGGGTCAGCCGTCGGACGGTGCGCGGCAGGTCGAGCGCGCCAGGGTCGAGCCGGTCAGAGAAGACCCCGGCCACGATGCCGGGGTGCCCGGGTCGGGAGGCATCGGGCGAGAGCGGGAAGGCGAAGGTCTGAGCGTCTGTTTCAAGCCGGCCCGACCGCTGCGCGAGGCGGGCCAGGAGGGAGGTGTGCGCCGACCCGGAGTCGTCGAGGGTGGTGCTCAACAGAGGCGCGAGCACGTCGTCGCCGACATACAGCACCAGGTCGGCGGTGGGCAGCTCGTCGCGCACAGCGCTGAGGATCGCGCCACCCAGGCTGCGCGGCTCGAGCCCGGAGCTGAGTCCCTCGGAGAGCTGGTTGAGCTCGTGCAGCAGGTCGCTGGCATGCCGGTAGGGCAGCAGCGGGTCCGGTGCGCTGAGCGTGGCGTGCAAGAAGGAGGACACCATCCCGAGGCCTAGGCCCATGGTCAACCAGGTGAAGGCGGTCAGCAGGTCAGCATCGGTCAGGGTCACCCCTGACAGGTTCACCACGACGACGGCGGTCGTCAGCACGGCGCCCAGCGACGCGAAGACGCCCTTGGCTCCGCAGCGCAGTCCGGCGACGAAGGGTGGGGCCGCGAGGGCGCCGAGGACGGCGGGCGACGAGTCCACCACCAGCAGGCAGGTGGTGGCGACCGCGACCGCCTCGACGATGCTGACCACGATGGCCCGCTGGGGGGAGCGGCTCTCGACGACCAGGGTGACCAGCCAGATCACGCCGAGGACGCCCAGGCCGACCAATCCCTCCCGGTCACGGTCCCACAGCAGGGGTCCGCCGATCGCCAGCAGCACAAAGGCGCGGGCGGCGGCGTTGATGCGAAGCGCTTGGCGGTGGGCTAGTAGCACAGGGGCCTCATCCGAAGCTGTCCATCATGCCGATAGCGGCGGGACCCATCACCGCTACGAAGAGGCAGGGCAGGATGAAGAAGATCAGCGGCACGGTGATCTTCACGGGCACCTGCTGCGCCTTCTCCTCGGCGCGCTGGCGCCGCTTGACCCGCATCTCCTGGGACTGGACCCGCAGCACCTGGGCGATCGGGATGCCGAAGGAGTCGGCCTGGACCATGGCGCTGACGAACGACTTGAGGTCGGGGACATCGGTGCGCTCGGCCATCGCGCGCAGCGCGGCGGAGCGGCCTTGGCCGATCTGCATCTCACGCAGCACCCGGGCGAACTCGTCGGCGACTGGGCCCTCGAAGTTGCGGGCCACCTGCTGCACGGCCGCGTCGAAGCCGAGCCCGGACTCCACGCTGATCGTCATCAGGTCGATGGCGTCCGGCAGGTCACGGCCGATTTGCTGGGTCCGGTCGTGGGCCTTCTGGTAGAGGTACAGGCCCGGCGCGAGGAACCCGAGCACCAGCCCGACTGCGACCACCACGACCAGGACGGCGACGGAGAGCCCTAGGGCCAGCCCGACGAGGAGGCCCACCACGAGCCCGACGACCGCGCCGATCACCTTGCCGCTGACCACCCGGTCGACGTCCCAGCCCGCCGGGTTGCCGGCCAGGTCGAGCTTGTGCCGGGTGCGGTCGGCGGAGTCGGCGCCCGAGAATCGGCGGCCCACGCCCAGGGCACGACCCTGCAGCGGCTCGAGCACCCGCTCGGCGAAGGGCCGGTCGACCTCGGCGGTGAGCTCCGGGGGAGCGCCGGTCATCGCCCGCAGGACAGCCAAGGACTTGCCGACGCCACCGGCCTCGGCGTCGCTCGTCGTCGCAGCAGCGACCAGCACGAGGGCAGCGGCGATCAGGACGACGCCGAGCAGCAGCAGCACCATCTCAGACCTCCACCTTGATGAGCTTGCTCATCCAGAACGCACCGATCGCCAGCCACAGGCCGGCCCCGACGAGCATGATCAAACCACGCGGATCGGTGAAGAGGACCATGACGTAGTCGCGCTGGGCGAAGAAGAGGTAGAGCAGGAAGATCGGCGGCAGGCCGCCCAGCACGTACGCCGACAGCTTGCCCTCCGCGGCGAGCGCGGCGACCTGGCGGCGCACGTAGGCCCGCTCACGCATGGTGTCGGCGACGGTGTTCAGCAGCTCGCCGAGGTTGCCGCCGACCTGGCGCTGGATGCCGATCGCCATCACCACCCACTCGAAGTCCTTGCTGTCGAACCGCACGGCCACCCCCTCGAGCGCCTCCTCGAGCGAGACCCCGAGCCGGGTCTCGGCCAGCACTCGGCGGAACTCGCCGGCGATGGGCTCCTGGCCCTCGCGCACGACGGTGTCCACCGACTGGGTCAGGGACAGCCCGGCCGAGAGCGAGCCGGAGATGAGGCCGAGGGTCTCGGGCAGCAGGTCGTCGAACTTCTTGCGGCGCCGGGAGCGGCGCATGCCGAGGTAGAGCCACGGGCCGAGCCCGCCGAGGACCAGGAACAGTAGGGCCACGCCGAGGCTGCCGCCGCCGAGCAGCAGGCCGAGGAGACAGGCACCGACCAGGATGCCCACGTGCACGAGGAGCCACTCGGGCGGCTTGAGCTGGCTGCCGGCGGCCTCGAGGCGGGCCCCGATGCGTTGCTCGAGGCCACGGCTGCGACTCAGCACCTGCCCTGCGGCGTCCTTGGCCTGGCTCAGCGCCTGCTCGCGGTCCATCTTCGGCTGCGTGGCGCTGGCCGCCGAGCCCGGTCGGGCCGTGGCGGCGGCGTACGCGTCGACGCGCTCGGCGGGGGTGGCCGCGGCGCGGGGGCGGGGCACCAGCAGGACGGCGAGCGCGACCAGACCGATCCCGAGCGCGAGGACGCCGATCCACATGGTCCAGCGCGGCGCGCTCCAGCCGTTGTCGCTGGGCAGCTGGGCATCGATGCCGGTGCCGCCCGCAACCGACTCGGCGACGGGGACGAACGCTTCGGCGACGAGCGGGCCGGAGGCCGAGGCGAGGGTGATGGTGACGGTCTGCTCGGTGGCGGTCAGCGCGTCCGGCAGCTCGGCGGTGACCAGCAGCTGCCGCTCGAGCGCCTCGGCCTCGGCGGCGAACGCCGCCGCCAGCGCGTCGGTGCCGGCGGGCACGACCCGGCCGTCGCCGGCCTGGGCCAGCTTGCGCAGCGGCGGGCTCGCGCCCTGCAGCGAGATGACGTCGAGGCCGACCTCCGCGGCCCGCACCGCAGCCGCGGCGTCGGCGAGCGAGGTGTCGGTGGTGTCGGCGCCGTCGGACAGCACCAGCACGGTGCGCTGGCCCTCGCTGCCGGCCAGGTCGACAGCAGCGCGGATGGCGTCGTGCAGGGCGGTGCCCCGGCTCAGGCTGAGGGTGTCGACCACGGCGCGGGCGGCGTCGCGGTCGTCGGTCAGCACCAGCGGGGTGGCGACCTTGCCGGCGAAGGTGACGACGCCGACGAGCACGTCGTCGGGCACCAGGTCGAGGAAGTCGCGGGCCGCCTGCTGAGCCGCGGCGAAGCGGGGACCGGCCATCGAGTTGCTGGTGTCGATCGCCAGCACCGCGGCCCGGCGCACCGTGCCCTCGGAACCGGCGGATGCGGCAGTGGCGGCCACCGTCTGCCCCCCGATGCGGACCTCGACCGAGGAGGGGTCGACGTCGGCGCCGGCCGGCACCGAGACCAGCAGCGAGACCGGGCCGCCGTCGCGGGAGGGCTCGGCGTACGTGATCGTCGCGTCCGAGGCGGCACGTTCGGCGGCGGCGACGCCGGTGCCGCTCAGCACCAGCAGTCCGGCCAGGAGCCCCGTGAGGAGTCCTGCCCAGATCCGGGCGGAGGGACCGGTCATCAGATCCGGTCCGTCACGAAGAGCAGCGGGTCGACGCTGACGTTGGCGTAGGCCATCTTGTCGAGGAACTTGGGGCGCAGCCCAGTGGCCCGCAGGCGCCCGAGCGAGCGGCCGTCGCGGTCGAAGCCCATCGAGTTGTCGAAGACGAAGATGTCCTGGAGCGTGATGATGTCGCCCTCCATCCGCTCCACCTCGGTGATGTGGGTGATCCGGCGGGTGCCGTCCTTGAAGCGGGTCTGGTGCACGATCATGTCGACCGCGGAGGCGACCTGCTCGCGGATCGCGCGCACCGGCAGGTCCATGCCGGCCATCAGCACCATCGTCTCCATCCGCGACAGGGTGTCGCGCGGTCCGTTGGAGTGCAGGGTGCAGATCGAGCCGTCGTGGCCGGTGTTCATCGCCTGCAGCATGTCGAGCGCCGAGGCGTCGCGGACCTCGCCGACGATGATCCGGTCGGGGCGCATCCGCAGGCTGTTCTTGACCAGGTCGCGGATCGAGACCTCGCCCTTGCCCTCGATGTTCGACGGGCGCGACTCCAGGCGCACGACGTGCTCCTGCTTGAGCTGCAGCTCGGCGGCGTCCTCGATGGTGACGATCCGCTCGTCGTCGGGGATGAACGAGCTCAGCACGTTGAGGGTGGTCGTCTTCCCGGCACCGGTGGAGCCCGAGACGAAGATGTTGAGCCGCCCGCGCACGCACGCCTCGAGGAAGTCGGCGGTGGGGTCGGTCAGCGAGCCGAACCGGATCAGGTCCTGCACGCCGAGCGGGTCGGCGGCGAACTTGCGGATCGTGAGCGCCGAGCCGTCGACGGCCAGCGGCGGCACCACCGCGTTGACGCGGCTGCCGTCGGGCAGCCGGGCGTCGACCATGGGGGAGGACTCGTCGACGCGGCGCCCGATGCGGGAGACGATCTTGTCGATCGTGCGCCGCAGGTGCGCCTCGTCGGCGAACTTGGCCGCGGCCGGCACCAGCCGCCCGCTCTTCTCCAGCCAGATCGAGGCGTGCCCGTTGACCATCACCTCGGAGACGTCGGGGTCGCGCAGGTAGGGCTCGATCGGCCCGTAGCCGAGGATGTCGTCGCTGATCTCCTGCGAGACCCGCCGCCGGTCGCTGCTCGACAGCGGTCGGTCCTGGTGGGCGAGCACGTCCGCGAGCACCGTGCGCACCCGCTGGTCGAGCTCGTCGGTGTCCATGTCGGCGTCGTACAGGTGCGGGCCGAGCTGCTTGACCAGCTCGACGTGCACCTTGGCCTTGAGCTCGTCGATGCGGTCGCCCTCGATGCGCCCGCCCAGCGAGCGGCGCGGCGCCGGGGGCGCCGCGGGGGCCGTCGTCGTGCCGGTCGCACCGTCGACGGCCGCGTCGAGCGCCTGCTCCTCGCCCTCGGAGCCCGGCGCACGACGGGCGGCGGCGAGCCGGTCGGAAAGGCTGCTCATCCTGGTCTCCTCATCCGGAAGCGGGCCCGGCCGCGGCCGGCGTCGGTCTGGTCGGCCCCCTCCCCGGTCGTCGGGGTGCCGGCCGGCACCGGTGCCGGGTCGCCGGCCAGGGTCGCTGCCAGCTGCCGCACCGCGGTGCTGGAGGCGTGGTCGGGCGACGTGGCCACGATCGGGACGCCGGAGTTGGTGGACGCGGCGATGTCGATGGAGGAGCCGACCTGGGTGGCGATCGGCATCCCGAGGATGGCCTCGACCTTCTCGGGGCCGATGCCGACGGCGTCGTCGGCGCGGTTGAGGAGCAGGTGCCGGTGGCCGCGGGCGATGTCGAGCATGTCGAGGGTCTCGAGCGCGACCTTGACGTTCTTGAGCGTCGGGACGTCGAGCGTGGCCACGATGATGCACTCGTCGGTCTCGTCGAGCGCGGTGAGCACCTGCTCGTCGAAGGCGGGAGCGGTGTCGACCACGACGAAGTCGAAGGACTCGCGCAGCGTGCGCAGCACCCGCGTCACCAGCGCGGGGGTGACCCGCTCGCGGGCGTCGGGGTGGGCCGGAGCGGCCAGCACCATCAGCGAGTGCTCGTGGCGGGTGAGCAGGCCGTCGAGCTGCTCGGTGTCGAGGTCGGACTCCGAGCCGATCGCGTGCTCGATCGAGTGGGTCGGGAAGAGCTGCATGGTGATCGCGACGTCACCGAAGGCGAGGTCGAGGTCGACCAGGCAGACCCGGCGCGCGCCGCGGTCGGCCAGCGCCAGGGCCAGGTTGACCGCCATCGTCGTCTTGCCGACCCCGCCCTTGGGGGAGAAGACGGTGATCACGCGGCCGGGCTGGTGCGCCCCCGCCGGGCCGCGCAGGGCGACGTGCAGCTCGTGGGCGCGCGCCACGGCGGCGGCGACCGCGGCACCCTCACCGTCCGGTACGACGTCGCGGGCGCCGGCGTGCATGGCGCGGGTGAGCACGTCGGTGTCGACCTCGGCACGCACCAGCACCACGCTGAGCATCGGGCGGGTGGTGCGCAGGTCCTCGCAGGCCTTGAGGGCGTCGTCGAGGTCGAGGTGCGGGCCGAGCACGACGACGTACTCGTCGCTGTGCACGTCCAGCCAGGCGCGCATCCGCTCCGCCGAGTCCACGCCCTGGCTGCCGGGGGGCAGGGCGTCGAGCAGGGCGGTGACGGTGGCGTTGTCGGTGTCGACGACGACGGGCATCGGTGCTGCCTCCTTCGGTGCTGCAGGGGGGGTGCGGGGGGAGCTGCTGGGGGAGGGATCAGCCCTGGAAGAGGTTCTGCGGGGTCGTCGGGGGCGACAGCTTGACCTTGGAGTCCTCCGTGAGCAGCGCGAAGGAGAGCTCGCCCTGGCTCTGGCCGAGCAGCACCTTCTGCATCTGCGGCTGGCCCACGGAGAGGGTGATCAGGGTGCGGGGCAGGGTCTCGGCGACCTGCTCGCCGTCCTGGCCCTCGACCGTGGTCGTGGTGGTGATCGGGGTGGTGGACCCGACCGCGATCACCGTCACCCGGGTCAGCAGGACCCGGCTGTAGGGCTGGCCGGTGGTGGTATCGGTGCCGTTGACGAAGACCGCCACCTCGGAGCCGGGGTTGACGAAGCCGGCGACGCGGGCGGGGTCGGTGAGGTTGATCGACATGGCCATGTCGCCCTTCTCGGGGATCTGCAGCCGGGTCTCCTCGACGGCGCTCGCGCCCAGCTTCTGCGGCACGACCTGCTCGCCCGGGTAGATCGTCGTCAGCGCGACGTCCTGCTCGACCCCCTCGGTGGTGGTCAGGGCGCCGGGCAGGATCTGGCCCTGGGCGACCGGCTGGAAGGCGAGCTTGCCGCCGGCGGAGGCCGCGGCCACGCTCTCACCGCGCTCGATCTGCTGGGTGGCCACGAGGACCTCGCTGGTCTCGAAGGCGTCACGGGCCCGGTTGTCGGCGCCCTGCACGTAGAGGAACACCAGCACCGTGCCCAGCGCAGCCACCACCGCAGCCACGATCAGCAGTACTCGTCGACGATCCATCTCGGTGCCCTCTCCCTCGACGGCGCGCGGGAGCCCTGAGGCCCCATGCACCACCTGTCCCTCCGGGCGCAGAGCTGCACCCGTGTTCCCACCGACGATGCTAGGGACGAGCGGGCCGGTCCATACGGCTTTCGCTGCACTCTGGACGTAAAGACGAGACGGGTGGTGACCTGGCTCACCCCTCGCAGGCGGCTCAGGCGGACGGGCCGCCGTACAGCTGCTCGATGCGCTCGCGCTGCTCGTGCACCACGACGGAGCGCTTGAGCTTCAGGCTGGGGGTCAGCTGGCCGCCCTCCTCGGTCCACTCGTCGGGCAGCACCACGAACTTGCGGATCGACTCGGCCTTGGAGACCGCCTTGTTGGCGTCGTCGACGGCCTGGTCGATCTCGGACCGCAGGTCGGCGTCGTCCAGCAGCACCTCGAGGTCGCCGGACTTGCCGTGCCGCTCGGCCCAGCCGGGCACCGCCTCGCGGTCCAGGGTGATCAGCGCGCCGATGAAGGGCTGGCCGTCGCCCACGACCACGCACTGGTCGACCAGCGGGTGGGCGCGCAGCCGGTCCTCGAGCACGGCCGGGGCGACGTTCTTGCCGCCGGCGGTCACCAGGATCTCCTTCTTGCGCCCGGTGATCCGCACGAATCCCTCGTCGTCGACCTCACCGACGTCGCCGGTGTGGAACCAGCCGTCGCGCTCGAGCGCCTCTGCGCTCGCCTCCTCGTTGGCCCAGTAGCCGGCGAAGACCTGGCCGCCGCGGAACAGCAGCTCGCCGTCGTCGGCGACCCGGACGGCCGTGCCCGGCATCGGGCGGCCCACGGTGCCGATGCGGGTGGCGTCGGGGGTGTTGAAGCTCAGCGCGGCCGTCGTCTCGGTGAGGCCGTAGCCCTCGAGCACGGTCATGCCGATGCCGCGGTAGAAGTGGCCCAGGCGCTCGCCCAGCGGCGCGCCACCCGAGATGGCGAACTCGCAGCGCCCGCCCAGGGCGTCGCGCAGCTTGGCGTAGACCAGCCGCGAGAAGACCGCGTGCGCGGCGCGCACCCGCAGCGGCGTACGCCCCTTGTCCTGGGCGCGCGACCAGGCGATCGCGGTCTCGGCGGCCCGGTCGAAGATCGCGCCGCGACCCTCGGTGGCGGCCTTCTGCGAGGCGGTGTTGAAGACCTTCTCGAAGACCCGCGGCACCGCGAGGATGAAGGTGGGCTGGAACTCCTGGAGGTCGGCCAGCAGGTTCTTGATGTCGGAGCTGTGCCCCAGGCGGGTGCGCTTCTTGACCGCACCGATCTGGATGATCCGGGCGAAGACGTGGGCCAGCGGCAGGAACAGCAGCGTGGCGGCGCCCTCGGTGTCGAAGAGGGCGTCGAGCTCGTCGGTGGCCACGCCGAGCTCGAACATGAAGTTGCCGTGCGTCAGCATGCAGCCCTTGGGCCGCCCGGTGGTGCCCGAGGTGTAGATCAGGGTGGCCAGGTCCAGCGGCGTCGTCGCCGTACGCCGCGCCTCCAGCTGCGCGTCGTCGACGTCCGCACCCAGGCGCGTGAGCACGTCGACCGCGTTGTCGGCGAAGGACCACAGGTGGTGGAGGTCGTCCAGCCCGCCGCGCACCGCCGCCACCCGCGCGACGTGCTCGTCGCTCTCGGCGACGACCGCGCAGGCCCCGGAGTCGCGCAGGATCCAGGCGACCTGCTCCTCCGACGAGGTCTCGTAGACCGGCACGGTGACCGCGCCGGCGAACCAGATCGCGTAGTCGAGCAGGGTCCACTCGTAGCGGGTCTTGGAGATCAGTGCGACCCGGTCGCCGGCCTCGACGCCGGCCGCGACGAGTCCCTTCGCGACCCCGGTGACGTCCTCGAGGAACTGCGCCGCCGTGACGTCCTGCCACCCTGACCCGTCCGCCGCCGGGCGGCTGAACACGACCGCGTCCGGCGCCTGGGCGGCGTTCGTGACGATGTCGTCGGTGAGGTTCCCGGTCGCGGGGACCTCGATCGTCAGGGGCGTGGAGAACTCACGCACGTCTGTCTCCTTCATGCTCACTTCTCAGGCCACGGTCTCGCCCGCTGCTGGTCGTGGCGGGACATCGTGCGGCACGTTACCGCCGCAAACGCGGGACGGCCCATCCGGTACAGTCGCCGCGCACTCGGGCGAGAGACCCGGGTCACCACCGGCAGGGACAGGGGGTCAGTGAAGTGGCCGAGCAGACCACGTCGTCGATCGTGATCGACGCGACACCCGCGGAGGTCATGGCAGTGATCGCCGACTTCGCGGAGTACCCCACCTGGGCCAAGGGCGTGAAGGTCGCCGACGTGCGCTCCACGATCGACGCGGGACCCGACGCCGGCCGCGCCCGGGAGGTCTTCTTCTCCCTCGACGTCTCGCCGATCAAGGACGAGTACACGCTGGCCTACGAGTGGGACGGCGACCGACAGGTCACCTGGACCCTCGTCGAGGGCAAGATGCTGCGTGCGCTCGACGGCGCCTACGTGCTGGCCGACCGGGGCGGCTCGACCGAGGTGACCTACCGGCTCGCCCTCGACGTCTCCATCCCGCTGATCGGCATGCTCAAGCGCAAGGGCGAGAAGATCCTCATCGACACGGCGCTGAAGGGCTTGAAGAAGCGCGTCGAGTCGATCGGCTGACCGGGGCGGCTGCGTGCGCATCCTGCTGTTCACCGGCAAGGGCGGGGTAGGCAAGTCCACCGTCGCGGCCGGCACCGCGGCCCTGGCGGCCGCTGCCGGGCACCGCACCCTGGTGCTGTCCACCGACGCCGCGCACTCGCTGGCCGATGCCTTCGCCGTGGGTGCGGGCCCCGAGCCCACCGAGGTCGCCCCGCGGCTCTTCGTGCAGCAGGTCGACGCGCAGCTGCGCTTCCAGCAGTCGTGGGCCGAGGTGCAGCACTACCTCCTCTCCGTCCTCGACGTCGTCGGGGTCGACCCGGTGGCCGCCGAGGAGCTCACGGTCCTGCCCGGCGCCGAGGAGGTCCTGGCGCTGCTCGAGCTGCGCCACCAGGCCCTGTCGGGTGCCTGGGACGTCGTCGTCGTCGACTGCGCGCCGACCGCCGAGACGCTGCGGCTGCTGGCCCTGCCGGAGGCGCTGGGCTGGTACATGCAGCGCGTCTTCCCGGCCGAGCGACGCATCATCAAGGTGCTCAAGCCGGTGCTGACCCGCAGTGTGGGGGTGCCGATGCCCGGCGACCAGGTCTTCGACGCCGTCGAGCGGCTGCACGCCGAGCTCGACGAGGTGCGCGCGCTGCTGTCCGGCCCCGAGGCGAGCGTGCGGGTCGTGCTGACCCCGGAGAGCGTCGTGCTCGCCGAGGCGCGGCGCAGCTGGACCAACCTCTCGCTCTTCGGCTACCGCGTCGACGGGGTCGTGGCCAACCGGATCTTCCCCGAGGGCGCCGGCGACGAGTGGCGGGCCGGCTGGGTCGCCTCCCAGGCGGCCGTCCTCGAGCAGGTGGACCAGTCCTTCGCGGGCCTCCCGGTCTGGCGCTCGGAGTACCGCGGTGAGGAGCCCGTCGGCGTCGACGCGCTGCGGCGCCTCGCCGAGGAGGTGTACGCCGGCACCGACCCGCTGGCCGTGCCCGCCGGCGACGGCCCGTTCAGCGTGACCCGCACCGACACCGGCGCCGTGCTGCGCCTGGCCCTGCCCTTCACCACCCGCGCCGAGGTCGACCTGGCTCGCAACGGCGACGAGCTGGTGCTCACCGTCGGCTCCTACCGACGCCTGCTCACCCTGCCCGCCGGGCTCGCCCGGCTGCGGGTCGCCGGGGCCCGCGTGGAGTCGGGGAGCCTGCAGGTCCGCTTCGTCGAGGCCGAGCAGCGCCCGGCCGCCGGCGGCGTACGACGAGAGGCAGCGCGATGAACGAGGACCACCGCCCCGGCGAGGGCGACGGAGCCGGTCAGGGGGGCCCGGGGGACGTCGGCTCGCTCGCCGAGGAGGCCGCGAAGCTCTTCGGCGCGCTCTCCGGCTGGGCGCAGGACCAGGCCCCCGACCTCGGCGCTGACGGCGACCTCGGCGACCTCGGCTCCCACCTGGCCGGGCTGGCCGCGCACGCCGTCGACGCGGCGACGCAGGTGCAGGCCCACCTGTCCGAGGCGCTGGAGGACAACCTCGCCACCGACGACCCGGAGTGCCGGTGGTGCCCGGTGTGCCGCACCGTGCACGCGGCCCGGCTGCTCAGCCCGGAGGTCAAGGCGCACCTCGGCTCGGCGGCGTCCTCGCTCGTGCAGGCCGCTGCCTCCCTGATGGCGACCCCGCCGCCCTCCGGACGACGACGCGACGTCGAGACGATCGACCTGGACGACGACCCCGAGGACACCCCATGAGCCTGACCTGCGGCATCGACATCGGCGGCACGAAGATCGCCGGCGGCGTCGTCGACGAGCAGGGCACGATCCTCGAAGAGCTGCGCGTGGAGTCCCCGGCCAGCTCCGAGGAGGCCATCGAGACCGCCGTCGCGGGACTGGTCCAGGAGCTGCGCACCCGTCACGAGGTCACCGCGGTCGGCGTCGGCGCTGCGGGCTACGTCGACCGGTCGCGCTCGGTGGTGATGTTCGCACCCAACATCGCCTGGCGCGACGTGGCGATGCGCGCCGACCTCGAGCAGCGCGTCGACCTGCCGGTGGTGATCGAGAACGACGCCAACGCCGCCGCCTGGGGCGAGTTCCGCTTCGGTGCCGGCCACGACGTCGACGACCTGCTGCTGGTCACCGTCGGCACCGGCGTGGGCGGGGGCCTCGTGCTCGGTGGTCGGCTGTACCGCGGGGCCTTCGGGGTGGGCGCCGAGATCGGCCACATGCGCGTCGTGCCGCACGGCATCCTGTGCGGCTGCGGCAACCGCGGCTGCTTCGAGCAGTACGGCTCCGGGACGGCGCTCGTCCGCGACGCCCGGGCCGCCGCGTCCGGCGGCTCGCTGCTGGCCCGCGGGGTCCTGGACCGCGCCGGCGGCGACCCCGAAGCCATCACCGGCCCGCTCATCACCGAGGCCGCCCGCGCCGGCGACCCCTTCGCCGTCGAGCAGCTCGCCGAGATCGGCCGCTGGCTCGGTGAGGGCATCGCGTCCCTGACCGCCGTGCTCGACCCGGCCGTCGTCGTCGTCGGCGGTGGCGTGAGCGAGGCCGGCGACCTGCTGCTCAACCCGGTCCGCGCCGCCTTCGCCGCGCAGCTGACCGGTCGCGGGCACCGGCCCAGCCTCGAGATCCGCAAGGCCCGCCTGGGCAACCGCGCCGGCCTCATCGGCGCCGCCGACCTGGCCCGGATCTGAGCCGGCCGTGATCGACCCGGTCGTGATCGGCGTCGACGTGGGCGGCACCAAGGTGGTGGCCGCCGAGGTCGGTGTCGACGGCACCCTGGCCAGGGTCGCGCGGCGGCCGACCCCGGGCCGCCGGGTGGCGGTGGCCCTCCTCGAGGACGCCCTCACCGAGGCCGTCGAGGAGGTCGCGGCCGGTCGCCCGGTCGCGGGCGTGGGGCTGGCGGCGGCCGGGTTCGTCGACGCAGCGGGGGAGCGGGTCGCCTTCGCGCCGCACCTGCCGTGGCGGGGGGACCGGGTGCGGGCGAGGCTCACCCAGCGCTGGGGCGTGCCGGTCGCGCTCGACAACGACGCCAACTGCACGGCCCGCGCCGAGTCCGCGCACGGGATGGCCCAGGGGGTCGACGACGCGCTGGTCCTCACCGTCGGCACCGGGATCGGGGGCGCGATCGTGGTCGGCGGGCTGCTGCGCCGCGGACGCAACGGGATGGCCGGGGAGTTCGGGCACGCCCGCGTCGTGCCCGACGGACGCGGCTGCGAGTGCGGCGGCCGGGGCTGCTGGGAGCAGTACTGCAGCGGCAACGCGCTCGTGCGCACGGCCCGCGCCGGTCTGGAGGCGGCCGGTCAGGGCAGCGACGGCGCGCTGGCCCGGGCCTGTGGCGGCGACCCGGCCACGCTCACCGGACCGATGGTCACCCAGGGTGCCGCCGCGGGTGACCCCGTGGCGCTCGCGGCCTTCGCCGAGGTGGGCAGCTGGCTCGGGGTCGGCGTGGCCAACCTGGTCGCCGGCCTGGACCCCGCCGTGGTGGTCGTCGGCGGCGGCGTCTCGGCCGCGGGCGACCTGCTCCTCGAGCCCGCGCGCGCCGCGCTGACAGGCTCGCTCGTCGGCGCCGAGCACCGCGTCGTACCCCCGCTGCTGCGCGCGCGCTTCGGGCCCGAGGCCGGCGTCGTCGGCGCGGCCGACCTCGTGCGCCGCCACCTGGCCTGAGTCGTGCGGGTCAGCGTGCGGCCGGAGTCACGCTGAGGGGCACGACCTCAGATCCGGGAGCCGTCGTCCCACGGTGAGCGGGGCTCGCGCGGCATCTGGTGGACCAGGTAGACGAAGCCACCCACGAACCAGACCACCAGCAGCCAGCCGACCCAGGTCGGCAGGTCGATGCCGACCAGCAGCGAGACCAGCAGCACCACCGGAGCACCGAAGACACCGAGCCAGGCGATGCCGCGGTCGGGCGTCGGGATGGGCAGCGGGGCGGGGTCCGGCGGCACGAACCGGTCCTCGTCGTCCGGCACGGGCGCCGGGGGATCGACGTACGGCTCGGGGTCGGCCGGGCGGATCCGGTCCTCCTCGGGCACCGCGGGCGGCGGCGCGACCTCGGCGGCGCCGGCGTCGTCGAGATCGGCACGATCGCCGAAGTTCTCGACGATCGCGCGCCAGGCGTCGTCGTCGTTCTCGCGGGGCACCCTTCGAGCGTAGGCGGTGGTCCTCAGTCGGAGGTCACCCGGGCGATGAAGGCCGCCGACTCCTCGATGAGCAGCGGCAGGTCGTGGTCGAGCGTCGCCACGTGGTAGCTCTCGGGCAGGCGCAGCACGGTGACGTCGCGCGAGGAGACCTTCGAGGTGATCAACGGCTCCGACGACTCGTCGACCACGTGGTCCACGCTCGAGCGCGCGTAGAGCAGCGGCGCGGTGACCTGCGGCAGGTCGCGGACCAGGCCGGGCCAGGCCTGCATCATCGAGTGCACCGCCTTGAGCGGGGTGCGGGTGTAGCCGTGCTCGGAGACGCCGGGCTTCTTGATGTCGTCGGCGATGCCGGGGAACGAGGGCACCACGTGCTTGAGCACCGGCAGCAGCTTGACGTCGAGACGCTTGCTGGCCACGGCCGGGTTGACCACGACCACCCCCGCCACCTCGGTGGCCGAGGGCTTGTCGGCGGCCAGGCGCAGCACCAGCGCGCCGCCCATGGACAGCCCGGCGAGCACCACCACGTCGCACCGGTCGACGAGGCGACGGTGCGCGGCGCGCAGCTCGGCGTACCAGTCGTCCCAGCGGTAGGTGTTGAGGTCCTGCCAGGTGGTGCCGTGCCCGGGCAGGCGGGGTACCTCGACGGCGTAGCCCATCGCTGCGAGCGCCTCGGCCCACGGCCGCATCGAGGCGGGCTGGCCGGTGAAACCGTGGCTGAGCAGCACCCCGACCCGGCGCCCACCGGTCGAGGCGGGCTGCGCCTCGGTGGTGAACGGGGAGGCGAGCGGGTGCACCGGCGGCGCGGACTGAGGGGTCATGGCCGAGATCATGCCCTAGGCTGCCCCTCGGGTGGACCGACCGACACGTCGTGTCCGCGGCGGGCGCCCCAGGCGGCTCCCGTGGATGCTGTCGCACGTGGTCGGGGAGGGTTGTCTCGGTGTTCTACTGGTTCCTCAAGTGGGTGGCCATCGGTCCGTTGCTGCGGATCGTCTTCCGGCCCCAGGTCGAGGGCGGCGACCACGTGCCCGACGAGGGGCCGGCGATCCTGGCCAGCAACCACCTCTCGTACGCCGACTGGCTGTTCATGCCGCTCACGCTCTCGCGCCGGGTCACCTTCGTGGCCAAGGCGGAGTACTTCACCGGCACCGGGGTCAAGGGCTGGCTGCAGAAGACCTTCTTCTCCGGCTCCGGCCAGGTGCCGATCGACCGCACCGGCGCGGACGCTGCCGCCGGGGCCCTGCTGTCGGCCAAGCGCGTCCTCGGCGAGGGCGGCCTCTTCGGCATCTACCCCGAGGGCACCCGCTCGCACGACGGGCGGCTCTACCGCGGCAAGACCGGCGTCGCACGCCTGGCCCTCGAGACCGGTGTGCCGGTGATCCCGGTCGCGGTGGTGGGCACCGACGTGGTCGCCCCGCCGGGCAAGAAGTTCGGCTCCTTCACGCGCCCGGTGGTGCGCTTCGGGCGCCCCCTGGACTTCTCCCGCTACGAGGGTCTCGAGAACGATCGCTACATCCTGCGCTCGATCACCGACGAGATCATGTACGAGATCATGCGGCTCTCCGAGCAGGAGTACGTCGACATGTACGCCACCCGCGCCAAGGAGGAGTCCAAGCGGGCCGACGCCGCGGCCGCCGAGGCCGCTGCCGAGCAGAAGAAGGCGTCCTGACCCGCTTCGCGCTCTTCTTCCGCGGGGCCACCGACCCCGCGGCGGTGGCGGTCGAGGACCGGCTCTTCCAGGCCCTGGCCTGGCTGCGCTGGGTGGTGCTGGCCAACATGGTCGTCCTCAACGTCTACCGCTACGACAACTTCCAGCGCCCGATGCTCGGGATGGGGCTCGTCGGCCTGCTCGTGGTCTGGACCGTCCTGGCCGGCCACTGGTACGCCGCCCCCGCCCGACGCCGGTGGCCGCTGCTGAGCGCCGACCTCGCGCTGGCCGTCGTGGCGCTGCTGGCCAGCCCGCTGGTCAAGGGCACCGGCTTCAACGCCTCGGTCCCGGGCTTCTGGGTGATGGCCGCCCTCCTCGCCTGGGCCGTGCACCTGCGCTGGCAGGGCGGGCTGGTCGCGGCCGTCGTGCTGGCCGGCACCGACCTCGCAGTGCGCCAGGACGTCAGCCAGTCGGTCTACGGCAACGTCTTCCTGCTCCTCATCGGTGGCCCGATCGTCGGCTTCATGGCCGCCTCGCTGCAGCAGATGGCGACCGAGCGGGACCGGGCCGAGCGGGCCGCGGCGGTCGCGGCCGAACGCACCCGGCTGGCCCGGGCCGTGCACGACGGGGTGCTCCAGGTCCTCGCGCTGGTCCAGCGCCGAGGCCGGGAGCTGGGCGGGGACGGCGCCGAGCTGAGCCGCCTGGCCGGAGAGCAGGAGGTCGTGCTGCGCGGCCTGATCCGCACCCAGGACGCCGTCGACGGGAGCCCCTCCGGTGTCTCGGGCGACTCCGGCACGGCCGAGCGCACCGCCGACCTGGCGGCCGAGCTGGTCCGGCTCGACGCGCGCCCCGGGGTCGAGGTGGCGGTGCCGGCGGCGTCGGTGCGCCTGCCCGAGCACGTGGTGAGCGAGCTGGTCGCCGCGGTCGGGGCCTGCCTCGACAACGTGCAGCGCCACGTCCCGGCCCCGGCCGAGGGCGGGCCCGCACGGGCCTGGGTGCTGCTCGAGGCGCTGGCCGACCGGGTCGAGGTGTCGGTGCGCGACGAGGGCCCGGGCATCCCTGAGGGACGTCTCGACGAGGCCGTGGGCGAGGGGCGGCTCGGGGTGAGCGGCTCGATCCGCGGGCGCCTCGAGGACCTCGGCGGCAGCGCCGGCCTGAGCACCGGCTCGTTCGGCACCGAGTGGGAGCTGGTGCTGCCGCGATGACCATCCACGACACGCACCCCTTCGCCGACCCCGATCCCGACCCCGTACGCCGCCTCCGCGGGCGGCTCGGCGGCGCGGTCTCGCTGTGGGCCGCGGGCGAGGGCGCGCTGCGGGCCGGGTTGACGGTGACGTCGCAGGTGCTGGCGCACGGCGAGCCGGCCCGCATGCTGGGCCTGCTCGACCCCGAGGCCGACCTCACCGAGACCCTGCTCGACACCGGCCGGGCGGTGGTCGCGCTGCTGGCCTGGGAGCACCGCTACCTGGCCGACGCCTTCGCCGGCACCGTGCCGGCCCCCGGCGGCCCCTTCCGGCTCACCGACTTCGAGCAGACGCCGTGGGGCCCACGGCCGGTGTCCGCGCCCACCTGGGCCGGGGTGGAGCTGGAGGGCCACCGCGAGATCGGCTGGTCGCTCGAGGTGGCGTGCCGGCTGGTGCACGTCGAGGTCGGCGACGACGACGGTCCGGGCGGCGCGCTGGGGCACCGGCGCGGTCGCTATCTCCGCCTCGGCGCCCCCTAGGCTCGACGCCATGACCGCTGACCCCACCGTCGACGCCCCGACCACCCCGCTGCGGGTGATGGTGGTCGACGACCACCCGATGTGGCGCGACGCGGTCGAGCGTGACCTGGCCGCCGCCGGGCACGACGTGGTCGCCGTGGCCGCCACGGGCGACCAGGCGCTGGCCCGGTTCCCCGCCGCGCGCCCCCAGGTCGTCGTGCTCGACCTGCAGATCCCCGGACCCAGCGGCGTCGAGGTCACCGCCGGCGTGCTGGGCGTCGACCCCTCAGCGCGGGTGCTGATCCTCTCGGCCTCCGGCGAGCAGGCCGACGTGCTGGCCGCGGTCAAGGCCGGCGCCACCGGCTACCTGGTGAAGTCGGCGTCCCGCGAGGAGCTGCTGGCCGCGGTCGCCGCGGTGGCGGTCGGCGACCCGGTGTTCACCCCGGGCCTGGCCGGGCTGGTGCTGGGGGAGTACCGCCGCCTCTCCGACACCCCCGACGACGACCCCGACGGCCACCCCGAGCTGACCGAGCGGGAGACCGAGGTGCTGCGGATGGTCGCCAAGGGCTGGTCCTACAAGCAGATCGCCGAGCGGCTCGTCCTGTCGCACCGCACCGTGCAGAACCACGTGCAGAACACGCTGCGCAAGCTGCAGATGCACAACCGGGTCGAGCTGACCCGCTGGGCCATCGAGCGCGGCCTCGACGACGATGAGTGACGACGCCGGGTCCGGGCCGGAGTCGTCGCTGCTCGACCTCGCCGATCGGCTCTACGGACTGGCGCTCGCCGAGTTCACCGGGTCGAGGGACGCACTGGTCAAGCAGCACAGGGGCACCGACCTGGCCCGCGACCTCAAGGCCCTGCGCAAGCCGTCGACCGCGGCCTGGGTGGTCGACCTGCTGGTGCGCCACGAGACCGACCAGGTCGAGCAGGTGCTGGCCGTGGGGTCCGCCCTGCGCCGGGCCCAGGCCAGCATGTCGGCCGAGGAGCTGCGCACCCTGACCAAGCAGCGCCGTCAGCTCACGGCCGCGCTCACGACCACGGCGCGGGGGCTGGCCCGGGAGCACGGGCTGCGCGTCACCGAGGCCGTCGCCGAGCAGGTGCAGGCCACGCTCACCGCGGCCATCCTCGACGAGGACTGTGCCCGGGCGGTGCGCAGCGGCCTGCTGGTCGCCCCGCTCGCCACCACCGGGGTCGACGACGTCGACGTCGGCGCGGCGGTGGCGCTGCCCCAGGCGCTGGGCTTCGAGGCCCGGGCGGTCGACCGGCAGGAGGCCGCGCCCCCGGCGCGCCCGGACCTGCGCGTCGTACCCGATCCGGAGGCGGGTGCCCGGGCCCGGGCACCCGCCCAGGAAGCGCTGGAGGCGGCCGAGGCCGAGCTGGCCCTGGCCAGGGCCGCCCACGACGAGGCCGGGGCTCGGGTCGCGGAGCTGGAGGCCCGCGGCCTGCAGGTGCAGTCGGAGATGGACGAGCTGCGCCGCCGCCTCGCCGACCTCGAGGCGTCGTACGAGGACGTCGAGGAGGAGCTGGAGGACGCCGAGGAGGAGCGCGACGAGGCACAGGCCGCCCTCGAGGAGGCCCAGGCCGAGGTCGAGCGTGCCGGCGCCGCCGAAGCCCTCCGCTGACCCGGCGCAGATATCGCTCTGACCCGGCGCATATCTGCGCCGACTCAGAGTGATATCTGCGCCGACTCGCGGGGGGTGAAGCGGCGGTCGAGGGGCCAGAGGTCGCGCAGCGCGTCGGTGGAGGGCCACAGCCCGGTGCCGAGGCCGGCGAGGTACGCCGCGCCCCGCGGGCCCGCGCCGGCGTGGTCCCGCGCCGCTCGCTCGACCGGGCGGCCGGTCCGGTCGGCCTGGAGCTGGCACAGCAGGTCGTCAGCACTGGCGGGGCCGTCGACGCGCACCGAGGTGAGCACCGGCAGCGCTGCCAGGACGTCGCCCACCCCGGAGGCGACCGCCTCGACCGACTCGCCATCGGCGGCGGGGGCGGTGCCCTCGAGGGCGAAGGCGTCCCGGCCGGCCGGGGAGCGCCAGGCCGCGGTGGTCAGCAGCCCGCCGTCGGAGCGGACCGGCTCGGCGCCGGTGTGGGTCACGATCGTCGAGGCGGCGGCGTAGGTGCACTGGGTGTCGCCCGCGTCGAAGCAGGCCCGGCCGACGAGCGCCGCCGGTCCGTGGCCCGCGAGGCCCGTGACCGGCAGGGACAGGCCGAGGAACGAGCGCGGGTCGGTGGTGGCGACCTCCCCCCAGCTCGGCACGATCTCGGGCAGGGCGTCGCGAGGCACCCCGAACAGCGCGCACAGCTCGTCTGACCAGTCGCCGGTGGTGAGGTCGAGGAGCAGCGTGCGGGACGCGTTCGACACGTCGGTGACGTGCTCGACCCCGCGGGTCATCCGGGCCACGAGGTAGGAGCCGGCCGAGCCGACGGCGTACCGGTCCGCCTCGACGAGGCCCCAGGTGCGCGGCTCGTGCTCGGCGAGCCAGGTGAGCCGGGTGGCGGCGAAGCGCGGGTCGAGCGGCAGGCCGGTCAGCGCGCGGACCCGCGCCTCGTGTCCCTCGGCGCGCAGCCGCGCGCAGACCTGCGTCGTACGCCGGTCCTGCCCGCCGATGGCGCGCCGCGGGGCCCCCAGCGTCTCGCGGTCCCACAGGAGCAGGGTGTCGCGCTGGTCGGTGATCCCGATGCCGGTGAGGCCGGCGGCGTCGGTGCGAGCCAGCACCTGTCGCACCGCCTCGAGCGTGGCCTGCCAGATCTCCTCGGGTGCATGCTCCACGCATCCTGGCTCGGGGTGGTGCTGTGCGAGGTCCCGGCGGGCGTGGCTGCGGATCGAGCCGTCGACGTCCACGACGACCGCGGTGACCCCGGTGCTTCCGGCATCGATGCCCAGCACAGGGCTCATGCGGCTCCGCGGCGCACGACGGCCAGGATCCGCCGGTCGATCCAGGCCAGGTCGGGCGCGACCCGCATCTCGTAGTTCTCGGTGCCCACCCAGGCCCGGAAGTCGCGGTGCCCGGCGTCGGCGGCGAAGGCCTCGAGCTCGGCCTCGAGCTCCGGGGTGACCGGCACCTTCTCGTCCTCGGTGGAGGCGGTCAGGTAGAGCTCGTTGAGGTCGAGCAGCCGGGCCAGCTCGACCACCGGCGTGGGGTGGTCGTCGACGCGCAGGTCGACCTCGATGTCGTCCAGGCCGCCGTAGCCCGCCTCGTCGCGCACCACCAGCAGCGCCGCCGACTGCCGGCCGCGGCGGTCCCCGCCGGCGTCGTCGCCGGCGGCGAGCGCCGCCAGCAGCCGCGCCCCGAGCGGGGCGTCGGGGTCCGAGCCGAGGAAGGCGGTCTCCATCGCGGCGACCACCTCCTCACCGACCAGGACGTTGCCCTGGACGGCGTACCCGGCTCCGCTGCGCCCGCCGGCCCAGTCCAGGCACGCGGGACCGGTGAAGGTGGCGGCGCCGCCGTCGACGTCGACGATGCCCACCTGGCGGTGCTCGCGCCCCTCGTCCTCCTCGAGCAGCCGGTCCAGCGCCACCGAGGCGGTGGCGCCCTCGTCGAGGTGGGAGAGGGCGAGCCCCTTGTAGGCGACGTTGGCGTCGGCCTGGGTCGCGATCGCGCCGACCTGGGCGACCGCCGCCGGCACCGCACTTCCGACCGCGAGGAACTTCGAGGCCACCGCCACCCCCCAGGACTCGCCGTCGGCGGACCGGGCCACGATCGAGAACGTCATGCCGCGACTCTAGCGATCCTGGGAGAGGTGGCGGTGCTGCCCACCCAGCGGTGAGGATGCTCGCGTGCCGCACCCGACCAGCTGGACCGATCGCATGGGGTGGCCCTCTCTCGGGGACCACCGCCGCTTCGTGACCGCCATCGCCATCGACGCCGTCGGCAGCGGCGTCTTCATGCCGGTGTCGGTCCTGTACTTCCTGGTCACCACCGACCTCGGCCTGGTCCGCGTCGGCGCCGCGCTCTCGCTGGCGGCGCTCGTCGCGCTGCCCGCCGGGCCCCTGCTCGGCGGGGTCGTCGACCGCTTCGGCGCCAAGACCGTGCTGCTGGTCGGCAACGCGCTCCAGGGCGTCGGGTTCCTGGCCTACCTCGTCACCGGGTCGTTCGCGGCGGTCGTGCTGTGGACCGTGGTCGTCACCCTGGGGCGCACGGCGTTCTGGGGCTCCTACGGCAACATCGTCGCCGCCATCTCGCGCCCCGGCGAGCGCGAGCGCTGGTTCGGGTTCCTCAGTGCGCTGCGCAACGTCGGCTTCGCGCTCGGCGGGCTGGCGGCCGGGCTCGCGATCACGCTCGGCACCCCGACGGCGTACGCCGCGGTGGTCGTGGTCAACGCCGTCTCGTACGCCGTGGCCTTCGCGCTGCTGCTCTCGGTGCCGGCCACCGCGGCCGGCGGGCACCGGCCCGAGCCCGGCTCGTGGAGCACCGTGCTGCGCGACCGGCCCTACCGGTTGCTGGTGACCGGCCAGCTGGCCTACGCCCTGGCGATGATGGTGCTCAACGTGGCGATGCCCGTCTACGCCACCACCGTGCTGGGTCTGCCGGGCTGGGTGACCGGCGCGGTCTTCACCCTCAACACGGTGCTGGTGGGAGTCGGCCAGGGGCTGGTGGTGCGGGCGATGACCGGAGCCCGGCGGTGGCGGGTGCTGCTGCTGGCGCACATCACCTTCGCCCTCTCCTACGGACTGCTGCTGCTCGCCGGGGCGCTGCCGGTGGCGTTCGCGGTGGTGGCGCTGCTGCTGGGCTCGGTCGTCTACACCGCCGGCGAGCTCCTCGGCGGGCCGGTGCACGGCGCCCTGTCGGCGGAAGCGGCGCCGGACCACCTGCGCGGTCGCTACCTCTCGCTGGTGCAGCTGGCCTGGAACGTCGCCGGCGCCGTGGCGCCGGTCAGCTTCGCGTGGCTGCTCGAGCGGGGGGTGTGGCCGATCTGGGCGGTGCTCGGCGTCGTCGCGCTCGTGGGTGCTGCGGTCGCGGTGCGCCTGGGCGAGGTGCTGCCGCTGGCGGCCGACCGGGTCTCCGACGCCCCCGAGCCGCTGGCCGTCTGAGGGGCTAGGGTCGTGGACATGCGAGTCGGAGTCCTGACCGGAGGCGGGGACTGCCCCGGCCTCAACGCCGTGATCCGCGCCGTCGTGCGCCGTGGGGTCCGTGACCACGGGTTCGAGATGCTCGGCTACCGCAACGGGTGGCAGGGCCCCCTCGAGGGCCTGACCATGCCGTTGGGGATCGAGCAGTGCCGCGGGATCCTGCCGCGCGGCGGCACCATCCTGGGGTCGTCACGCACCAACCCCTTCGCCCTCGAGCACGGCGTGGAGCGCATCCGGGAGAACCTGGCCGCCGACGGCGTCGACGCCCTCGTCGCGATCGGCGGCGAGGACACCCTCGGGGTGGCCACCAAGCTCGCCGACCTCGGGGTGCACGTCGTGGGCGTGCCGAAGACCATCGACAACGACCTGTCCGGCACCGACTTCACCTTCGGCTTCGACACCGCGGTCAACATCGCCACCGAGGCGATCGACCGCCTGCACACCACGGCCGAGTCGCACCACCGCGTCCTCGTGGTCGAGGTGATGGGCCGCCACGCCGGGTGGATCGCCCTGCACGCCGGGATGGCCGGGGGCGCGAGCGCGATCCTCATCCCCGAGCAGCCCTTCGACATCGAGGCGGTCTGCGACCACGTGCTGACCCGCTTCGAGAGCGAGTACGCCCCGATCATCGTCGTCTCCGAGGGCGCGGTGCCCCGGGACGGCGGCGACATGACGGTCTCGTCGGGGGCCAAGGACGCCTTCGGGCACGTGCGGCTGGGCGGCATCGGCGACCGGCTCGCCCACGAGATCGAGCAGCGCACCGGCAAGGAGGCGCGGGCGGTCGTGCTGGGCCACATCCAGCGCGGCGGCACCCCGACCGCCTTCGACCGCTGGCTCGCGACCCGCTTCGGCATCCACGCCGCCGACGCGGTCGCGGCGGGTGACTTCGGCACGATGATGGCGCTGCGCGGCACCCGCATCGAGCGGGTCCCGCTGCTCGAGGGCACCGGCGAGCTCAAGACCGTCAGCGCCGCCGAGTTCGCCGAGGCCGAGGTCTTCTTCGGCTGAGGCGCACGTCGCAGAGGGCCAGGACCCCGCAGGGAGGACTCAGTGCCCCGCGGAGACGTCGAGGTCCCGCGGCGCCAGGCGGGCGACCAGCACCGCGGCGAGCAGCATCAGCACGCTGCCGGCCAGGCCGGCGCCGGCCAGGGCCTCGGTGAAGGCGCCCTGGGCGGTCACCAGCAGCTCCGCGGTGCCCGGTCCACCCTGGGAGGCGACCTCGACCGCGCCGCCGATCGACTCGCGAGCGGTCACGGCGTCAGCAGCCGGGAGCCCGCCGAGCGCACTCGTGGGGAGGCCGGAGCGATAGACCGATGCGGCCAGGCTGCCGAGCACGGCCACGCCCAGGACGGCGCCCAGCTCGTAGCTCGACTCCTCGATCGCGGCCGCGCTGCCGGCGTGGTCGGCCGGGGCGGCGGACATGATCACCGCGGAGGCGACCGCCAGCGAGGCGGTGCCCAGCCCCACGAGGCCCAGCCCGATGGCGACCCCGACGTAGGGCAGCGGTGGGGGCAGCACGCCGATCAAGCCGAAGCCCAGGCCGCCGGAGACGAGTCCGCCCACCAGCACGGCGCGCGCCCCGATCCGGGCCGCGAGGGCGGGGGCGAGCGGTCCGGCCAGCACGCCGGTGACCGCCGCCGGCAGCAGCGCCAGGCCCGACTGCAGCGGTGACCAGCCCTGCACCAGCTGCAGCCACTGGCTGACGAGCAGGAACACCGCGGCCATCGCGATGCTCGTGACCAGGGCGGTGACGACGCCGGCGCCGAAGGTGCGCTGACCCAGCAGCCGCACCTCGAGCATGGGCCGGTCGACGACCAGGTTGCGGCGCACGAACGCGGTGATCAGGACGATGCTCAGCACCAGCGCCGTGAGGGGGAGGAGCTCCGCGCCGTCCTGGGCCACCTGCTTGACGCCGTAGACGAAGCCGACCATGCCCAGTGCCGAGAGCGCCACCGAGACCGGGTCGAGGCGACCGGGCCTCGCCGACCGGCTCTCGGGCAGCAGCGTCCAGGCGGCGACCAGCGCCAGCGCCATGACGGGGACGTTGACCAGGAACGCGGCGTGCCAGCTCCAGTGCTCGAGCAGGAGACCACCCGCGATCGGGCCGACGGCGGCGCCGACCGCCGCGGTGGAGCCCCAGACCCCCAGGGCGGTGGCCCGCTCGCGGGGGTCGCTGAAGAGGGTGCGGACCAGCGACAGCGTCGACGGCATGATCATCGCGCCGCCGGCGCCGAGCAGGGCGCGTACGGCGATCAGCCCGGCCGGGCCGGTGACGACCAGGGCGCCGAGCGAGGCCAGGGCGAACAGCGCGAAGCCGGTCATCAGCACCCGCCGGCGGCCCCACCGGTCGCCGAGGACGCTGGCGGTCACCAGCAGCCCGGCCAGCGCCAGCGGGTAGGCGTCGACCATCCACAGCAGCTCGACGGAGTCGGGGCGCAGGTCGCGGGTGATCGAGGGCAGGGCCAGGTTGAGGATCGTCATGTCCATCACCACGACGAGCAGGCTGGCGCTGAGCACCGCCAGGCCGGCCCAGCGCCGCCGGCGCGAGAGCGGGGCCGCGGGGCCCGGTGCCGGGGTCGGCCGGGGCGGCGTGGTCGAGGTGCGCGTGCTCATCGGGCGGACACCCCGTCCAGGAAGGTGGAGATGACGATGTCCTCGAGCGGGCGGCGGGCCACGTCGCCGGCGCGCAGGGCGTTGCGGGAGCCGATCATCAGGCCCCAGACCGCGTGGCTGAGCCAGGCGGCGGGCAGGTCGTTGCGCAGCACCCCGGCCTGCTGCGCCGCGGCGTACATCGCGACGTCCCGCGTCTCCAGGTCGGTCGCCCGCTCGACGAGCGCGGGGGAGTGCGACAGGAAGTGGTCGGTGAGCGCGAAGCCGAACTCCTCGGCGTCGGCTACGCAGTCGCGCAGGTGCTCCTCGATGCAGGCGCGCAGCCGGACCGGGTCGCCCGAGGCGATCGCGGCTGCCTGCTCGGAGCGCTGCTGCGACTCCTCCCAGCTGTCGAGCGAGGCGCTGCCGATCTCGGTGAGGAGCGCCTCGCGCGTGGAGAAGTGCCGGTGCAGGGTGGCGCGGGCGATGCCGATGCGGGCGGCGAGGTCGCCGAGGCTGAGCGTGGGGTCCTCGTTGAGGTGGCGCCGTGCGGCGTCGCGGGCGTCGTCGCGCTGGGTCATGGTCGAGCTCCTGGGACAAGTGTGTCGCTGTTGAGACATAAGTGTCTCATTCGCGGTCGCAGGAGCGGCATCCACGCAGATGGTCCGTTTGAGGCGGGTCGCCTGGTGGGCAGAGTGTCCCCACCAGCGCCACGGCAACCGGAGGACCCATGGGGACGCAGACCGCCACCGAGCAGGTGGGCAGCAGTGACCAGGGCGGGCTCAAACGGGTCATCGGCCCGCGGCTGCTGCTCTTCTTCATCATCGGCGACATCATCGGAGCCGGCGTGTTCGCCATCACCGGGGACGTCGCAGGTGAGGTCGGCGGCGTCGCCTGGGTGCCGTTCCTGGTCGCCTTCTCGGTGGCCGCGCTCACCGCCATGTCCTACCTCGAGCTGGTCACCAAGCACCCGCAGGCGGCCGGGGCGGCGCTCTTCGTGCACAAGGCCTTCGGCGTGCACTTCCTGACCTTCATCGTCGCCTTCGCGGTCGTCTGCTCGGGCATCACCAGCGCCTCCACCTCCTCGGGCCTGGTCGCCTCCAACCTGCTCCTCGGCCTCGACGGGCTGGTCGGCGGCGTGCCGACCGGGGACACCGCCACCCTGCTCGTGGCCCTGGGCTTCATGGTGCTGCTGGCGCTGGTGAACCTGCGCGGCGTCGGCGAGAGCGTGAAGTTCAACGTGGTGCTGACCTCCGTGGTGGTGCTCGCGCTCGGCGTGATCATCGCCATCGGCTTCTGGGCGATGGCCTCCGACGGCGACGTCGGGCGGATCGTGGTCTTCGAGTCCTCGGGGGACAAGAACGTCTTCGTCGCCATCACCATCGCCACCACCGTGGCGTTCTTCGCGATGGTGGGCTTCGAGGACTCGGTGAACATGGTCGAGGAGGTCGAGGACCCCGGGCGCACCTTCCCGCGGGTCATGCTCACCGGCCTGGGGATCTGTGCGGTGATCTACGTGCTGGTCGCCATCACCGTGGTGGTGGTCATCCCGCCCGGCGACATCGCCGACCCGGTCAACCCCGAGGCAGGCATCCTGCTCGACGTCGTGCGCGTCGGCGCCCCGGGCCTGCCCATCGACGACATCTTCCCGTTCCTCACCGTCTTCGCGGTCGCCAACACGGCCCTGATCAACATGCTGATGGCCAGCCGGCTCATCTACGGGATGGCCAAGCAGGACGTGCTGCCGCGCTCGCTGTCCGCCGTCCTCCCCGGGCGCCGCTCACCGTGGGCCGCGATCGTGTTCACCACACTGATGGCGCTGGGCCTGATCACCTTCGTGCGGCTGCGCTCCGACAGCGACATCGTCGTGGCCCTGGCCGGCACGACCGGACTCCTGCTCCTGGCGGTCTTCACGGTGGTCAACATCGCCTGCCTGGTGCTGCGCCGCGACACCCGCACCGAGCCCGTCTTCCGGGCCCCCGGCTGGGTGCCGTACGCCGGTGCCGTCACCGCGGCGTTCCTGGTCGGGCCGTGGGCCCGCAACGACGACGACTACATCCAGTACTCCATCGCCGGCTACCTCCTGCTCATCGGCGTGGCCCTGTGGCTGCTGTCCTGGCTGACCAACCGGGGGGTGCGGGCCAAGAAGACCGGGTTCCGCGACATCGACCACCTCGAGGAGCAGTGAGGATCCGGCCAGCGGGTGAGCCGCGTCCCACGACCGGGCCGCGAATCGGAGGGGCGCCCGGACAGACGTAGGCTGGCACGGTGAGCGCCATCCCCGACCTCGAGAGCCTGCACGCCCGCGGAGCGGCCCAGCAGCCGTCGTACCCCGACCGTGCCGCTGTCGACACCGCCGTCCAGAAGCTGCGCACCATGCCCCCGCTGGTCTTCGCGGGTGAGTGCGACGACCTGACCGAGAAGATCGCCGCGGTCACCCGCGGCGAGGCCTTCCTGCTCCAGGGCGGCGACTGCGCCGAGACCTTCGCCGGCGTCACCGCCGACAACGTCCGCAACAAGCTGCGCGTGCTGCTGCAGATGGCTGTCGTGCTGACGTACGCCGCCTCCGTGCCGGTGGTCAAGGTCGGTCGCCTCGCGGGCCAGTACGCCAAGCCGCGCTCCTCCGACAACGAGACCCGCGTCGTCGACGGCCAGAGCATCACGCTGCCGGCCTACCGCGGCGACGCCGTCAACGGCTACGAGTTCAACGAGGCCTCGCGGATCCCCGACCCGCAGCGCCTCGTCGACGTCTACAACTCCTCCGCGGCCACCCTCAACCTGGTGCGCGCCTTCGTCACCGGTGGCTACGCCGACCTGCGCCAGGTGCACACCTGGAACACCGACTTCGTGCGCTCCAGCCCCGCCGGGCAGCGCTACGAGACGATGGCCGGCGAGATCGAGCGCGCGCTGACCTTCATGCACGCCATCGGCGCCGACCCCGACGAGTTCCGCCGCGTCGACTTCCACTCCAGCCACGAGGCGCTGGTGCTGGAGTACGAGCACGCCATGACCCGCATCGACTCGCGCACCGACGCGCCGTACGACGTCTCGGGCCACTTCGTGTGGATCGGCGAGCGCACCCGCCAGCTCGACGGCGCCCACGTCGAGCTGCTCAGCAGGATCCGCAACCCGATCGGTGTGAAGCTGGGCCCCACGACCTCCGCCGACGACGCGATCGCGTTGGCCGCCAAGCTCAACCCCGACAACACGCCGGGTCGCCTGACCTTCATCACCCGCTTCGGCGCGGGCAAGATCCGCGACGGCCTGCCCGACCTGGTCGAGAAGGTCACGGCCGCCGGCCTGCACGTCGCCTGGGTCTGCGACCCGATGCACGGCAACACCTTCGAGGCCTCCTCGGGCTACAAGACCCGCAAGTTCGAGGACGTCATCGACGAGCTGCAGGGCTTCTTCGACGTGCACCGCTCGCTGGGCACCTGGCCCGGCGGCATCCACATCGAGCTCACCGGCGACGACGTCACCGAGTGCGTCGGTGGTGGCGAGGAGCTGGCCGAGATGGACCTCGGCAACCGCTACGAGTCGGTCTGCGACCCGCGGCTCAACCGGGTGCAGTCCCTGGAGACGGCGTTCCTGGTCGCGGAGATGCTGCGCGACGCCTGATGATCGACCTCCGCAGCGACACCGTCACGAAGCCGACCGAGTCGATGCGGGCCGCCATGGCCCGCGCCGAGGTGGGCGACGACGTGTACGGCGAGGACCCGACCGTCCTCGACCTCGAGGAGCACGTCGCGGGGCTGCTCGGCCACGAGGCGGCGCTGTTCATGCCCACCGGGTCGATGGCCAACGTGCTGGCCGTGCGCGCCCTGGTGGAGCCCGGCCAGGAGGTGCTGTGCGAGGCCTCCGCGCACATCGCGCGGGCCGAGCTCGGCGCCCACGCCGCGATCTCCGGGCTGACCATGCGCACCTGGATCCACCCGCGCGGGCAGCTCGACCTCGGCGCCGTGGCCTCGCTGGTCGCCCCGGACATGGGCCCGTTCTTCGTGCGCACCGCGGCGGTCTCGGTCGAGAACACCCACAACTTCGCGGGCGGCACGGTGCTGCCGATGAGCGACCTGCGCGACCTGCGCGAGCTCGCTGACGGCGCCGGCATCGCCGTGCACATGGACGGCGCCCGGCTGTGGAACGCCCACGTCGCGACCGGCACCCCGCTGGCGGAGTACGGCGCCGTCGCCGACACGATGGCGGTCTGCCTGTCCAAGGGCCTCGGCGCCCCGGTCGGCTCGCTGATGGTCGGCAGCGCCGACGCCATGGTCGAGGCGCGGGTGCGCCGCAAGCGGATGGGCGGCGGGATGCGGCAGGTCGGCATCCTGGCCGCGGCCGGGCGGCACGCCCTCGACCACCACCTCGACCGGCTGGCCGACGACCACGAGCACGCCCGGCTGCTGGCCGAGGCCTGCGGCGTCGACCCCGCCGGCGTGGACACCAACATCGTGGTCGTGCCGCACGACGACGCCCCCGACTTCGTCGCTCGCGCCGCCGACGCCGGCGTCCGGGTGGCCACCGTCGGGCCGCGGACGGTGCGCCTGGTGACCCATCTCGGAGTCACGAGGGCCGACGCCGAGAAGGCCGCGGCGGTGCTGGCCGGCCTCTGACCGGAGGGGCGTCAGACCAGGTCGTGCTCGTAGGCGAACGCAGCGGCCGCGGTGCGGGAGCCCACGCCGAGCTTGGTGAAGATGTTGCTCAGGTGCCGGGCCACGGTCTTCTCGCTGAGCACCAGCTCGGCTGCGATCTGCGCGTTGCTGTGCCCGACCGCGACCAGGGCCAGCACCTCGACCTCGCGTGCGGTCAGGCTGCCGGGCAGGACCTGCGGGTGCCGCAGCCGGTCCACCTCGGCGAGCGCCGGACCCGCGCCGAGCCCGGTGAAGGTGCGGCGGGCGGCGTCCAGCTCGGCCAGCGACGACTCGCGGTCGCCCAGCGCCTCCAGGGCACGGGACACCTGCACCCGCACCCGGCCGACCTCGTAGGGACAGCCGAGGGCCGCCCAGGCGGTGGACGCCTTGCGCAGGTAGGGCAGGGCGCCGGCGGCGTCACCTGCCGCCAGCTCGACGGCGCCGTGCGCGGCCGCGGCCGCGGCGAGCAGCCCTGCGCAGCCGAAGTCCTCGGCGAGCCGGTCCAGCTCGTCGACCAGCTCCCGGGCCCGCTGGTGCTCCGCGCACTCGAGCAGCACCTCCACCGCGGCCGGCAGCAGCCGGGAGCGCTGGACCGGCCCGCCGGTCTCGTCCAGCAGCCGTCCGACCGCCGCCCGGGCGGCCGCGGTGCGTCCGCGGTCGACCCACAGCAGCGCCAGCCCCGGTTGCGGGTCGTAGCCCCGGTCCGCCGCCAGGGCGTAGGCCTCCTCGGCCGCCGTGTGGTCGCCCTGCAGGCGCAGCACCTCCCCTCGCTCGTACGACGCCGCCCCGGCGGCGTCGGGTGCCTGCACCTGCTCGTAGCGCCGGCAGGCGAGCTCGAGCTCGGCGAGCGCCCCGCCCCACTGCCCGTGCAGGCGCATCAGCTGGCCGCGGTGCACGGAGCACTGGCCGGTGAAGGCCAGCAGCCCCGGTTGCCGGGTGCACCACTGCTCCAGCGCGGCGGTCCACTCCGCCACCCGGGCGAGGTCACCGACCTCCTGGCACCCCTCGATCGCCGTGCAGTAGACGTGGCCCGCGATCACCGGCGACGCCTCGCCCGCCACCACCCGCACCATGGCCTCGTCGAGCAGGGCCAGGCCGGCGGGAACCCGGCCGGCATACATCGCGATCCGCCCCTGCGCACAGGTGCCCATGGCGACCAGGTCGGGGTCGCGGAGGCGGTGCCCGGCCTCGGTGACCCGGTCCGCGCAGGCGCCGGCCTCCGCGAAGGCCCCGGCGCCCAGGGCTCGGAACATCCGCAGGAACGCGACCCAGCCGTGCTCGGCCGCTGCCTCGTCCAGCTCCGCGACGAGCCCCTCCGCCCGGGCCGCCCACCCGGCCGACAGGGCAGGCTGTCCGTGCGCGGCCGTGTTCATCGCCAGCCGGAAGGCGTACCGCACGGCCGCGGGCAGGTCGGCCGCGTCGTGGCTGCGGGTGAAGGCCCGCTGCAGCGCCGCCACCGTCTCGGCGTGCCGGCCCACCAGCTCCGCAGCGGTGGCGAGGTCGCCGAGGTCGGACGTCGACATCGACTCGGGGGAGGTCGCTGCCCAGGCGGCGTGCGCCGCTGCCCAGTCGCCGCGCTCGAAGTCGGCGCGGGCCTGCTCCAACCGGGTCACGCTCATCGTGGGGTGTCCTCCCCACCGAGAGTAGGCCCGTTCAGGCGACCGCGTCGAGGCTCGTACGACGCCGGCGCGCGGCGATCCGGTCGACGACGTGGCCGGCGTCCCTGCCGGCGCCGGCCAGCAGCATCGAGGTGAACGAGTACTGGAAGCACAGTCCCCCGAAGAAGAGCCCCGGCGCGTCGGTGGCCACCCCCCGCATCTCCCGCGGCCAGCCGTCGTCGCCCAGGACGGGCAGGTGGATCCAGTCGTAGGTCTGTCGGAAACCCGTCGCCCAGACCACGGTGGCCACGTCGCGCGGGGTGCCGTCGACGACCGGGCGCCCGTCCTCGACGGCCTCGACCCGGGAGGTCACCCGCTCGACACCGCGGTCCGCGAGGTCCGAGCGCTTGACCCGGAGCATCGGGCCGCCGTGGTGACGGATGTGGGGCATCGCCCGACGCCCGACCGGGGTACGGCGGTTGAGCACGTGGTTCCACACGAGCATCAGCACCGGGAAGAGCAGGCGCATCTTCGCGGTGTCCAACCGGGGCGGGATCTGTCCGCAGTCCCGGCCGGCCAGGATGGTGGTGCGGGTCGCGGCGGCCTCGTAGGCGATGTCGGAGCCGGAGTGGCTCGCACCGACCACCAGGACGGGGCCGTCACGGAGCTGGCCGGGGCGGCGGTACTCGCTGGAGTGCAGCTGCAGGATGGACGGGTCGAGCCGGTCGGCGAGGTCGGGGACGTGCGGGGTCCGGCCGAACGTCCCGGTCGCGACCACCACGTTGCTGCAGTGGTGGTCGCCGGTGTCGGTGCGCACGACGTAGCCTCCCGCCCCGTCGGCCTCGAGGGTGCGGACCCGGGTGCGCAGCCGGACCGGG